>NZ_JBEOPJ010000118.1:0-201 GCF_040309945.1 Shewanella sp. AC34-MNA-CIBAN-0136 | reverse complement strand
CTGGAAATGACCTACTCTTTTATCCCCGAAGGGGACGCATGGGCATATTCGACAAACTGCTGTCATGTTTTGGCCAAAAACAAACTCTACACTATAAATTGCAGACGTAAAAAAGCCCGCTATAAATAGCGGGCTGTTTCGCGACTCTCTCAAGTCAATTAGGCGCCTGGAAATGACCTACTCTCGCATGGGGAGACCCCA
>NZ_JBEOPJ010000117.1:0-202 GCF_040309945.1 Shewanella sp. AC34-MNA-CIBAN-0136 | reverse complement strand
CAATTGGTCGAAGGTTCGAATCCTTCACGACCCACCACTTTTTAAATCGTGGTTAAAGAATTTAAATGTCATATCAATATGGGTCGTTAGCTAAGTTGGTCTTGAAATAGAGACAGTTGGCTTTAGTTCCAGTAAGAATATCAGTTCTTGCAAAACCAAGATGGGTCGTTAGCTCAGTTGGTAGAGCAGTTGGCTTTTAACC
>NZ_JBEOPJ010000116.1:0-219 GCF_040309945.1 Shewanella sp. AC34-MNA-CIBAN-0136 | reverse complement strand
GTTCGGAATGGGATCAGGTGGTGCCACAGCTCTATGGTTTCCAGACAAATTTTGTTTATCTAACACCCTAATTCTTCATTAGGCATTAAATAATAATTCGGAAAGCTGATTGCTTTTACTCTTATCAAGAGTATTGAGTTCCACAAGTACACGGATGTACTTGATGTCATAAACGCATGGAGCATTTTATGACCACTGTTTAAGCGCCTCATTCTAATA
>NZ_JBEOPJ010000115.1:0-224 GCF_040309945.1 Shewanella sp. AC34-MNA-CIBAN-0136 | reverse complement strand
GCCGAAGGCGCTCCCCTGCTAAGGGAGTATGGGCTTTAAATCCCATCGAGGGTTCGAATCCCTCCTTCTCCGCCATTCATTAAATAACGTCACGCACATGAAGTGCAGACGATAGCATTATTTATGAATGGCTTGTTTTACCGATTTTGCGCGTGTAGCTCAGCTGGATAGAGTACCTGGCTACGAACCAGGCGGTCGGAGGTTCGACTCCTCCCACGCGCACC
>NZ_JBEOPJ010000114.1:0-225 GCF_040309945.1 Shewanella sp. AC34-MNA-CIBAN-0136 | reverse complement strand
CAGCAAGTTGATAACGCACAGCAACAAACATTCTAATAAAAATAAGCGCAAACTATCTTGCATCCTTGCCGCTTTATCGCTCTACCGTTAGTAGTCAAGAAGACAGCTAACACAACAGTTCAGGCGTTATTGGGTCCCCAGACTCTATTAATCCAATAACGTCATTTTTATTAAGGTGTTTTACGGATCTAAATATCAAAACCGTTTTGGCAAGGATGTTTGACC
>NZ_JBEOPJ010000113.1:0-230 GCF_040309945.1 Shewanella sp. AC34-MNA-CIBAN-0136 | reverse complement strand
GACATGGATCGTTACGACCCACTTTTGGCTCGCTACGCGCCATAACCTGAGCGCTTTGTGGGGCTTCACCACCTACATGCTCTGCTTCTTCATGTTGATATTCGCGAGGGGCATTTTCACTTTTACGGTGTTGCTCTTCTACTTTTTCAACATCTTCTTCAGCGCGAACTTGCACTTTACTTAAAATACCGACGACATCGACTTTTAAGTTTTCTAGCATTTCAGAGAAC
>NZ_JBEOPJ010000112.1:0-231 GCF_040309945.1 Shewanella sp. AC34-MNA-CIBAN-0136 | reverse complement strand
GATAATTGTGATTTACCTAAATGTTGCCATTGCTCTTTAGTGGCTTTTACAATGTCTTTAGCATCAAAGTCGCGCAGGTAAGTTAAAGTAAATTTAACCGGCGTTTGCTTGGGACTATAAGATCCAGAGGGAGTAAAAAGCGTTGCATCATAAACATCCCAAAACAGGTATCCCATACGTGCCTCGCCCACTTTGTTAAACTGGGTATCAGCATAAGCAGCATGGTTAAAC
>NZ_JBEOPJ010000111.1:0-233 GCF_040309945.1 Shewanella sp. AC34-MNA-CIBAN-0136 | reverse complement strand
CTTTCTTTAACTCCACCAAATGGTAAGTTTGGTTGCGCTAAACCGTAGCCGTTTATGTTGATCATGCCGGTGTCGAAGTGCTTTTTAGCCAGCTCAATGGCTTTTTTCTCGTCTTTTGAGAAAATGCCGCCACCTAAACCATAGCGAGACGAGTTAGCAATTTTCATTGCATCGTTGTTGTCTTTCGCTTTTATAAGCGAGGCAACAGGGCCAAATAATTCGTCGTCGTACGC
>NZ_JBEOPJ010000110.1:0-234 GCF_040309945.1 Shewanella sp. AC34-MNA-CIBAN-0136 | reverse complement strand
TGGAGCGGTAGTTCAGTTGGTTAGAATACCGGCCTGTCACGCCGGGGGTCGCGGGTTCGAGTCCCGTCCGCTCCGCCATTCAAGTGACTGTTTACACTTAATAAAACAGATAATTTTTATACTATTGTTAGTTTTATTAAGTGTATACAAACCGTTTTGGAGCGGTAGTTCAGTTGGTTAGAATACCGGCCTGTCACGCCGGGGGTCGCGGGTTCGAGTCCCGTCCGCTCCGCC
>NZ_JBEOPJ010000109.1:0-237 GCF_040309945.1 Shewanella sp. AC34-MNA-CIBAN-0136 | reverse complement strand
GAAGGATTCGAACCTTCGAAGGCTGAGCCGTCAGATTTACAGTCTGATCCCTTTGGCCACTCGGGAACCCCTCCACATATTTTCTTTTTTTCTTACTCTCTTTTTACATTCTAACTCTTTACATCTTTAACACTTTTAGATTTGAACTTTGAAGCAACGCAAATGGTGGAGGGAGAAGGATTCGAACCTTCGAAGGCTGAGCCGTCAGATTTACAGTCTGATCCCTTTGGCCACTCG
>NZ_JBEOPJ010000108.1:0-239 GCF_040309945.1 Shewanella sp. AC34-MNA-CIBAN-0136 | reverse complement strand
ACCTACAACAGATATAGCCATACTCATTTTCAGCAACTTTTTTTTAGAAGGACGCTTCTTTAGCCTATTCGCCATGCTTTTTGGGGTGGGATTATTAATCCAATATCAACGCCAGCAAGCGAGACCGGTATCTGCCGTCGCGGCACCATCCCAAAATAATCAGATAAAATCCCGCTTATATTGGTTAATCGTCTTTGGGGTAATCCACGCTATTGTTATCTTCCCAGGAGATATATTAT
>NZ_JBEOPJ010000107.1:0-240 GCF_040309945.1 Shewanella sp. AC34-MNA-CIBAN-0136 | reverse complement strand
ACGATACTTTGCTTCCAGATGTCAAAAAAGGCGACAAATTAACGCTCGATAAGCTTGATCCGAGTCAACACTTTACCAAGCCACCACCGCGTTATACCGAGGCAAGCTTGGTCAAAGAGCTGGAGAAAAAAGGTATTGGGCGTCCATCGACTTATGCGTCTATCATCTCGACCATTCAAGATCGCGGTTATGTAAAGCTTGAAAATAAGCGTTTATTTGCCGAAAAAATGGGTGATATCG
>NZ_JBEOPJ010000106.1:0-240 GCF_040309945.1 Shewanella sp. AC34-MNA-CIBAN-0136 | reverse complement strand
CGGTAAGCGTGCGCATATTCAACTGCTTGATGGCGATAAAGTGAATCTCATCGGCGCACAGCTACAAATTGTCGATAGTGACAATGCACGTAAGTACCATATTAGCGGCTTCGATACTGCCCAAGAAGCAACTGCTGCCAAAGCTATTTTGCAAGGTCAAGCATTGGGCAAGCGCCATGTGAATATCAAGATGGATGATGATACGCCCTAGCATTAAAAATCTAGCATGGTATTTAGACA
>NZ_JBEOPJ010000105.1:0-240 GCF_040309945.1 Shewanella sp. AC34-MNA-CIBAN-0136 | reverse complement strand
GCGTGATACCTTCGATCTTGATATCCATCTGTAGCGCAGTGATACCGTCTTTAGAACCCGCAACTTTAAAGTCCATATCGCCAAGATGATCTTCGTCACCCAAGATGTCAGACAAGACCGCAAAACGCTCGCCTTCTTTGACTAGACCCATAGCGATACCAGCGACTGGGGCTTTGATTGGGACACCCGCATCCATTAATGCAAGACTTGCACCGCAAACAGAAGCCATAGATGATGAAC
>NZ_JBEOPJ010000104.1:0-240 GCF_040309945.1 Shewanella sp. AC34-MNA-CIBAN-0136 | reverse complement strand
GCCCAATACCGATAAACATGCTTTGATACGTGATATGCGCCGTACGGTCGGACCTATGCTACAGAAGTCTATCAATGAGATCGACTTTGCCGGCGTCTTAATTCAGATACTCGATATCGCTCGTCGGCATCATATGAGCATTCCGCCGCAGCTGATGCTGTTGCTCAAGACACTAGTACATGTCGAAGGTCTAGGTCGCGACTTGTATCCGGAATTGGACATTTGGTCGTTGGCTAAACC
>NZ_JBEOPJ010000103.1:0-241 GCF_040309945.1 Shewanella sp. AC34-MNA-CIBAN-0136 | reverse complement strand
TATCACGCTTGCGCAATGATATCCCTAGCCAGTCCGATCGATTGTTCGGAGTCATTGATCGAGATATTGCCAGTCCAGGACTTTATGGAGAAGACACAAAAATTACGTTAGCCACTGAGAACCTCGATTCAGATGATTTAATCGAATTGCCGTTTAATCAAAACGATGGCAGTGTAACCAAAGCAGGTGTTAAAGTACCAATGCGACCAAATGTCGCTACGTCCCAAGGTTGGTTCTATCC
>NZ_JBEOPJ010000102.1:0-241 GCF_040309945.1 Shewanella sp. AC34-MNA-CIBAN-0136 | reverse complement strand
GCCTAATACAGTACTAATATCTCAAGCTCTAAAATGCTCGCGGGTATTGACAATTGCAGGGCTAGACTCGGTAGAATGTGCCATTTTTAATAGCAGTAGCTTTCTTTTCTTGCCTATGTGATAGTGTTTATGCTCCTAAGTAGTTAGCTAGGTTGGCGCTTATTCCTTAGCGTAATGTAAATTCATTACCAGTAATACCTGTGAGATCTGTTCTGGACTCCAATTATGTACTAATAGGAGA
>NZ_JBEOPJ010000101.1:0-241 GCF_040309945.1 Shewanella sp. AC34-MNA-CIBAN-0136 | reverse complement strand
GGTTCGTCAAGATTTAGAAGAACTGGTCGCTTATGCGCACAATCAAGGCTTTTATACCAATCTAATCACCTCAGGTATGGGATTAAACGAAGCTCGGATTGCACGTTTAAAAGAAGCAGGTCTTCAGCATATTCAAATTAGCTTTCAAGCCAGTGATCCAACGGTCAACAATGCCTTGGCAGGTTCAAAGCATGCTTTTGAGCAAAAGTATGAGATGTCACGTCTGGTCAAACAGTACGAC
>NZ_JBEOPJ010000100.1:0-241 GCF_040309945.1 Shewanella sp. AC34-MNA-CIBAN-0136 | reverse complement strand
TTCACTTCTGAGTTCGGAATGGGATCAGGTGGTGCCACAGCTCTATGGTTTCCAGACAAATTTTGTTTATCTAACGCCCTAATTCTTCTTTAGGCATTAAATAATAATTCGGAAAGCTGATTGCTTTATCTGAGTTTGAATCTCGTTACACTATTTAAGCGTCCCATTCTAATACTAAGTCGTATCAGTAAAACCCATCTGGGTTGTATGGTTAAGCCTCACGGGTCATTAGTACAAGTTA
>NZ_JBEOPJ010000099.1:0-242 GCF_040309945.1 Shewanella sp. AC34-MNA-CIBAN-0136 | reverse complement strand
GGTTAACCCACTTGCCTGTGCAGCGGCCTGCGCAAGTATTGATTTATTACTTAAGCAAAACTGGCAACAACGAATAAAGCAAATTAAAACCCAACTACAACAACTTCATAAATGCAGTGAACTTAATGCAGTTGCTAATGTGCGTACCTTAGGTGAAATAGGTTTTGTTGAAATAAACGAGGCTGCTGGCAATGTTGATGTTGCTAAAATTCAGGCCTATTTTGTAGAGCAAGGTGTATGGA
>NZ_JBEOPJ010000098.1:0-242 GCF_040309945.1 Shewanella sp. AC34-MNA-CIBAN-0136 | reverse complement strand
GATCAACACCGCCAGTTTATCGTGGCCATCGGCAAACACTTTGCTGGTCACATGGACCCGCTGGCCCACCACCGCCTTGACGGCAAACTCACCGTCGTCGATGACCGGCATGGTGCTTTCGATCGCGATCCTGGGTAACAGCAGCGCCTGGGACAGCGGCAGCACGGAGTCTTCTGGAACCAGTGTTTCAGCAGTCATCGAGCATCTTCCCCTTACGCCCTGTGGACGCTCTTGGCTTGATC
>NZ_JBEOPJ010000097.1:0-242 GCF_040309945.1 Shewanella sp. AC34-MNA-CIBAN-0136 | reverse complement strand
ACTTACTCAACAGAATTTAGAATAGATACCGCTAACCTTGTGATTAAACAAGGTTACACCATCCGAGAAGCTTGTGAAGCAACCGGCGTAGGCCCGACAGCGATTAGACGTTGGGTAACTCAGCTAAGACAAGAATTTGAAGGTATTACTCCATCAGCTAATGCTATCACTCCCGAACAAAAACGAATTCAAGAGCTTGAAGCGCAAATTAAGAAAATTGAATGGGAGAAAGATATCTTAAA
>NZ_JBEOPJ010000096.1:0-243 GCF_040309945.1 Shewanella sp. AC34-MNA-CIBAN-0136 | reverse complement strand
ACCTTAATCTGGAATGGTAAACTGACGGCACAGGCGAAATATAATAGTAAAGGCGACACTATATTTTGGGAAGTAGCTGCTGAGTCAGTACCTTGCCAAATCAATCCCTCACAGTTGTGTCTGCAAGTTAAGCCCGTCAGTTATAACGATCAAGGTATAAAGATTAGCGAAGGTAAGCTTGTCGCATTCGCAGGTACTATTGATGGCTATCAGCATGATGGCAAGCATAACGAGGTACTACGC
>NZ_JBEOPJ010000095.1:0-246 GCF_040309945.1 Shewanella sp. AC34-MNA-CIBAN-0136 | reverse complement strand
ACCCAAACAAATAAAAACAAAATATCAAAAAACCACACCTAAAACACTCCCTTCCCCCCCCCCCCCCAACACCCCCCCCACCCCCCCCCCCCGCCCCCCCCCCCCCCCCGCCCCCCCCGCCCACCCCCCCCCCCCCCCCCCCCCCCCCCCCCCACCCCCCCCCCCACCACCCCCCCCCCCCCCCGCCCGTCGTACGGACAACAGGGGCGCACTAACGGGTGCATTAACCATGCAACATCCACACAG
>NZ_JBEOPJ010000094.1:0-248 GCF_040309945.1 Shewanella sp. AC34-MNA-CIBAN-0136 | reverse complement strand
GATGAAGGGCAAGTACCGCAAAATATTCATGACGTTTGATTTCTAAGTCACCTATGCGGTGATGAAGCTGATTATGGTCGTGTTGAACTGCTGACAGGTTTTCTAAGTCACCTATGCGGTGATGAAGCATAATAATCAACATCGTCGGTCATTGGTTTGTTTCTAAGTCACCTATGCGGTGATGAAGTATCCGCTGTTTGCCATTCTTGAAGAAAATTGTTTCTAAGTCACCTATGCGGTGATGAAGC
>NZ_JBEOPJ010000093.1:0-250 GCF_040309945.1 Shewanella sp. AC34-MNA-CIBAN-0136 | reverse complement strand
GTCCGGTTTATCACGCTTCAAGCGTTTCCTCGGCTTAATTCGTAGATTTAGCTCCAATTCTCGGTAAATCCTATACACCCGCTTATGGTTCCATCGGTAGCGTTTCACGTTACGTAAAAAGTAATAACATAGCCCAAACCCCCAACTCCGATGGGTTGATGTCAGTTGCTGTAACCAGTCGGCTATTGCAGCGTTTTCATCACTGAGTTTTGCCTGATAGCGATAACAGCTCTCACTGAGTCCAAACAAG
>NZ_JBEOPJ010000092.1:0-252 GCF_040309945.1 Shewanella sp. AC34-MNA-CIBAN-0136 | reverse complement strand
GGCTTAGAGCGACGAGCGGTTCGTCATCTATAGCCAAAACACAACTAAATAACACCTGTGATTTTTATCGAACTCACGCGTGCAAATAACAATAAGAATACTTGAGGATTTACTATGGCCATGCTTCCGTTGTCGCCCATGATTACACGCTTAAAGCGGCTTGATATAGCGACTTATGCTCCTTTTATCGCGTTAGTTCTACTGGTTATATTTTCGTCCATTGCCAGTGAACACTTCTTAATACCACGTAAC
>NZ_JBEOPJ010000091.1:0-252 GCF_040309945.1 Shewanella sp. AC34-MNA-CIBAN-0136 | reverse complement strand
CAATTGGTCGAAGGTTCGAATCCTTCACGACCCACCACTTTTTAAATCGTGGTTAAAGAATTTAAATGTCATATCAAGATGGGTCGTTAGCTCAGTTGGTCTTGAAATAGAGACAGTTGGCTTTTGTTTCAGTAAGAATATCAGTTCTTGCAAAACCAAGATGGGTCGTTAGCTTAGTTGGTCTTGAAATAGAGACAGTTGGCTTTTGTTCCAGCAAGAGTATGAATATCGCAACACCAAGATGGGTCGTTA
>NZ_JBEOPJ010000090.1:0-253 GCF_040309945.1 Shewanella sp. AC34-MNA-CIBAN-0136 | reverse complement strand
ATCTAGAGCTACCTTTTCTTCTTCGATTCTCTTATCTGTTTTTTTTCGTTTTTTACCGCTTTTATTAATAGTAATATCTTGCTCATAATCTTCGTCATTCAATGCTAACGCTAACTTTTTGTCTTCACAAAGCTTGCCGACTGTGTTTTCGACGATATATTTGGTGATGTACTTTGGCGTGTAAAACACGCCATCTTTTTTGCGCTTGGTTTGCGATTTATCTACCACCTCACCTGTCAGCTGCGCCTTTACC
>NZ_JBEOPJ010000089.1:0-254 GCF_040309945.1 Shewanella sp. AC34-MNA-CIBAN-0136 | reverse complement strand
CTATATAATGCTCAGTTTGCTATTACTTCGCTTGATAAGATACTTTTACACCAAGTGCAAAACCGTCGTTGTCTTCAAACTTGCTGACAACTTGCTTAGTTGGGATTTGGCCTTCAGCATCACCGAACCACAGATATTTACCACCAGCAGACACTGCCCAGTTTTCAGTGATGTCATATTTACCACCTAGACCGACACTGTAATAGCCTTCAATTGGGCCAAGTGAAGTGACAGGATTACCTGCACCACTATCC
>NZ_JBEOPJ010000088.1:0-255 GCF_040309945.1 Shewanella sp. AC34-MNA-CIBAN-0136 | reverse complement strand
ATCTAATCACAAATAAAACAAAAATCACAATAATCATCAAACACAGTCGCTTCCAGCATCCAAAACCAACACAAACAAACCCCCCCCCCCCCCCCCCCCCCACCCGCCCCCCCCCCCCCCCCCCGCCCCCCCCCCCCCCACCCCCCCGCCCCCCCCCCCCCCACCCCCCCCCCCCCCCACCCCCCGCATTCCCGCCCGCCACGATCCCCGTTCGACTCTGCGCGCATCGACGGGTGCGTGGCCATTAGCTTGTAT
>NZ_JBEOPJ010000087.1:0-255 GCF_040309945.1 Shewanella sp. AC34-MNA-CIBAN-0136 | reverse complement strand
AGAGTGCTCAGCGAAGACTGGGTTTCTAACCAAAGCTATTGCCCTAATTGTAATGCACAACCATTGGCTGAATTTACTAATAACCAACCTGTCGCTGATTTTTTTTTTGCAAACTGTCATGAGGAGTATGAACTAAAAAGTAAAAAGGCAAAATTGAGCAACATTATTAATGATGGTGCTTATGACACCATGATTGAACGTATCAATAGCGATAATAATCCCAGCTTTTTCTTTCTGACCTACTCGCAAGAATAT
>NZ_JBEOPJ010000086.1:0-256 GCF_040309945.1 Shewanella sp. AC34-MNA-CIBAN-0136 | reverse complement strand
GTTAGTCACTCTTAGTTCGGGATGGTTTCCACAATTTTCAGAAGATAATTTCACACTTGTCGAGTTAGCCTTATTAGCCGGAATGAAGAACATTCGCACAGT
Organism: Shewanella sp. AC34-MNA-CIBAN-0136; assembly: GCF_040309945.1. Taxonomy (NCBI): domain Bacteria; kingdom Pseudomonadati; phylum Pseudomonadota; class Gammaproteobacteria; order Alteromonadales; family Shewanellaceae; genus Shewanella; species Shewanella sp. AC34-MNA-CIBAN-0136. The sequence continues at coordinate 154 of NZ_JBEOPJ010000086.1, read as the reverse complement.
CAGAAACGCTCAATATGATAAAGAAGAGCCTTTATCATTTATTAAAACAGGTGGTCAAGTACTTGTGACTAGAGAACATGCAGTCGCTTGGTTAGCGAAGCGAAAAGGTTTTGATGAATCAATCTTAATTTAAAGATAAACAATTAGTTTTAAA
>NZ_JBEOPJ010000085.1:0-257 GCF_040309945.1 Shewanella sp. AC34-MNA-CIBAN-0136 | reverse complement strand
CCCCTATATTACGGTGCCAAAAGCCTTGATACAATCCCTTAATAATAGAAAATCTCAATCATTTTGCTAATAATACTCCAAATGACAGCCGGAAGACCGCTATGACCAATAACGCAGACCTTGCTCCAAATACAGATATCGCTACGACGTTACTGATTAATATCGCTCAGCAGACCTTGACGGTATATCAGCAGAATAAAGAGCTCGCTCAATACTTAGTTTCTACCGCCAAAAATGGCATTGGCAGCCAACAAGAC
>NZ_JBEOPJ010000084.1:0-257 GCF_040309945.1 Shewanella sp. AC34-MNA-CIBAN-0136 | reverse complement strand
ACAAAAACCACATAAGCAATAAGAAGCAAGATGCCGCTAAAACACATTCAATGGATCACAGGTTTTATCACTGTTTTACTGGCCCTTCCCATTGTCATTGGCTTGGTCGGTACCTTGCTTCCTGCTTTTCATTATTTCCCCCCACTGGGCGAATATGACTTTTCTTTATCCCCTTGGCGTAACGTGTTTTCCCAAGGGGAATTTTACGCGGGCCTAAAACTGACCTTAATCACGGGCATTGGTGCGCCCGTATTGGC
>NZ_JBEOPJ010000083.1:0-258 GCF_040309945.1 Shewanella sp. AC34-MNA-CIBAN-0136 | reverse complement strand
GCATTAGGTATCGTTGGTGAATCAGGTTCTGGAAAGACCACAATAGCGCTGGCACTAAGTCAATTGCTTAGCAATCAAGCACATATCAGTGGTCAAATAATGATTAATGGGCAAGACATTACAGCATTGTCCAAACGTGAACTGCGCTCCTTCCGCTCGCAGATTCAAATGGTGTTTCAAGACCCCTTTGCCAGTATTAATCCGCGCATGACGGTCATGCAAATCGTCGAAGAAGGATTATTGGTACAAGGTGTCAAT
>NZ_JBEOPJ010000082.1:0-262 GCF_040309945.1 Shewanella sp. AC34-MNA-CIBAN-0136 | reverse complement strand
CTAACGAAGAGCTCGAAGAGCAAACCAAAGTACTCAAAGAATCTGAAACTGAGCTGCAAGCGCAGCAAGAAGAACTGCGCGTCACCAATGAAGAATTGGAGGAACGCACCAAAGCACTTGAAAGCCACCAAATTGAGATGCAGGGGAAAAATGATCAGCTTTATTCCGCGCAACAAATAGTTGAAGAAAAAGCAAAAGAGCTCGAAAGTTCAAGTAAATATAAATCCGAATTTTTAGCGAACATGTCCCATGAGTTAAGAAC
>NZ_JBEOPJ010000081.1:0-262 GCF_040309945.1 Shewanella sp. AC34-MNA-CIBAN-0136 | reverse complement strand
ATGCTTGTGTCTCTCACAATTGTTCCTGCCATACTAGGGATTCTTGGTGATAAAGTAAGCCCTTCAAGAAAGAATAAATGGTTCTCTAAATTACAATCTCAACAAAAAGAAGAAGCCACAGCTTGGGGAAGGTTTATCAAGAAGTATCCAGGTAAGATCATCCTAGGTGTCATTGTATTGACTGGTCTACTCAGTTGGCCAGCACTTCATATGGAGTTGGGTCTTCCTGATAACGGCATGAAGGGGAAGGAAACAACTGAAC
>NZ_JBEOPJ010000080.1:0-262 GCF_040309945.1 Shewanella sp. AC34-MNA-CIBAN-0136 | reverse complement strand
CTCATCACTCTTCATATATGGTTTTTGTAGGGGGTGGATCTACACCCCCCCCTACCCCCCCCCCCCCCCCACCCCCACCCCCCCCCCCCCCCCACCCCCGCCCCCCGCCCGCCCCCCCCCCCCCCCCCCCCCCCCCCCCCCCCCCCGCCCCCCCCCCCCCCCCCCCCCCCCCCCCGCCGCCCCCCCCCCCCCCCCCCCCCCGCCCCCCCCCCCCCACCCCCCCCCCCCCCCCCACATGCCTCCGACTTCTGCGGCCGCGTAT
>NZ_JBEOPJ010000079.1:0-263 GCF_040309945.1 Shewanella sp. AC34-MNA-CIBAN-0136 | reverse complement strand
GAGTACTGATGCAGAAAATAGTAAATCTCATAGCAAAATGACTAATGACGCCATTGATATCTCTACAGACGAGGCAGATAAGCCAGCGGCTGATTTTCAATAAATTAACGACAAGATAAACAAAAAAACAGACAAGAACCGCCTGAAACTTTAGCGTGACGCTTTCTCTTATTGACCCCTTTAAAGGTAAATATACTTATCGTGCTATTTACCTTTACCTATTGATGATGCCAAGCTTATGACTCTAGAAGTAGCCCTTTCAC
>NZ_JBEOPJ010000078.1:0-264 GCF_040309945.1 Shewanella sp. AC34-MNA-CIBAN-0136 | reverse complement strand
GCTTAACGTCATCGCCAGTCTCAGCAAATGCACAGGGATTAGATGCAACCACACACGCGAATATTCACGACAAGCTTGCTCGCGCGCTTGGCATTAAGACGGTTCAAGTCAATGCGTTTGTCAAACTTTTTGATGAGGGAGCAACCGTTCCTTTTATTGCGCGTTACCGCAAAGAAAAAACCCAAAATCTCGATGACGCGCAGCTTAGAGCGTTAGAGAAGTCCCTTAATTACGAGCGCGACATGGCAACCCGCCGCCTCAAAA
>NZ_JBEOPJ010000077.1:0-264 GCF_040309945.1 Shewanella sp. AC34-MNA-CIBAN-0136 | reverse complement strand
GGCATGTGTACTTTTTTAGCAGTATCTAAAAAAGTAACTACATCAATTGGCCTAGGTATAGCGGTTATAGTTGTATTGGGTATTTCTGTACCTGTTAACAACTTGGTTTACCATGCGGTACTTGCACCAGGTTCACTTACTTGGTTAGGTTATCCAGATGCGGATCTTAGCTTTTTACGTTTCTTAACTTTCATTGGTGTTATTGCAGCACTTGTGCAAATTCTTGAAATGGCATTGGATAAGTTTTTCCCTGCACTATACAAC
>NZ_JBEOPJ010000076.1:0-266 GCF_040309945.1 Shewanella sp. AC34-MNA-CIBAN-0136 | reverse complement strand
AAATAAGGTTAGACCGTATGTTGATTACAGAATTGGGCTATTTTGCCTTGCTTACCGCTTTAGTACTGGCGTTATTGCAGGTAATTCTGCCAACTATTGGTGTTATTCGTAACCAAGTTGCTTGGCAACGACTAGCCCCTAGCCTAGCTTGGGCACAGTTTGCCGCCATGATAACGTCATTTGGCGCTTTGATAGCAGGTTTTTATTATAATGATTTTAGCCTCAGTTACGTCGCGCAGCATTCTAATACGCTGTTGCCTTGGTAC
>NZ_JBEOPJ010000075.1:0-267 GCF_040309945.1 Shewanella sp. AC34-MNA-CIBAN-0136 | reverse complement strand
GAGCCAGCGCTACAGCGCGATTGCCCGGGAACATACCGAGCAGGTACTCAACGAAGAGCGTGGTGCCAAGCTTGAACTGGAGCGCCAGCGCCTGCAACTGGCCTTGCGCGAGGCCAAGCTGCTCAGCGTGCAGCAGCAGGGCAAGTGGCTGGAGGAGCAGATCGTCAGCCTGGCCACCACCCAGACCGATCGCGGGCTGGTGATGACCCTCGGTGATGTGCTGTTCGACACCGGTGAAGCGGAGCTGAAAAACTCGGCGAACCGCAC
>NZ_JBEOPJ010000074.1:0-269 GCF_040309945.1 Shewanella sp. AC34-MNA-CIBAN-0136 | reverse complement strand
ACAACGAAGGTCCTTACTATCAACGCTTTGCACTACTGCCGTTTGTAACGTTTGCGAAGGCAATTGAAAACAACGAAACACAAAGAAAAATATTTGAATACCGCGATGGTATTTTATTAAAAGCGATTGATACCACTATTCAACTTAGCTACAACGGTTTGTTTTTCCCAATTAACGATGCAATAAAAAGCAAAGGTATAGATACCATTGAGCTAGTGCATGGTGTTACTACTGCTTATGGCTTAACAAACGACGCGGGTTATTTAGAT
>NZ_JBEOPJ010000073.1:0-270 GCF_040309945.1 Shewanella sp. AC34-MNA-CIBAN-0136 | reverse complement strand
ACCCATGGTATTCGCTATCACATTACTTATAAACGAATATTTTAAAACTAAATCAGCTCTCTATCATACTGCTATTGACTATACAATAGAAAACAGGAGAATATTGAGCATTGACCCGTCACCATTGTGGCACTACAGTGTACGCTTTGTTATTGATAACAAAGTTCTGGTCTCTGTAATAGACTGGTATTTCGGCTTTTCTCCATCAGTAAATAGCTACAATGGTTCATACTTTCGCTATAGTTAAGACGTTATCTGACACCAAAACAC
>NZ_JBEOPJ010000072.1:0-271 GCF_040309945.1 Shewanella sp. AC34-MNA-CIBAN-0136 | reverse complement strand
GGCGCCTAATTACTCGAAAGAGTAGTGATAAGCCCGTTACTAACGTAACGGGCTTTTTTACGTCTGCAATTTATAGTATAGAGTTTGTTATTGGCCAAAACATGACAGTAGTTTGTCGAATATGCCCATGTGTGAGTAGGTCATTTCTAGGCGCCTAATTACTCGAAAGAGTCGCGAAACAGCTCGTTATTATCTAGCGGGCTTTTTTACGTCTGCAATTTATAGTGTAGAGTTTGTTATTGGCCAAAACATGACAGCAGTTTGTCGAATA
>NZ_JBEOPJ010000071.1:0-274 GCF_040309945.1 Shewanella sp. AC34-MNA-CIBAN-0136 | reverse complement strand
AATTGCGCCTGCGCCACCACTTTCTATTAGCGTGGTAATGCCGCATAATTTTGCTGCGTATAAAATAGCGGGGTTAATGGCTTTATCGCCTTGTACGGGGGTAGCAAGTACAACGGTTTTTGCACCGCTTAATTGGGCTAATACACCTTGCATAATAACCGACGATGGCAGTGGAGCACTGCCACCGGGTACATATATACCAACAGCTTCGATGGCTTGATATTTCAGTTCACACACAACGCCCGGTTGGGTCGATAATTTAATACCTTTAGGT
>NZ_JBEOPJ010000070.1:0-274 GCF_040309945.1 Shewanella sp. AC34-MNA-CIBAN-0136 | reverse complement strand
CATCCAGGCCGTCCAGCCACATCACAGGTTCCGTGCCCTGCGCACCATGGTCATGAAAAACGTTCGTGGGCGTGATGACAAAGTCACCCGGGTTCATTAGTACCTTTTCGCCATGCACCGTAGTGAACCCACCCTGGCCACTTAAAATCAGTCTTAGCGCAGACGCCGTATGGCGATGACTGGGGGCGACCTCCCCGGGCAGGATCATTTGAATACCCGCATAGAGGGATGACGTTATCTGCGACTTGCCCCGAAACTTAGGGTTTTCTAGGAC
>NZ_JBEOPJ010000069.1:0-275 GCF_040309945.1 Shewanella sp. AC34-MNA-CIBAN-0136 | reverse complement strand
GTCTTTTTACAGGTGCTAGAAGAACTGCTGACTAAAAACCCTTATTTGCTAGGCGATAGCATAACGATTGCCGATATTGGCGTCATGCCTTTTGTCCGTCAGTTTGCACATGTGGATCGCGATGTTTTTTATGATCTACCTTACCCAAATCTACAGCGCTGGTTGCAAGATTGGCTGGCGCATCCATCATTCCTGCAGGCAATGAAAAAGTACCAGCCTTGGCAAGAAGAGGATGATGTGGTGTTGTTTCCTTCTTAACCCTAAGTGCTTAACGA
>NZ_JBEOPJ010000068.1:0-276 GCF_040309945.1 Shewanella sp. AC34-MNA-CIBAN-0136 | reverse complement strand
CCCTAGTACAGACCCTAGCGCAGAAGATGCTATTATCGAGTCGGATACCAAGAGTGATAATGATGCTATTAATGGCTCTAGCAATGACAGTATTGTTGATGAAAATTTGAGCGCTAGTAAAGATAATGCCACTGAGAATAAATCGAATGTAGCCATACCGAGCTCGAAGGCTATTACCGATGCACCTATACCAGAGACTGATACGCTCGCCAAAGAAGAGATCGACCGCTTAGCTGATGAGCATCAGCGCCTAAAAGAGCAGGAGAACATCGATGC
>NZ_JBEOPJ010000067.1:0-277 GCF_040309945.1 Shewanella sp. AC34-MNA-CIBAN-0136 | reverse complement strand
GCCAAAAGCTGTGGCAAAGCTGCGCTATTAAACCTGAGCAAATCGCCGGCGTCAGTCTCGCCACTCAGCGTTATACGATGATTTGTTTGGATAAAGACAAACAGCCGCTTCGCCCCGCTATCGTCTGGATGGATTTGCGCCGCGCTGAAACTCATGACATTGGTTTTTTAAACCCGCTGACCAAAATCATCGGCATGGGCGAATTAGTCAAAGACGCCCAGCAAAAAGCGCGCTGTAATTGGCTGGCGCAAAACGAGCCTGAGATATGGGCAAAGAC
>NZ_JBEOPJ010000066.1:0-278 GCF_040309945.1 Shewanella sp. AC34-MNA-CIBAN-0136 | reverse complement strand
AAGCTGACGTCATCGAATCCGACCTGGCGCGCCAGCTGTGCCATCTCGACGGCGCGTCCTGGCCGATGGCGACGATCTAAGACCGTCAAGACATTCTCGTCGGCGGACTGCATTCCCATCGATAACCGGTTAATCCCGGCTTTCAGCAGGCCGGCTAAGACTTCTACGCTGAGGGTTTCGGGATTGGCCTCAGTGGTGACCTCGGCGTCAGGGTCAATCCCCCATAGGGTACGAATGTGATCGATGAGCTCCCCCAGCTGCACTGGGGAGAGCATTGT
>NZ_JBEOPJ010000065.1:0-278 GCF_040309945.1 Shewanella sp. AC34-MNA-CIBAN-0136 | reverse complement strand
CCCCCGCACTGGTCCATCGGCATTCCGAGTTGCGAACGGCCTTGCCGGTTAATCAGCTTCGCGAGGATCGAGTTGAAGCAGCAATGGTCTTGCTCCCGCTCGAGGCAGACGCCGAGAACCTTCTTCGTGCAACGCGTGCCCGTCTGGACGCAGAGGTTCTGGCCACGTTTCAGCGAGAGCGTCTGCTCGGCTGTATTGCATTTCAGCCACATCTGTACGAGCTGAATCGCGACCGACAGGGCGAAACTCGACGGATCGAATCCGACGAACGTGAACCC
>NZ_JBEOPJ010000064.1:0-278 GCF_040309945.1 Shewanella sp. AC34-MNA-CIBAN-0136 | reverse complement strand
GCCTTGGTTTATTTCATCCAGTGCTTTTTCAAGGCTACCTTTACGCCGAGTTGAATCACGGTCGATACGGCTGATCGGGGTGTCTGCAAATTCACTACTCAAAAACTCTTCTATTTGCTCGGTGCCCTTGCCGTTAGGAAAGATTTGCGTACTACCACAGTCAGGGCATTGATGTGGTACATGATATTGATCGCCACAATGGTGGCAAATCATTTGGCCTATTGCCTTATGAAAAGTCGCACTGGTGCTGCATCGGCTACATTCACTCAACCAACCAC
>NZ_JBEOPJ010000063.1:0-278 GCF_040309945.1 Shewanella sp. AC34-MNA-CIBAN-0136 | reverse complement strand
GCTGCCAAGCATCCAAAAAGCTTTATAAGTTTAGATAATGCCGATCACTTACTCAGCAATAAAGAAGACGCTAACTACGCAGCCGATGTCATTGCTACGTGGGCTAATCGCTATGTTAAATACGAGAAAACACCTTATAGTGCAAAATTAACTAACGGCAGTGTATTAGTTGAAGAAAAAGATCATCAATTCACTCAACACGTGAGTACTAAAAACCATACATGGCTTGCTGATGAGCCTACCGATGTCGGCGGCAAAAACTTAGGCCCAGACCCTTA
>NZ_JBEOPJ010000062.1:0-282 GCF_040309945.1 Shewanella sp. AC34-MNA-CIBAN-0136 | reverse complement strand
CACATAAACTGTGCGAGTTAACTAAATATTCTAAGCTAACTTTTTACTAAACTGATTTAGCAAATAAATGGTGCCGACTAACCGAGTCGACGGGTAACTTGAACAGACTACTGATTACAGCTTTCTTTCCAAATTACATTATAAATGGTGCCGACTAACCGAGCCGACGGGTAACTTGAACAGACTACTGATTACAGCTTTCTTTCTAAATTACATTATAAATGGTGCCGACTAACCGAGTCGAACGGTTGACCTACTGATTACAAGTCAGTTGCTCTACCA
>NZ_JBEOPJ010000061.1:0-283 GCF_040309945.1 Shewanella sp. AC34-MNA-CIBAN-0136 | reverse complement strand
CAGAAGTGAAACACAGTATCGCCGATGGTAGTTTGGGGTCTCCCCATGCGAGAGTAGGTCATTTCCAGGCGCCTAATAAGCTTCAAGTAGTAGCTTTTGCTGATATGGCTCAGTTGGTAGAGCGCATCCTTGGTAAGGATGAGGTCCCCAGTTCGATTCTGGGTATCAGCACCAAGAATAATCTAGTGTTACGTCCTAGAGAAGAGTTTGTCTGGAAACCATAGAGCTGTGGCACCACCTGATCCCATTCCGAACTCAGAAGTGAAACACAGTATCGCCGATG
>NZ_JBEOPJ010000060.1:0-284 GCF_040309945.1 Shewanella sp. AC34-MNA-CIBAN-0136 | reverse complement strand
CTTCAGAAGGTCTTGACCAACTGTTTAGTAAGGCCAGATCCTTTAACGCTTGGCAACAAAAAGACGTGCCAGATGCACTACTTGAAGAGATCTATCATTTAGTTAAAATGGCACCTACCTCGGCCAACTGTTCACCGGCGCGGTTTATATTTCTTAAATCTGATGACGCTAAAGCGCGCTTAGAGCCAGCACTGTCATCAGGTAATATCGAAAAAACAATGACAGCACCTATCACAGTGATTGTCGCTTATGATAATGAATTTTATGAGCAACTTCCCAAATTA
>NZ_JBEOPJ010000059.1:0-288 GCF_040309945.1 Shewanella sp. AC34-MNA-CIBAN-0136 | reverse complement strand
AATGTACGCCTTTGCCACTGATAGCATTGAGGTACATCGCCAAGGTACCCATCAAGGTTTTACCCTCACCAGTTTTCATCTCAGCGATTTTGCCTTCGTGCAAGGTAATACCACCGATCAGCTGCACGTCATAGTGGCGCATACCGTTAACCCGTAAAGACGCTTCACGACAAACCGCAAACGCTTCTGGCAATAAGGCATCTAGACTTTCGCCGCCTTGGTGTCTTACTTTAAATTCTTCAGTTTTTTGTTGTAATTGCTCATCAGACAGGGCTTGTATCGCAGCCT
>NZ_JBEOPJ010000058.1:0-289 GCF_040309945.1 Shewanella sp. AC34-MNA-CIBAN-0136 | reverse complement strand
AGATACTGGTGCCTAATCCAGTGCCGCCAAAGCGTCGGCTCATGGAAGCATCGGCTTGTGTGAACGGATCAAAAATACTTTTTAAGCGTTCTGGAGGAATACCTATGCCGGAGTCTTGTACGCTAAAACGTATGCTTTTATCACTGTTTTGGGAAACGGTCAGAGTTACATAACCTTTTTCGGTGAATTTTATGGCATTGCCTAAAATATTCATTAGCACTTGTCGTATGCGGTCTTCTGCGCCTAAATAAGCCCGCACAACATCCGTCTCTATTTCAAAGTGTAGTTC
>NZ_JBEOPJ010000057.1:0-312 GCF_040309945.1 Shewanella sp. AC34-MNA-CIBAN-0136 | reverse complement strand
TTATTCGAAAATGCTAACGCTTCCGATGGTACATCCTGTACCGCGAAAGCTAGCCTGACGTCCTGTCAGGCTCACGCATTCTTTTATAAAGAGTCTTCAACGACCTCAAGTTCAGAGTTGAATTTATCCATTTTCAATCATGACTTCTGACTCATTTATGGACAAGGGTGGGTTAGAGTTAAATCTTTTGAAGTAATAAATGTTATTAGGAAAGATAGGGAAATCGGGTTTGTGGCTGACGAATCCCCACAAAAGAATGAATAAAAATAATGAGATAGGTTAAAAACTGAGGAACATTCATGGCATTTGGTG
>NZ_JBEOPJ010000056.1:0-312 GCF_040309945.1 Shewanella sp. AC34-MNA-CIBAN-0136 | reverse complement strand
TAACAAGGTAGCCCTAGGGGAACCTGGGGCTGGATCACCTCCTTACCTATACGACTAACTCAATACCTAAAGTGCAGAGATGCATGTGAGTGTTCACACAGATTACTTGTTAACTTCTTCGGAAGTAGAGTGAAACACACCGCTTGCCGGTTAAGTGTTGTTCTTTAACAATTTGGAAAGCTGATAGTACTAACTAAAGGCGCATGAATGACGATTCGTTGTTATTGATGTGATTACGTTAGTGCGAAAAACGTTAATGCGAAAGCATTAACACTTGAGTTCTCAAAACACTGTTTAAGTGTCTTGAATATT
>NZ_JBEOPJ010000055.1:0-326 GCF_040309945.1 Shewanella sp. AC34-MNA-CIBAN-0136 | reverse complement strand
ATACTCATTAGTGTCTGTAGGCTAAACACCAGTGCTAATTACCTATAATGAAGAACAAAACCCTAAGGATTCGAACCCCTGTTACCGCCGACTCTTTATAAATCAAAGTGGGCGATGTCCTAAGCGCTATTTCTAGACGAATGGGACTCATTTGATACGTTATACTCTGTATCGAGTGAATACTCATTGGTGTCTGTAGGCTAAACATCAGTGCTATATAGATCATCAAACATTTTTCTAAAACAACCGTTTCGAATCATGTTCAACCATCTTAAATATGGTATCCCATAGGGGATTCGAACCCCTGTTACCGCCGTGAAAGGGCG
>NZ_JBEOPJ010000054.1:0-329 GCF_040309945.1 Shewanella sp. AC34-MNA-CIBAN-0136 | reverse complement strand
CAAACGATAGCATTAATTGAATTGTTATCGAGAGAGCAGAACATCGTCAAACAGCTTTGTCATTTGTTTGAAATACCGCGTAGCAGCTACCATTATCATCTCAAACATCGTGGATTAGTGAAGCCTGAACGTGAGAAACTGCGCCAGCAAGCGATTGCAATTCACCGTGATAGCAGAGGCTCTGCAGGGGCAAGAACGATAGCAGGCCAGCTTAATCAACTGGGTGAAAATGTTGGCCGTTATAAGGCCGCGAGTTTAATGAGAGATGCAGGGCTAATCAGTAACCAACCCAGAAAGCATCGTTACAAGATAGCAAATGATGAATCTAA
>NZ_JBEOPJ010000053.1:0-361 GCF_040309945.1 Shewanella sp. AC34-MNA-CIBAN-0136 | reverse complement strand
TAATCCAATAACGTCATTTTTATTAAGGTGTTTTACGGATCTAAATATCAAAACCGTTTTGGCAAGGATGTTTGACCGTGTTAACAACTCGTCCCCCAGCAAGTTGATAACGCACAGCAACAAACATTCTAATAAAAATAAGCGCAAACTATCTTGCATCCTTGCCGCTTTATTGCTCTACCGTTAGCCGTTAAGGAAGGCAGCTAACATAACAGTTCAGGCGTTATTGGGTCCCCAGACTCTATAATCCAATAATGTCATTTTTATTAAGGTGTTTTACGGAACTAAATATCAAAACCGTTTTGGCAAGGATGTTTGACCGTGTTAACAACTCGTCCCCCAGCAAGTTGATAACGCACAG
>NZ_JBEOPJ010000052.1:0-424 GCF_040309945.1 Shewanella sp. AC34-MNA-CIBAN-0136 | reverse complement strand
ACAGTCCGATTATAGCGTTCTACATAGGCATTCTGCTGTGGATTGCCAGGCTGAATAAATTTCAGTTCTACATTGTGTTTTTCAGCCCAGGCAGCCAGTACCGCACTTATATACTCTGGACCATTATCACTGCGTATCTGTTTTGGTTTTCCACGCCATTCGATGATTTGATCCAATGTTCTCACCACACGCTCCGCAGGTAAGGAGAAGTCGACTTCTATCGCCAAGCCTTCACGGTTGTAATCATCAATCACGTTCAATAACCTAATGCTGCGACCATCTTCCAGTTGGTCGTGCATAAAGTCCATGGACCAACATTCATTGATTGCCTCTGGCACCGCCAATGCGTCCGGTTTATCACGCTTCAAGCGTTTCCTCGGCTTAATTCGTAGATTTAGCTCCAATTCTCGGTAAATCCTATACA
>NZ_JBEOPJ010000051.1:0-467 GCF_040309945.1 Shewanella sp. AC34-MNA-CIBAN-0136 | reverse complement strand
GCTCTATTTAGCCGTGGTAATGGATTTGTATGCGAGAAAAGTGGTGGGTTGGGCTTGCTCTGACAGCCCGAATACCGATTTGACTTGTGCAGCATTAAGAATGGCATTTGAAAGTCGTGGACGGCCCCAAAACCTGATGTTTCATTCTGACCAGGGTTGCCATTACAGTAGTCTTCAATATCGACAAATGCTGTGGAAATATCAAATAACGCAGAGTATGAGTCGACGAGGAAACTGCTGGGATAACGCGGTAATGGAACGTTTTTTTAGAAGTTTTAAAACAGAATGGATGCCGAAGTATGGTTACAACAATTTTGATGAAGCGAAGCTGGATGCGTTGAATTACATACTAAAGCACTACAATACAAAACGTGGTCATAGTTATAACAATTATATGACGCCAGCGGCTGCCGAAATGGCTGCATAAAACGCCCCCTGTTTGTGTACAGTTTTACTTGACCACATCA
>NZ_JBEOPJ010000050.1:0-487 GCF_040309945.1 Shewanella sp. AC34-MNA-CIBAN-0136 | reverse complement strand
TAATCCCCCCTAAAAATAGTAGATTTCAAAAGTAGAATTTTCTCGTAATATATACGCAGGGAGATTCTGCATGAAAACATCAAAATTTAGCGACAGCCAAATCCTAGCAATCCTTAAACAAGCCGAAGCTGGCACCCCAGTTCCGGGGCTTTGCCGTGAGCATGGCATGAGCTCTGCGACCTTCTACAAATGGCGCGCCAAATTCGGTGGCATGGACGCTTCTATGATGGCGCGATTGAAGGAGTTAGAGGCTGAGAATTCACGACTCAAAAAAATGTATGCCGAAGAGCGACTCAAAGCTGAAATACTCAAAGAGGCCATCGAAAAAAAGTGGTAAAGCCGTCGCGGCGGCGGGAGCTGGCGCAAAAGGCGGTGCAAGATAAAGCCATTTCGATCGCATTTGCGTGTGCCTTGTTTGGACTCAGTGAGAGCTGTTATCGCTATCAGGCAAAACTCAGTGATGAAAACGCTGCAATAGCCGACTGGT
>NZ_JBEOPJ010000049.1:0-542 GCF_040309945.1 Shewanella sp. AC34-MNA-CIBAN-0136 | reverse complement strand
GGGGTGATTTCAATAGTTAATGTAGCGGTAACACCAGTATTGGTGGTGTAAGTAATAACAGGAACTGTACCGTTCCAGTTTTCATTCGGAGTGAAGGTATAAGAGCCATCTTCATTGATGATTAGCACACCACCCTCAAGCGTGACTTCAGTGCCTGCAGGATAGGTTTGGCCGTCAACTTCAAATGTCACCACGCTTAAATCTGAATCAACATCACCGTCGTTATCTAATACGTTACCCGTTGCTACACTGTCTTCAGCAACAGTATTGGTGTCGTTGACCAAAACGGACGCATCATCAACAGGGGTGATTTCAATAGTTAATGTAGCGGTAACACCAGTATTGGTGGTGTAAGTAATAACAGGAACTGTACCGTTCCAGTTTTCATTTGGAGTGAAGGTATAAGAGCCATCTTCATTGATGATCAGTACACCGCCATCTAGTGTGACTTCAGTGCCGGCAGGATAGGTTTGGCCGTCAACTTCAAATGTCACCACGCTTAAATCTGAATCAACATCACCGTCGTTATCTAATACGTTACC
>NZ_JBEOPJ010000048.1:0-548 GCF_040309945.1 Shewanella sp. AC34-MNA-CIBAN-0136 | reverse complement strand
AGCTCAGTGAGGGTGACGTTAATGTTGGTGGTGTTGACGCCATCAGAGGCGCCGACCACTAAATTGTGCACGTTAGCCAGGGCTTCAAAGTCATTGGCCACCGCGGCGACGCCGGCAGGGGTCAAGCTGATGATGCCGGTGATGGAGTCAATCTCAAACCAGCCATTGGTGTCGCCGCTGACGATACTGTAGGTCACTGGTGTGCCTTCTGGATCGGTGGCATTCACAGTCCCAATCACGGTGGTGTCAGTGCTGTTTTCATTGTAGCTAAAGCTGTAGCTGGTTTCGCCCGCAGGTGGGGTGAACTCAGGGCCTTCATTGACGTCAAGCTCAGTGAGGGTGACGTTAATGTTGGTGGTGTTGACGCCATCAGAGGCGCCGACCACTAAATTGTGCACGTTAGCCAGGGCTTCAAAGTCATTGGCCACCGCGGCGACGCCGGCAGGGGTCAAGCTGATGATGCCGGTGATGGAGTCAATCTCAAACCAGCCATTGGTGTCGCCGCTGACGATACTGTAGGTCACTGGTGTGCCTTCTGGATCGGTGGC
>NZ_JBEOPJ010000047.1:0-664 GCF_040309945.1 Shewanella sp. AC34-MNA-CIBAN-0136 | reverse complement strand
ACACCGCGCACAGTAATAACACGACGAGGCTGTTTAGGGTCGGTTTCAATCTCGGCGCGTAACCTAGATATATGCACGTCGATAGAACGGTCGAAGGCTTCCAAATCTGACCCTTGAAGTCCATTCATGAGTTGGTCGCGGGTTAATACTCGCCCTACGCCGTCTGCAAGTATCGAAAGAAGTTGGAACTGATAGGAGGTAAGGTCGCAGCGTTTGCCGTCTATCCGTGCCTCCATAGCATCCTTGTCGACTTCTAGTGCGCCAAAGCGAACGACATTGACGGTTTGCGAATGTGTACCTCGGCGCAATATGGCACGTAGCCGAGCGAGCAATTCTCGCGGTTCAAATGGTTTGGGCAAATAATCGTCAGCCCCCATTTCTAACCCCAACACACGATCAAGCGGGTCGCCCTTTGCAGTGAGCATTAAAATGGGAATGGCTTCGGTTGCCCTGAGTGTTCGGCATACTTCCAAACCATCAATATCAGGCAACATTAAATCAAGAATTGCCGCTCGAAAATTTCCTTGTTGCTGCAAAGCTAATCCAGAAGAACCATCTATTGCAGACGTGACAGAGTACCCCTCTTTCTCAAGATACTCTTTGATCATTGCTGCGAGACGTTCATCGTCGTCGATTAGCAAAATGTTGTCAGTCGTTTTGGTCA
>NZ_JBEOPJ010000046.1:0-1312 GCF_040309945.1 Shewanella sp. AC34-MNA-CIBAN-0136 | reverse complement strand
GAACCGCTCCCACTGCTTGTACGTATACGGTTTCAGGTTCTATTTCACTCCCCTCACAGGGGTTCTTTTCGCCTTTCCCTCACGGTACTGGTTCACTATCGGTCAGTCAGGAGTATTTAGCCTTGGAGGATGGTCCCCCCATATTCAAACAGGATGTCACGTGTCCCGCCTTACTCGTTTTCATCTATGGTTAGTTTTCATGTACGGGGCTATCACCCTGTGCCGCTGTGCTTTCCAACACATTCCACTAACACCCCATAGACTTAAGGGCTAATCCCCGTTCGCTCGCCGCTACTAGGGGAATCTCGGTTGATTTCTTTTCCTCCGGGTACTTAGATGTTTCAGTTCCCCGGGTTTGCCTCACTACACTATGTATTCATGTAGTGATAACAGCTTATGCTGCTGGGTTTCCCCATTCGGATATCGTTAGCTCAAATGCTTATTACTAGCTCGCCAACGCTTTTCGCAAGTTATTACGTCCTTCATCGCCTCTGACTGCCAAGGCATCCACCGTATACGCTTGGTCACTTAACCATACAACCCAAATGAGTTTCACTTGCGTGAACATCTGGGCCATATCATGACCAGCTGGTTTTTACTTGTCTCACCTCCGACCAGGAAGTGGACTCGCCTTAGTTTTTTAGAATATTCAAGACACTTAAACAGTGTTTTGAGAACTCAAGTGTTAATGCTTTCGCATTAACGTTTTTCGCACTAACGTCATCACATCAATAACAACGAATCGTCATTCATGCGCCTTTAGTTAGTACTATCAGCTTTCCAAATTGTTAAAGAGCGGGCTTAAAAAAGCCAAAGATAAAATTTCGTTTATCTTTGGCATCTCTAACCTATGCATATGCTTATCGTCATGATAAGTGTAAATGGTGGAGCTATGCGGGATCGAACCGCAGACCTCCTGCGTGCAAGGCAGGCGCTCTCCCAGCTGAGCTATAGCCCCATTTACATGCAGTTGAGATTTTACGTTTACCTTCAATGAAGGTCTTACCAAAAAAATTGGCTTGCCAATCGTTTCTAATCAAAGCGGTTGATAGCGACGTTTAGTACACTAAACGAGTTATCATCCAACGCAGAGTAGGAAAGATTGGTGGGTCAGAGTGGACTTGAACCACCGACCTCACCCTTATCAGGGGTGCGCTCTAACCAGCTGAGCTACAGACCCAACGTAATTTCTCTTTCTTCTATCAAGTAATCTGTGTGAACACTCACATGCATCGCTGCACTTTAGGTATTGAGTTAGTCGTATAGGTAAGGAGGTGATCCAGCCCCAGGTTCCCCTAGGGCTACCTTGTTA
>NZ_JBEOPJ010000045.1:0-1315 GCF_040309945.1 Shewanella sp. AC34-MNA-CIBAN-0136 | reverse complement strand
TGACCCTGTAACAGATTCTGTGTAACTACCTAATTTATATATAATCTGAAATTCGTTCTTCAAATTCAATAATAAAGCGATTCAGTGCCGGTTTCCAGTTTCTAATCGGCATTGTCCATTTCTTCGATGCTTGCATAATAGCCAAGTAAACAACCTTCTTCGCAGAGTCATCATTAGGAAACAGTTTGCGGTTCTTGATGGCTTTTCTGATAACACTGTTCAATGATTCAATGGCGTTGGTGGTGTAGATTGCTTTTCGGATATCTTCAGGGTAGTTAAATAGTGTATTGAGATTAGCCCAATTTCGCTGCCAAGAGGCTGAGATACTCGGATATTTGTCATCCCATTGCTCGCCAAAACGCGCTAAGTTCAGCAAGGCTTCTTCTTCCGTCACTGAGTGGTAAATCTTCTTTAAGTCAGCAGCAACGACTTTGTAATCCTTATACGGCACAAATTTCATCGAGTTTCGTACCATATGCACTATACAGAGCTGAATTTGTGTTTTCGGATATACGGTATTAATGGCATCAGGAAAGCCTTTTAAGCCATCGATGCAGGCGATGAGGATATCATTGAGTCCTCTGTTTTGAAGTTCAGTCAACACATTGAGCCAAAACTTGGCGCCTTCATTCTCCGCTATCCACATCCCAAGCAGCTCTTTGTGACCTTCAAGGTTGACGCCAAGGGCTAAGAAAATCGCTTTGTTGATGACCTTATTGTTTTCCCTTATTTTAACCACGATACAGTCTAGAAAAACGATGGGGTAAACAGGCTCAAGTGGACGCGACTGCCACTCTATAACCTGGTCTATAACTGAGTTCGTCACTCTAGAAATGAGCGTAGGAGAGATTTCAGCACCATACATCTCATCAAAAGTATCGACAATATCGCGTGTCGTCATACCTTTGGCATACAGATGTAAAATCTTGTCATCCATTGATGTGAAGCGGCTTTGATGCTTCTTAACAATTTCAGGTTCAAAACTGCCATTACGGTCGCGAGGCGTGTCTAACTCAAAGCTACCTTCTTCCGTTTTGACTTTTTTGCTGGAGTAACCATTACGGCTATTGTTAGTGAGGGCTTTCTCATTTTTTTGATAACCTAAATGATGTTCAAGTTCAGCATTTAAAGCTGCTTCAACGGTAACTTTAGTTAACATTGCCCTGAAATCATTTAGGTCTGCTTCAGACTTTATGCCTTTGGCTGCTTGTTTAGCGAAAGCTTCTAATTCTTGTTTATTCATGTGCTACCTTCCATTGACCCTAATAGGGTACTGATTGAAAAGCAGTTACACAAAATTATTTACAGGCTCATT
>NZ_JBEOPJ010000044.1:0-1333 GCF_040309945.1 Shewanella sp. AC34-MNA-CIBAN-0136 | reverse complement strand
CCTGAGGGATCCCCACGAATTTAATAGCATGCTTGTGGATCCTTGATTAACGATTGTAGAGTCTTAATTCCTGCTCGCCAGTGAGACTTCAGCAGCCTCAAAGATTTATCTTTGTAAGCTCTTAATCCTATAAATTGGTTTGATAAAACATTACGATGTTTGATCGAATTCGCTTGGTATTGTCTATGCTTATCAGCAGATTTAACTGCCAACCCTAACAGGTATAACATAAATTGGGATAAGCAGGCGATGAGTAGCAATACGCTGAGCTTATGCGTAATCCTTGAGCCACTATCATTCATTTTTAAACCCGTTTTGACATCCCTAAAGCTCTCTTCTATTTGCATCCTTGTCGCATAAATTTTAACGATCCTTTTAGCTGTATCACTGCTACTGCATAGCGATGTTGCCAGTAACCACGGCTCTTTCTCTCGCTCGGCACTTGCTCGTGACTGTTTACTCAGTCTAGCTTTATCACCTGTGGCCACTTTGTCTTTTCGCCCTTTAGCATTGCGTTTAAAAATCACTAAGCGAGATTTAAAAGCAGTCTGCTCACCTAAGTAATATATACCTAGATTTTTGGCATTTGAGTTTGCTTGGACATGCAATTTTTTAACAGCAAACCAATCATCCTCAACATGCTTTTTACAGTGAGTTCTATTTCTAAATCGCCCTACGTAATCCCAATTGAGTGACAATATTTGCTTAAACCATGGAATTCGAAATCCTGCATCAGTAACGATAATAGGCTTGCAGTCATGAGGTAGCATCGCCTTAAGTTTAGTCATAAACAATAAATGAGTTTTTGGTTTCTCTTTTTTGTTTAGGGGATGTATTTCCTCATAAAGTGTCAGTGATCGTCCCTGAGCCGCCAGAGATGCTCGAATGAGAAAATGCTGCTTTCGGTCATCAAGATCTGACCAATCGATATGAATAATGGGTTGCTTCATTTTCCCGACTAGCAGGCAGGTCATACGGGTGTATATAAACTCAATTTCACGATGTAAGTGGCTATTACTACAGAGCCTATCTACACGCTTAATCTTATGCTTTTCCTTTGCTTTATTCGTTATATTCCGGCCAAGTCCTGTGATAGAAAGCGAGCCACCGTTCATTGAGCTTTCAATGACAGCAAACAAACTCAAGCGGAGTGTTTTGTGCATTAATGGGGTGACAAACGATAGGCATTTTGATAAAACTTGTTTCGCATTCATGGCATTTACTCGTGGTAATATTTGTTTGGCGATAAATTTGATCACCAAATGCCATGAATGTTCCTCAGTTTTTAACCTATCTCATTATTTTTATTCATTCTTTTGTGGGGATTCGTCAG
>NZ_JBEOPJ010000043.1:0-1489 GCF_040309945.1 Shewanella sp. AC34-MNA-CIBAN-0136 | reverse complement strand
GTTGGCGTCAAGTGTTTTTTCAAACTTTCTTTTCGCCTTGAACTCAGTGTTTTGAAGCACTTAATTCAACCTGACTCTGTAACCGCTTGCGCTGTCTGCCGTGTCAGTGGATGCGCATTATAGGCACCACACGATTTTGCGCAAGGCCTTTTTTATCATATTTATCAATTAATTCTTATACTCGACTTAACACCACCTTAGGCACACCTTACCCACAGACTTACCCACAATCATTGATAACTAAATTCATATTTTACCCCTGGTCAGATGGGCAAGCATATTATCGATTTTGATGATGAGCTTTGCATTTGTGCTCTATGCTGCCCAAAAGTAGATAAATCACGTTTGGCCAATCATATAATCGAGCTAATAATGAGTACTGACACACTTTGGTGTTATCAATCCAACATAAACCCTAGAGAGTTGCGTCATGACATCAATTAACGGCAAGTGGCACCTAAGGACCTAATAACCTAATAACCGCATCTGCCGATATTGATGGATGAAAGTTAGACAGTATTATCGATGAGAATATTCACGTTTATTGTTACTTAGAAAGGGAGTTCGATAATTATTAAGAGGTAACCAACTAATCAGTAGAGAAAACATCACTACAAGATAGCCAATGATGAACCTACAGTTACGCCTAGTTTGTTACAACAAGAGTGTAATGTTGGCGCGATAACCAGGTCTGATTTTATAACGTATATCTGGCCTAGAACAAAATGGACCTATTTAGCTGTGGTAATAAATTTATATGTGAGACATTGGTAAGTTGCCTGTTGTGAAAGACAAAATCCCCATTTGATTTGAGCCAATATGAAAGCCATGAAAGCCATGAAAGCCATGAAAGCCATGAAAGTATAAAATAGGACAGAATATCAACCGAAGACATAAATGCTGGCAACATGCAGTAATGGACTCATTTTTGGTAAACTTTAAAACAAAATCGATACCTAAGTATGACTACTATTGTAGCTTAATGAGTCTGTAGACGATGTATATGCACAAAACCCAAAGGCCTGCAGAGTTGATGTTTTAAGGAGTGAACTAGATTGATGAATTAACCTCCCGGCACGATACAAATTTTGGACACAAAAAGCCCGCTACATCATAGCGGGCTTTTTCGCGACTATTGCAAGTCCATCAGGCGCCTGGAAATGACCTACTCACACATGGGCATATTCGACAAACTGCTGTCATGTTTTGGTCAATGACAAACTCTACACTATAAATTGCAGACGTAAAAAAGCCAGCTACATAATAGCGGGCTGTTTCGCGACTCTCTCAAGTCAATTAGGCGCCTGGAAATGACCTACTCACACATGGGCATATTCGACAAACTGCTGCCATGTTTTGACCAATAACAAACTCTACACTATAAATTGCAGACGAAAAAAAGCCCGCTATATAATAGCGGGCTGTTTCGCGACTCTCTCAAGTCAATTAGGCGCCTGGAAATGACCTACTCTCGCATGGGGAGACCCCA
>NZ_JBEOPJ010000041.1:0-1639 GCF_040309945.1 Shewanella sp. AC34-MNA-CIBAN-0136 | reverse complement strand
CTTCTGGATCGGTGGCATTCACAGTCCCAATCACGGTGGTGTCAGTGCTGTTTTCATTGTAGCTAAAGCTGTAGCTGTCAGAAACAGGAGTATCATTTATTGGAGTGATCACCGGAATGTCACTGTCTTGGCCGGTTAAGCTGCCATCAGACACGGTTAAATCAACCGCCGGCAGCGTGCCGCCGTTGTTAACCAAGTCAGCACCCGCTTGGGTTAATACCACTTCGCCGTTCACCAACGCGTAGTAACCGTCGTCATTGCTGCCTGGGGTAAAGTCAACCGTCAGTAAATCACCGTCTTCATCAAAGGTGGTGTAGGTTGCTGCCACATCGCCATCAACGGCGCTGTTTTCAGTAAAGTCATTGGCGACCACGTCAATGGTCGGCGCATCGTTGGTCGGCGCGATCACCGGGGTGTCACTGTCTTGACCGGTTAAGCTGCCATCCGAGACGGTTAAATCGACCGGTGGCAGGGTGCCGCCGTTGTTCACGAGATCCGCACCGGCTTGGGTTAACACCACTTCGCCGTTCACTAACGCGTAGTAACCATCGTCATTGCTGCCTGGGGTGAAGTCCACCGTCAGTGTATCACCGTCTTCATCAAAGGTGGTGTAGGTTGCGGCCACATCGCCATCGACGGCGCTGTTTTCAGTAAAGTCATTGGCGACCACGTCAATGGTCGGCGCATCGTTGGTCGGCGCGATCACCGGGGTGTCACTGTCTTGACCGGTTAAGCTGCCATCCGAGACGGTTAAATCGACCGGTGGCAGGGTGCCGCCGTTGTTAACCAAGTCAGCACCCGCTTGGGTTAATACCACTTCGCCGTTCACCAACGCGTAGTAACCGTCGTCATTGCTGCCTGGGGTAAAGTCAACCGTCAGTAAATCACCGTCTTCATCAAAGGTGGTGTAGGTTGCTGCCACATCGCCATCAACGGCGCTGTTTTCAGTAAAGTCATTGGCGACCACATCAATGGTCGGCGCATCGTTGGTCGGAGTGATCACCGGAGTGTCACTGTCTTGACCGGTTAAGCTGCCATCAGAAACGGTTAAATCAACCGCCGGCAGCGTGCCGCCGTTGTTAACCAAGTCAGCACCCGCTTGGGTTAATACCACTTCGCCGTTCACCAACGCGTAGTAACCGTCGTCATTGCTGCCTGGGGTGAAGTCCACGGTCAGTAAATCACCGTCTTCATCAAAGGTGGTGTAGGTTGCGGCCACATCGCCATCGACGGCGCTGTTTTCAGTAAAGTCATTGGCAACTACATCAATGGTAGGTGCATCGTTGGCTGGCGTTACATTAATAGTTAATGTCGCTGTTTCACCAGTGTTAGTAGTGTAAGTAATAACAGGAACTGTACCGTTCCAGTTTTCATTTGGGGTGAAGGTATAAGAGCCATCTTCATTGATGATCAGTACACCGCCCTCAAGTGTGACTTCTGTGCCGGCAGTATAAGTTTGGCCGTCAACTTCAAATGTCACCACGCTTAAATCTGAATCAACATCACCGTCGTTATCTAATGCGTTACCCGTTGCTACACTGTCTTCAGCAACAGTATTGGTATCGTTGACCAAAAAGGACGCATCATCAACTGGGGTGATTTCAATAGTTAATGTAGCGGTAACACCAGTATTGGTGGT
>NZ_JBEOPJ010000040.1:0-1939 GCF_040309945.1 Shewanella sp. AC34-MNA-CIBAN-0136 | reverse complement strand
TTGGCCAATCATATAATCGAGCTAATAATGAGTACTGACACACTTTGGTGTTATCAATCCAACATAAACCCTAGAGAATTGCGTCATGACATCAATTAACGGCAAGTGGCACCTAAGGACCTAATAACCTAATAACCTAATAACCGCATCTGCAGATATTGATGGATGAAAGTTAGACCGTATTATCGATGAGAATATTCACGTTTATTGTTATTTAGAAAGGGAGCTCGATAATCATTAAAAGGTAACCAACTAATCAATAGAGAAAACATCACTACAAGATAGCCAATGATGAACCTACAGTTACGCCTAGTTTGTTACAATAACAGTGTAATGTTGGCGCGATAAACCAAGTCTGATTTTATAACGTATATCTGGCCTAGAACAAAATGGACCTGTTTGGCTGTGGTAATACATTTATATTTGAGACATTGGTGAGTTGCCTGTTGTGAAAGACAAAATCCCCCATTTGATTTGAGCAAATATGAAAGCCATGAAAGTATCAAATAGGACAGAATATCAGCCGAAGACATAACTGCTGGCAACATGCAGTAATGGAACCCTTCTTAGGGAAGCTTGAAAACAAATGGATACCTAAGTATGACTACTATTGTAGCTTAATGAATCTGTAAACGACGTATATGCACAAACTCAAAGGCCTGCAGTGTTGATGTTTTAAGGAGTGAACTAGATTGATGAATTAATACTATTTACATTAATTAATTGGTCAATTTTGTCCATCGTCTAGAACATAGTTGAATCAGCCTTTCCGGCTCTGCAATAAATCGATTCCATGCAATGGAACACTGCTCAACAATATCGTCATATCCACTAAAGCAACGATTGGCGAGTTCATTCTGACGAAGCCATTGCCACACTTGTTCTATAGGGTTGAGTTCAGGCGAATAGGGCGGAAGCTTAAGGATACTAAGGTTATCAAAGTCCTCAGTCAGATCTTGTTGATGCCAACCTGCACCATCCATGATGACCAAAGCATGGCGACCCGATTCGGTAGCCTCTGAAATTAATGTTAAATGCTCCCACATATATTCACTGTTGGCATGCGGGGCAATAATTGCCTCTGTCGTGCCCGTTGCAGGACACACCGCACCATATAAATACGCTTATTCGAACTGTTGTTGCCTTACCGCTCGTGGTCGGGTTCCTTTCGTTGCCCAAATGCGGGTCGTGGTATTTTGCTGACCAAATCTGGCTTCATCTTGAAACCAAACATCAATGCGATCTAATGCCACATGACCAGGGGTGTTAAGGATCGTTGACAGCTGGAAGTTTTTTAACAGCATCCTGAATATCTTGAGTTTGTTTTGGGTGACGAGAACGGGTCGTTATCCATGACAATCCTAATTGATGCAGTAATCTGTAGATATTTGCCTGTTTAAAGGTCACCCCAAATTCAGAATGAATAAAAAGACTGACATCTCTTGCCATCAATCTTCCGCCACTCTCAGACAAGCTTTGACGTTGTACAAATTCTTTCAGATTTATCAGTTGTTTCGCCGATAGTTGAGCGGGTCTACCTGGATTATGTTTATCATCTAGGCCGCTAATGCCATGAGTTAAATAATGAGTAACCCAAGTATTTACACTGGTTCTACTGACCTTCAGCATGTTGGCTATAGCAGTACGAGAATGACCTTCGGTAAAATGAAGTAAGGCGAGATAACGCATACGTTTACGTGCGCTTTTCTCAGATTTAACTAATGCTGCAAGATTGAGATTATTCATCGATACTGAAGTAAGGAAATGACGAGCAATTAGATCACATATTTAATGCAAATGGTATTATGCGCCTGAAAATGACCTACTCTTTTATCCCCGAAGGGGACGCATGGCCATATTCGACAAACTGCTGTCATGTTTTGGCCAATAACAAACTCTACACTATAAATTGCAAACGTAAAAAAGCCCGTTACGTTAG
>NZ_JBEOPJ010000039.1:0-2341 GCF_040309945.1 Shewanella sp. AC34-MNA-CIBAN-0136 | reverse complement strand
AAAGGGCGGTGTCCTAGGCCTCTAGACGAATGGGACACATTTGATACGTTATACTCTGTATCGAGTGAATACTCATTAGTGTCTGTAGGCTAAACACCAGTGCTAATTACCTATAATGAAGAACAAAACCCTAAGGATTCGAACCCCTGTTACCGCCGACTCTTTATAAACCAAAGAGGGCGATGTCCTAAGCTCTATTTCTAGACGAATGGGACACATTTGACACGTTATACTCTGTATCGAGTGAATACTCATTGGTGTCTGTAGGCTAAACATCAATGCTAATTATCTACTTAAAGACTGCTAAGTAAGTGGTGGAGCTACACGGGATCGAACCGTGGACCTCTTCACTGCCAGCGAAGCGCTCTCCCAGCTGAGCTATAACCCCTCTTACTTAATGCTTTTGGATATGCTACTAGAAAAAACTAACATCATGTCTCAACTGCGAGGCGCATTCTATGCAGCATACCCAAAAGTGTCAACTCGTTTTTTAGGAATTTATTCTATCTGCTACAAATTCAATCGCTTTGGATATTCTTTGTGCAGATCTTTCTTTTCCGATTAAGAACAAGGTTAAATCTAATGCAGGAGACTGTCCTGCGCCAGTAACCGCAACGCGTAAAGGCATACCTACTTTACCCATGCCGACATCAAGTTCTGTCGCTGTCGCTTCAATAACGTTGTGAATATTCTCTATGCTCCAATCATTTAGTTCAGATAACTTTTGATTGAACAATGTTAAAGGCTCTAGTGCCACGCCACGTAAATGCTTCTTAGCTTGGACTTCATCAAAATCAGCAAAGTCTTCATAGAAGTAACGACTTGAAGCAGCTAAATCTTTTAATGTTTTCGCACGTTCAGATAATGCTGTAACAATTTCAGTTAACGCTGGACCATTACTAGTATCAATTTTCTGATCATCCATATGCCATTGTAAATGTGATGCGACATAAACAGGATCGAGAGACTTGATATAATGTTGGTTTAACCAAATGAGCTTATCAGTATTAAAAGCTGAAGCAGCCTTATTGATATCATCTAACTTAAACAGCGTTTTCAACTCGTCCATTGAAAATATTTCTTGATCGCCATGAGACCAACCTAAGCGAACAAGATAGTTTAATAGTGCTTCTGGTAGATACCCGTCATCACGGTATTGCATAACGCCGACAGCACCATGACGTTTAGATAGCTTAGCGCCATCGTCACCTAGAATCATCGACACATGTGCATATTCAGGGATCGGTGCGCCTAATGCTTTAAGGATGTTGATTTGGCGTGGCGTGTTATTGATATGATCTTCACCGCGTACAACGCAGGTAATACCCATGTCCCAGTCATCTACTACAACACAGAAATTATAGGTTGGTACGCCATCGGTACGCTTAATGATTAAATCATCAAGCATGTCGTTAGAAATTTCGATTCGACCACGAACGTGATCATCAAATATCACACTGCCTTCAATTGGGTTTTTAAAGCGAACAACAAAAGGCTCATCAGTATCACGAGGTGCAAGGTTACGACAACAACCGTCGTATTTCTGTTGCAAACCTTGCGCAGCTTGGTCTTCACGCATGCTCTCAATGCGTTCACGCGAGCAATAGCATTTGTATGCAGTGCCTTTGTCAAGCATTTTCTCAATAATTTCATTGTAACGATCAAAACGTTTAGTTTGGTAATAAGGACCTTCATCCCAAGTCAAACCTAACCAGTTCATACCGTCAAGAATGGCATCACATGCTTCTTGAGTTGAACGTTCAATATCAGTGTCTTCAATACGAAGTACAAATTCACCATTGTTAGCACGTGCGTGCAACCATGAATAAAGTGCTGTACGAGCACCACCTACATGAAGAAAACCAGTTGGACTTGGAGCAAAACGCGTCTTAGTAGTCATAATCGGACACTAACCTATTTATAAACGTCTAAAGAAGACAAACAAAAAAATGTGCCGCTATTCTAACAGTCAAACCCAGCAGTTGAAATGGCGGACTTTCAAACCTAGGGAGGTTTTTGGATTTTCTTTATTTTTGATCACAATCCCTTGTTCAACAAAGCATCAAAGCGAACAATTTTAGTCCGACTGACATTATTTTAAATAAAAAGCGTTGACAGGTTTTGCTTGCCCCCTATAATACGGCCCCACACAGCGAGGTCGATTAGCTCAGCTGGGAGAGCACCTCCCTTACAAGGAGGGGGTCACTGGTTCGAGCCCAGTATCGACCACCATATTTTTATTTATGGATTAAAACTGTTAATTATATCCCAGGTCGCTTAGCTCAGCTGGGAGAGCACCTCCCTTACAAGGAGGGGGTCACTGGTTCGAGCCCAGTAGCGA
>NZ_JBEOPJ010000038.1:0-2454 GCF_040309945.1 Shewanella sp. AC34-MNA-CIBAN-0136 | reverse complement strand
AAGATAGCAAATGATGAATCTAAAATAGCCCCTAATTTGTTAAAGCGGCAGTTTAACGTTGAAGCAATAAATCAGGTTTGGTGTGGTGACGTGACCTATGGTGTGCCCGGAGTTCAGCACTAGCATGGAATGCTTTAATGAACCACGAGTCTATCTGAAATACATGAACACTACGGCAGGAGCTACATTGTTTATGGCACTATCTGGTTGTGCAGATAGTTGAGTCTGAGCGGCAGTGACTTATCGTATGCTGATAAGGTGATGTAACTCGCTGACAACGGGGAGTGAGGCGAATTCGTTAAGCCAAGATGCTCCTCTAGACTAAGTATTGGACGGATGAAGAACATGAACCGATTAACCCGCATCTATGGGCTGAAACGTCGCCATTGCCTACACGAATTAACAGGTAATATGGTGCAGTAATAGTGCTAAATGTATGGGCGCTATTGCCGAATTAATGAGTAATAAATATGTACTTATTAATGGATAAACGCTAAATCACAATTCTGCGTTTAAGCATCATCACCTTACAGCACGATAAGGTCAAAGACTGCGATCGGCATCCACCCCAATATGTTCGAGTTCAGGTAGGTAAACCGGGGAAGGTTTGTTTTGAATGCTAAGGGAGCATGACCCTGATGACAAACAAACTGGCGGAGTGTTCGTAGTAGTCTGAGATGGGGAAAGCCCATTACATGGCGAAGGGACACAGTTTAATTGATTTGCGTGAGCAAATTATCTGACCTTAATGAGGTGAAGACCTTTGATAATCAGCGAAATGCAACGCAAATTAGCAACATGGACAGCAACCGATAAAGCGCACCGCGTTAATCGACTGCTGCGCCTTATCAGTCACCCGCATTGGCTTCGCCAAGCGGCTGAAGTAACGCTTTCTTCAAAAGGAGCTAAAACGCCTGGTGTTGATGGACTAACAAAGATTCATATACAGGCTAATTTGGCTGGTTATCTTGATGAGATCAGAAATGATCTGCTGTCAGGTAACTATCAA
This sequence comes from Shewanella sp. AC34-MNA-CIBAN-0136, assembly GCF_040309945.1. Taxonomy (NCBI): domain Bacteria; kingdom Pseudomonadati; phylum Pseudomonadota; class Gammaproteobacteria; order Alteromonadales; family Shewanellaceae; genus Shewanella; species Shewanella sp. AC34-MNA-CIBAN-0136. The sequence continues at coordinate 1,445 of NZ_JBEOPJ010000038.1, read as the reverse complement.
CCGATGCCTGCTAGACGGATCTATATCCCCAAGGCCAATGGAAAGCTACGTCCTTTAGGTATACCAACGCTTAGAGATAGAATAGCTCAACGTGCCATGCTCATGGCAATGGAGCCTATATGGGAAAATGATTTTCATTCGTTGTCCTATGGCTTTAGACCAGAGCGCAGTGTCCATCACGCCATTCGTACGGTTAAACTACAAATGACCGAATCCAATGAGCCTAGAGGTCGCTGGATAATTGAAGGAGACCTATCAAGCTATTTTGATACAGTTCACCATCGATTATTGATGAAATGTGTTCGTAAACGGATCAACTGCCGTCGATTTAATGATTTGCTTTGGCGCTTCATTAAAGCTGGACACATTGAACGTAACCTATTTTGTGCAACAAGCGAAGGCGTACCACAAGGTGGTGTAATTTCTCCGTTATTGTCAAACATAATGCTTAATGAGTTCGATCAATATTTGGATAAATGTTACTTGAGTAAGAAAGCCCGTAAAGACCGCTGGTACTGGAACCACAGTATCAAAATCAAGCGAAAACCTGCGGTTGAGGAAAACAGACAATGGAAACCAGCCGTTGCTTATTGCCGTTATGCTGATGACTTTCTAGTGATTGTCAAAGGCAATAAACAACAAGCAGAGGCAATTCGGGACCAATGTCGACACTTCCTAGAAGGTAAGCTGCAACTCACGTTAAATATGGATAAAACTCATATTACACATGTGAATGACGGTTTTATATTTCTCGGACATAGGATCATTCGAAAGCGTGGACCTAAGGGAAATATGCGAGTGGTGTCTGGTATTCCAAACGGTAAAGCCAAAGCATTTTCTCATTCATTGAGTCAAGCTTTATCAGGGGATCATAGCTGTAGCAAGATAGACAAAGTGGAACAACTCAATCGCAAACTTAAGGGTTGGGCACAATTTTATCGACATACTGATTACACCGCGAAAGTTTACAGCAAAATTGACCGTATTATTTTCTGGAAACTCGCTAAGTGGTTGGCTAGGAAATATCGTTGTTCTATTAAATCGTTAATGATGAAATGGATCAAACGTCCGACACCAAATCAGGCAACGACATGGGTGTTATTTGGCAAAAGCAATCGTGGAAATTTATGTGGCGCGTCACTATTTAGATTAGTGAGTAGCCCTAAATTACCCTTTAGATGGCGAGCACCAGAAGCAAACCCCTACCTCAGAGATGAAATTAGAAATACTGTCACGTCTCGCTATAGCGATGTTGCCATGGCTGTTAGCCACAATTAAGCGGAGAGCCGTATGCGCTGAAAGGTGCACGTACGGTTCGGAGAGGAGAAGCAGAGAAATAGTTCGACTACGCTCTGCCTCTTACTCTACTTTGGTCAGGAACCAAATGGCTCTATTTAGCCGTGGTAATGGATTTGTATGCGAGAAAAGTGGTGGGTTGGGCTTGC
>NZ_JBEOPJ010000037.1:0-4625 GCF_040309945.1 Shewanella sp. AC34-MNA-CIBAN-0136 | reverse complement strand
CTCAAGATACTCTTTGATCATTGCTGCGAGACGTTCATCGTCGTCGATTAGCAAAATGTTGTCAGTCGTTTTGGTCACAGGCATGCCCATATTATGCCACATTTTTTAAAACTCTCTAGCTTTACATTACTTTACGTCGCAGAAAAATCAGAGCAATGCAGTCGTGTTTTTATGACTATAGACAAGTGGGGCAACTGCCAATACCGCGATGTGCGGCCACACAAACACTATTAAGTGAGAAAGATCATGATTGCAAAACGCATTACTTTACTAAGCCTTGGGGTACTCTTATTCAGCACACAGATTGCTTTCGCAGAAGAATCTAAGACCGAAGACCAGTGGAGTATTTCGACCACGCTTGGAGTCGTCAGCGCCCCTACCTATGTCGGGGATGACGAAAACCAACTGAACATTCTCCCCGATGTGCGCGTGACTTACGGGGATCGATTTTTTGCATCACTGTTAGGCGGTGTCGGCTATAACTTTGTGGCAACAGATAACTGGAAGGCTGGCGGGATTGTTAAATACGATTTTGGCCGCGATGAGGATGGTGATAATCCATTGCGTATATCTGGTGATGACGTAAATGATCTGCTGGGGCTGGGTGATATTGACGGTTCGGCTGAGGTTGGTGCATATATCGAATATGAAGCTAGTCGGATTCGATCAAAACTGGAAGTACGCCAAGGGCTGTCCGGCGGTCATGAGGGTTTGATTGCAGAAGCTGAGATCAAATTTACCGGACAATTCCAGATGTTCTCGAAACCCGCCTTTTTTGCGGTAGGGCCAGAAGTCGTTTATGGCGATAAAAACTACAATCAGACCTATTTTGGTATCACCACAGTGCAAGCCTCGCGCTCAGGACTTTCCACGTATCAAGCTGATGCGGGATTGGTTTCCTATGGACTGCATGGCTCGGTGGTCTTACCGCTCAATGATCGAATCACCCTGATTGGCTTTGCTGGCTACGACATGCTCGGCGATGAGGTTGCCGATTCTTCGCTAATTACACAGCGCGGTAGTGACGCTCAAGCCATAGGTGGCCTCATGTTCAGTTACCAGTTTTAACCAACCAATATTAACGAGAGAGGTGAACTGCCATGACTGCTGAAACCGTAACTTATACCAATGCATTGGGCGAGATAATCGCACCGTTTTTGCTCGCGGTACGCTCGACCAGCTTCTTTGAAGCCTATGTGTATCTACCACTGATGACGATACTCGCCATTTTCATTTTCAGGCGTACCTATCGTCTAATGATGGCCAATGGCACATTCGATTCGCCACTTCGTCAGCGATATCGCTACGTCATTTTGTCACTGTATTTCATGATGTGTTTTTTCTTCACCGGCGTTATCGCGGTAGCATTCAAGACCATGATTTTGGAAGAGATGGACTACACTGAGGCACATTGGTTTATCCCTTATGTGAGCTACTTGCACTTTTACATCGCCAGTGTGTCATTGGCCTATATCTATCTTATGCGCACCAATCGTTCGTCGCTTTTTTCGCGGGTATTGAGTTTGTACATACAAGTGGGTTTTCTTGGTGCATACCTAATCGGTATCGACCGCATTGTTAATGAACCGTGGGTGCTGCTCGATCCAGCGAGCGGTTTGAGTGGTTTCTACATGTTTGCGATATTCGGTGTGCTGCATTTTGATGTGGTCGTGCGGCTTCTCCAACCGTATGATAATGCGATCTTGGTGAGCGCCCCAACGATGATAGGCGGCGACAATGCTAAAAGGTGAACATACAGCGCGGGCAACGGCGTACACCTCGGTTGCTAAATGGCTGCACTGGATTGTGGCGGCTTTGGTGGTCGCCATGTTGTTTTACGGCTGGTCGCTAGATAATTACGAAGGTGAGGCATTGTCGGCGGCGCTTTCGTATCACGCGCTAGGGGGCTTTTTAGTCGCCTCGCTTTGCGGCCTTCGCTATCTATGGCGCACATCACACCCGCCGCCAGAGTTACCAGCGACATTATCACGGCCACAAGTGATCGCTGCGAAGGTCATCCATTCCACACTTTACATTTTGATGATCGTTGTACCTGTTACTGGCCTCATGACAGCGGTAGCCCATGACGTGCCGGTGGTCGTTCTTGGGGTGATCGATCTACAAGATACATTTTCCTTTTTTGGCCACGACAATTTTGACCTTAAACGTTTCATTCATGCCCAAGCGATGCACACCTTCGCAGGGCTGATTATTGGCCATATCGGCGCGGCATTGGTACATCAATTTTGGATTAAAGATGGCGTGTTTCGACGGATGTTATGGGAGAAAAAGCAATGATCGTTAGCGGCATCAAACGAGCTGGTATTGCAGTGGGGTTTTTTAATGGTGTAGGAAACATGATTTTTAATATAGTGTGATTTTTCCAACCTCTTAATTTCTCCTAAGAGGTTATTTTAATTGTATTGTCATTCGCCTGGGGAGCGAACCGGTAAGTGAAAATCACACTAACAGCGAATAAGATTAAAGCCCCAATTAAGGGGCTTTTTTTATATATCTAAATTGTGTGTTTCTAATGAGCTATCATCTAATCTCTTTATGTCATTGATAACTTTTTCTCTGAAATCTTCCCTGCTTCCTCCATCATCATTATCATGTTTTCGCATTATAGATATTTTTGCGTCATTATCGAATAAATCGCCGCCTACAGTATCGTTTAATTCATCCCATTTATTAACTTGGTTAGTATGCCTAGTTTCTCGCTCTACTACGTCATTTCTATAGTCAATATCAGCTTGCGTTTCTGAATTTTTCAAAAATAGGGGGTCATGGCCTCGCGCTTATTTAGGGGATTGTTTCTGCGTATCTTGCGACCTCTTCAACATCAAAGCCGCCGCCATTGTCTTTATGGAATTGCTCAATAGAGGCGCGTAAACCTTCTGGACTACTTTCGACAACATCACGCATATAAACATTTTTTACAATGTGCTTAAAGCGTTGTTCGTCTAGTTCCGCGCTGCTAAATTCTCTATTAGGCGTTACGCCAGTTTCAACACGTATTTTAGCGTCTTCATACAGGTCTGTAATATCGTTGAGCCAATCCCGAACAGGGGCGGTTATTTTGTTAAATAGCTTAGATAAAAAGCCTTGTTTTTCTTCTGGTTCAATATGTTCAATAACTGCGCTAGTCATTGTATTTCTTTCTCTTGTTATCCTTTATTTATAACAACCTAAACGGGTATTACACAAGAAAAATCTTGATAACGTAGTAACCATCGCAGATGGTCGATTACGTCCTTAGATCAAGCGGCAATCTAATCGTAACCGTTGATGACGAGCCAGAGGACAGGTCTATTGTGCCTCGGTGGGCATCAGTGATCTTCTGCACCAACGACAACCCCAGACCACTACCGGAGATATTCTGTTTGCCGCGGCCACGTTGAAAAGGCTCAAACATGCTTGCTTGATCTGCTTCTGGGATACCGTCGCCGCCATCGCTGACGATCAGATTTACATACTCAGTATTAACTTGAACGTCTACCGCAACAGGTGCGCCGCCGTACTTAAACGCGTTATCTACCAAGTTTCGGGTAAGGTGCTGGATCATTCGTGCATCCCCGAACATGCTCACAGGCGACCCCTGAACATCGCAATTTGAGTAACGAGCGCACTCTTCTGCGACGACACCCATTAAGTCGAACACCTCAAAATCCTGTTGTACGACACCGGCATCGATGCGGGTCATCAAAACTAGCTCGTCGATTAATACTCGTAGTTCTTCGACATCTTGTGCCAATGCTAATTGTCGGGGTTCATCTTCTACGGTTTTGATCATTTCAATACCAAGACGAATGCGTGTGAGAGGTGTGCGCAGTTCGTGAGATGCGTTGGCGAGTAGCAGCTTTTGAGCATTGACCAATGCTTCGATGCGTTCGGCGGTAGAGTTAAAGCTACCAGCAAGGGCGGCGACCTCGTCGCTGCCTTCTGGCTCGACACGAGCGCTGAGATCGCCGAAGCCTATTTGTCTGACAGCGAGTTGAAGCCGCTCTATTCTTCCCGTCAAATTTCGAATGAACGGGTACATGATTGCTGCGATACCAAGCGCGGAAATGATCAGAAATATCACAAACACGGCGGATTCACCGGGCAATGCGATCCGGTTAACGTTGATAACGAGCTGGCGGCCGTCTGTTAATTTAGTTGCCCACCGCGTGCCACCTTCTGTTTCTCGCCACGCGCCCTCGGCCAACGGTACGTCATCCAATGGCGTTACTGTACCGACTGACGCAATCAACAGCTTTTCGCTGCTGTAGAGGGATAGATCAATATCGAGGTAGTTGCCAATTTTATCGATGGCTGCTTGCTGCACATCGTCTGGTTCGGTGGCACTGGGCACAAGAAGTTCACTAAGGGCAGCGGTTTTGACAAATAGCTGCTCGTCATACTGATCTTGACCAATGATCGTCCAAGCAATCGTGGCGACCAGAGCGAATCCCAATAAGCTTGAAAAAACGATGAAGCAGATTTGTAGGTACAGACGGCTGTTAATCATAACTGCATCACACCTGCGACCGTGCAAACAAGTAGCCAACACCGCGCACAGTAATAACACGACGAGGCTGTTTAGGGTCGGTTTCAATCTCGGCGCGTAACCTAGATATATGCAC
>NZ_JBEOPJ010000036.1:0-5177 GCF_040309945.1 Shewanella sp. AC34-MNA-CIBAN-0136 | reverse complement strand
CTTTATTATTGAATTTGAAGAACGAATTTCAGATTATATATAAATTAGGTAGTTACACAGAATCTGTTACAGGGTCAAACTAATAGGTGTTCAATTTTGAATAGTGTTCGCTTTCCTTCAATAAATGTCTCAAAAATTATATATTCATAATATCTAAATTTCTTCGCAAGCTTATCATCTCTCTAGTTAATTAAAAGTAGTTTACGAAAAACCCCCGTTTTCTATTTGTTTCAGGTAAGTCAGGATATGCCACTACAACATGACCTACATCATGAAGATGAAGCAATATCGCTGACACCTTCCGTTCTAATTTACTTCCACCTTGTAACTACACTTGGGTGGCATAATTTCATCAAATTCGCAATCGAGTGCGATTGCCAGTTTATATAGCGTTTCTAATTTGACATTGACAAGCCCACGTTCCATTTTCCCGTAATTTCCTCTTTCAATACCAGCCAATGTAGCAAAGTCTTCTTGAGAATAACCTGCATTTTTACGCTTTAATCTTAGCATTTTGCCAAAATCAGTCACTAAATCATTCACCCTATTTTCCCTTCAGGTAAATTGTTTAGATTTTCATGTTGAGGTGTAAAGCACCACGCCCTATAATACCCATTATTGGGTTTATTTTAGGTCATGTCGCAATGTTAGATCCCGTTGTCGCTCAAGTTATTGAAGCTGGAAATTTTGACAATTTCACTACGAGTGATGTTAGGTCTGCATTTCTAGCATTAAAAAAAGATCCCAAACTTGATCCAAGCAACGTGAGGCGAATGATCTATTCCGAGCTCTTAAAGCTTGTTAGAAAAGGGTGGTTGAAGAAGAGTATCTCTAAAGTTAAAGGCCAAACTCGCTTTAGTAAAACAAATCTTTTCGATGCTAATAATCTTCAAGTAAAAACCATAAGTTTCGAGTCAATAGCGGCGACTAAAACAGATGGTCATCATCAAAAATTATTAGAGAAGTTGGTTTGCTATAAAGCCGAGTTACTGCAAAGCATCGGAGAGTCAGAGGCCTATAAAGATATTTACTTAGATATGCCTGAACTAGTTGACGAGATCCAACCCAAATATCATATGGCAAGAGATAACAACACGAAGCTGCTAGGCAAGATTAAAGCGATTGAAGACATTATTAGGCAGAGAACATGAACCTTAGACCTTGGCAAGAGCACTGTATTAACCAAGCATTGAGCAACTATTCTAATGGATACAATCATTTTTTAACGCTTGCTACACCAGGTGCAGGGAAGACTCTAATGGCTTCAGCGTTAGCGAGTTACCTTTTAAAAAATAAGCTCATAGATTTAATCATATGCTTTTCTCCTTCATCAATTGTTGCTCATGATTTCGCTGAAAGCTTAGAAACACAAGCAGGAGAACGATTTGATGGTCTTATGGGAGCAAAAGGTCGGTCGTTAACATACCAGAGTCTTCAGTTTCTTGATGGCCAATTTTGGCAGCTATTCGAATCAAACCGCATATTCGTTATTTTCGATGAAATTCATCACTGTGCTGGCTCAAACCTTGGAAATGCAAATTCGTGGGGGGAGCAGATTTTACTCAATATTCATGATAGAGCTAAATTTACTTTAGCTCTAACTGGCACACCTTGGCGCTCTGACACCGCACCTATTGTTCTGTCAAAATATATTCAATCTGACAGCCAAATCGCATGTGATTATGTCTATGGTCTAGCTGAGGCTGTTCGTGACAAAGTTTGTCGAGTGCCTCAAATTGTTGCTGTGGATAATATGAAAATTTCGGTTGTCGATACTAATGCCACACAGGTATTTACTAGCTTTAGCGATTTATTGTCAAACTCAAATGTTTCGTACCAACAGGTCATTGAAAATGAGGCAGTGCTCAAGTTTATAATCACTGCATCACATAAAAAACTATCGAAGATTAGGCTTGTAAACCCAGATGGAGCAGGGCTAATCGTCGCATCGTCTGTTAGCCATGCAAACATGATATCTTCTTTGATGAAATCTTGGTTTAAAGAAGATGCTGTTGTAGTTACGTACAAAGAAAGTAATTCTAGCACCATCATTCAACGTTTTAGGCACTCCCAAACTAGGTGGATTATTTCAGTTGGAATGATAAGCGAAGGGACTAACATTCCACGTCTACAGGTTTGTTGTCACCTGACGAACATTAAGACCGAAATGCATTTCAGACAAATATTGGGCCGAATTCTAAGACTGACGGAATCGACAAATCAGCAAGCGATATTATATATGCCCGCAGAACCCAAATTATTGGAATATGCATACAGGGTGAAAGAGGATATTCCGTTCGAAGCTGATGTCGTCAAATTTGAAAACATGAAAGAGAACGAAGAATATGATAAAAAGTTAAATGATTTGCCCATTTCTTTTGACTCGCCGGTGACACAAGCATCAAATAAAGGGCTAAACCTTGAGCTCTCAAGCTTAGAAATGGAGACATTTGCTAATAGTTGCAGTTACGAACATGACACTAAAACCAAAGACTTAGCTTCAGAGATAAAAGAACATGATCTATCATCCTCATATAAAAACCTTATCAATAACTTTGGACGATTCAAGCAAGAGACAATAGCTCTGGGACTTTTAGATTTCAATTAACTCAATAAGATTGTTGTTTTTATATGATTACGTAACACAACCAAGTTATGGTTTTGAACTCGTTAGTTAGAGAATTTTGTTTCCACACAAATTTTGGCATTAAAACTCATTATATGAGAGCGTTACATATAACGCTTAAACGTCATTACTGTGCATTTATATTATTTTTGAATTTTTTGCGGAGCAACGGCTAGGGTTAACAAATTTCTGCCCCATTTCTTGCTAGGGATGCCAATTCGCCGATTTCAACTTACTGAATAATTTTCAGTCTATTCGGGTAATAAAGGTTTGCTCGTCATCCACAAAAGCTACAAAGCCGCCGTGATAGATAAATACTCGACCACGCCCCTCAACTAAGCAGGCAAGCTGTGGGGTCAAATTTTCTTCGTTACCCTGACTTTGATATGTGCCGATATCGGTGATTACGCCGCTGAGAGTAGGCAAATATCTATAAGTTCGCTTTGCTTGATCAACTAGGTTCAATTCGCTGGCGGTAGAGAAGCAAGAGGGTATCGTACCGGCTTCTTCGATAAACATAGTTTTCAGTTCTTCAAAAGCTGTGATCACTAGCCAGTCGATGCCGTTAACATGATGGATAAACATTGAGTTTCTCGGTAATTCTGATGCGGAGATTTTAACATTATCAGGGGCAGAACGTAGTAGAGATTTAGTAATTATGTGCAATTTACGGTCATTCACTAGGGCACCTTGAAACTCGTTTATGCCCCATTATGAGTTAATCACGATTTCTGACTTGCATCATTTATCTAATGATAGACCCAAATATCGACTTCGGAATCTATAAAGCAGTGACCAAAAAGATGCACCACTACACAGATATAAACCTTAGAGGTAATTAAAAGTGTATTATTTTCGTAGTTATATTGTTGGCGGTTATGCATATTATAGAAGTAAAAGTTTTGGCCATTCTGGGGCAGTGTCTATGGTATTGCTTTCATCATTAGGTTTTGTTTTTCTCATCTTGCATGGGGTGTTAAATGCAAATGATGTTAGTTTTTTTTCAGATGTTAGCGTGAGCGGGTATTTTTTTATATTTTTAATATGTGCTTTATGGCTATACATTTATTCACTTTTTTGTAAAAGGTTAAAAATATATGAACTTGATTTTGAAATCAGTATAGACCCTAGAAAAATTAGGTTGCATAGCTATGTAACATATTTTTTTATTAGGATATTCATTGTTGTTCGAGTTTTTATTTGAACATTTTATACGAGACACCCATTGTTTCGGGCCTAAGCCCCAGCGCGTTATAGTTTGGCTGCTCGGTTTGTTTCTCTACTGCTTGTTCGACTTGTTCATCACTGGCTCGTTTATGTCCAAAAACGGTTTAGTAAATGGCCCATTTATACCTATAATACAAATTTTGTAAGAGGAGTTCCTTTGTGAAAAAACATGGCTCAGCAAAAGGTATTTTAAAGGATATTAAAATAGACGGTTCTTTAAATGATGATGAATCTTTGCTATTTGCTATAGATGAAGATTGTGAAATAGCTGAAATAGTTCATCGGCGACGTGATCAAGAAGAAATCGAAATTGGGATTGATGACTTGTAATAGTCTTTAATGAAAACTAACTGTCCATAACTAATTTCTTGATGAATTTATCTAAAGTTCCAATAGAGATTGTTTGCATCCTAACTAATTTTTTTCATGTTGTCATTCCATGAGAGAGTTTATTTAGTTCTTCTGAAACAAGTTTAATACCCATTACTGTATCAAGATAATTCAGCGGGGTTTCATTGTATAATTGGAGGTTTGGAGTGTTTAACCATTTCAAAGCGGCTGCATTATTACCGTGATATTGCTCGGCTTGAGCTAAAACTTCAATAATCATTAACATACGTTCGCTCTGATTCGGGGATAGTCGACAAACAAATTTTAAACTTGTGCTACCTGAAGCTTTTCCTATCAGCAAGATTACATGCTTTTTATTCAATCCCATTAATCTTGCTGCTTCATCCAGCATTGCTTCAGGTAAACCTATTTTGAGAAACTGAATAATGTTAAGTAATGAATCATCCTTAAAATCAAAGTCTTTGCCACCAAGTATATAGAAAGCTTTCTGATACATAGATTGTCCTAAACAATTTTTTTGATAAATACATTTGATTCTGTAACGATATCAAGTTGCTTTTACTGAACTCACCGTAAAAGTAACTTGTTGCGGCTTGCCCTGCAACGACCTTGTAAATATAGGTTTAGAAACTACAGGTGAGTAGTGATGATCAACTTTTTCGCATTCATCTATGTGTTGAATTAATGCTTTGATCGCATTTTTATATTGTTCAGGAACTCTCATCACTATCGTTTTTTCATATCTAGTCTTGCGGCCAGCACCTTTACGTACACCACCATGCGCCCCTTTATGAGCATCACTTTTATCTGCCATACTTAGAACCTCTTGATTACGTAACGATATCAAGGTAGCTTGATTTGGTTACATAATCAAATAAAACGTTACAAGTTTGGGCTAATCCCCCCTAAAAATAGTAGATTTCAAAAGTAGAATTTTCTCGTAATATATACGCAGGGAGATTCTGCATGAAAA
>NZ_JBEOPJ010000035.1:0-9495 GCF_040309945.1 Shewanella sp. AC34-MNA-CIBAN-0136 | reverse complement strand
TTCATGTGCTACCTTCCATTGACCCTAATAGGGTACTGATTGAAAAGCAGTTACACAAAATTATTTACAGGCTCATTGCCATGATTACCAACAGGCTTCTAAGTTGGTAGTGCCGCCTTTAGACGCCTTGTTCTTATCCTAATTTAGTAAGAACAATGGTTGCGACTACTTCAATTAGAAGTAGTCGTTTGACAATCACTATTTCATTACTTACCGCTTATTAAAAGCCCTTATTCTCAGATACTGCAACGACATCACCATCGTCATCAATTCTAAAATATAATGTCTGTTTAACTTGTGAGTTCGTAGCACTCACGACATAACTTCCTTCATGAACATTTACAATATTTACATCTGCATTGTTAATGGTTTCCCATGAAGATGGCAGCTTACCAGCCTCATAACCTAAATCTTTGAATGTCATTTTATTTATTGTTTTAATGGTAATGCTAATTACCTTCTTCTCATTCATATGACTATTTCTTGAATGATCCATGCTTTTCATTCTATCTAGATGCGCAAAAGAATAATTACAATTAAAAGAAGTAACGATAACTAAAAAAGCAAATAAATATCTCATAAATATGCCCTTATTATTTTAAACTAAGTATCTAAATGCCACCAATTGGAAGGATTGTGTCAATTGGACTAACGTAAACCCACCCAGAAATTTCCGTTCCAATTTTACCTATTTTTCTAATAATTGATATAACTTCATCTACTTGTTCATCTTCACATATAAGAGATAGCTGAACTTCAGAGATAGTAACACCAGCTTCAGAAGAATATGCTAACTCACTTTCCCGAAGAGCTTTCAATGTTCCTTTGACATCAAATATTGATATATTTCCGTAGCCAGAATCTTGTAATGCTTGTATAACATCGGCAGACCTTACATGGTGAATTAATGCAGTAATTTTTTTCATATTTTTACCTGTCAATTTGAAATTATATTTAAAGGGATTACGGACAACTCGAACACCGCAATCCCTTCTTCATACTTAAATTTTAATTACTATTTTAGCTGTTTCGTCTTTCGCCAAGTAAGTCTGTACAAGCCAGGTAATACTAATAAAGTGAGTAATGTTGATGAAATGATCCCACCAATAACGACTGTAGCTAGTGGTCTCTGGACTTCTGCACCAGTGCTAGTATTAAGCGCCATTGGTAAAAACCCTAATGCTGCAACAAGTGCAACCATCATAATTGGTCTTAATCGCAACATTGCACCAGTTTGAATAGCTTGATCGATAGGACTTCCACGATCCAGTTCATCTTTAAATGCAGATACCATCATAACCCCCGTCAAAACAGAAACGCCGCACAAAGTAATAAAACCTACACCAGCTGTAATAGATAGAGGGATATCACGCAACCATAAAGCTATGACGCCTCCAGTAAGGGCTAGTGGTACTCCACTAAAGACTAAAGCTGCGTCTTTTGCGGAGCCAAATGTCATCATTAAAAGAGCAAATATCATTATCAATGTTATAGGCACAAGTATAGTTAAACGATCAGAAGCAGATTGTAATTGCTCAAAAGTACCACCGTATTCTAACCAATATCCTGGAGATAATTTGACTTGCTCAGCAACCTTACTTTGTACTTCTGCAACAAATCCGCCTAGATCTCTACCACGGACGTTCGCGCTAACGACCAATCTTCGTTTTCCATTTTCACGTGAAATCTGATTAGGGCCAGGTGCTAAAGTAAGTTTAGCGACTTCTCTTAATGGTACATAACCACCTTCAGGTAACGGAATAGGTAAACGCTCTAACGCTTCTAAATTTCCTCGAACCCTCTCATCAACCCTTACAACGATTGATAAACGTTGATCACCATCAAAAATCAAGCCAGCACTCTCACCTCCCGTTGCAGCAGCAACTACATCTTGGACATCCGAGACGTTTAAGCCTAAACGGTACATAGCAGCTCTGTCAGCATCAATTGATAAGATGGGTAATCCAGAAACTTGCTCTACTTTTACGCCTTCAGCCCCTTCAATACTACTTAACACTTTTGCTATTTCAGCACCTGAACTCAGTAATTTAGATAAATCATCTCCAAAAATTTTTATACCTAAATCAGATCTGACACCTGAAATCAATTCGTTAAACCGAAGTTGAATAGGTTGGCTTATTTCGAAAGCATTACCTGGTAGTAAGGCTAGTTTTTCACTTATTTCTTCTAAAAGTTGAGCCTTAGTCTTTTCAGGATTTGGCCACTCACTATGATCCTTAAGCATCACATAACCATCAGATATATTTGGCCCCATAGGATCACTCGCAACCTCTGCAGTACCAACTCTCGAGAAATAAGTTTTAACCTCCGGAATCTCTAGAATTGCCTTCTCCAACTTAAACTGCATATCTAATGATTGAGTTAAACTGGTCCCTGGAATTCGAAGTGCTTGGATCGCAATATCGCCCTCATCAAGATTAGGAACAAACTCGGTTCCCATTTTTGTTGCAACAAATCCGACTAAAATCACAAATATCAATGCTATTGAAATTACAAGTACTCGGAATCTCAACACAATCGACAAAATTGGCAGATATAATCGTTTAGATTGACTGACGATAAAGTTGTCTTTTTCTTCTATGTGGCCTGTCATAAACAAAGCGACTGCCGCAGGAACAAAAGTGAGAGACAATACAAGTGCAGACAATAAAGCCATGATTACGGCCATTGCCATTGGAGTAAACATTTTACCTTCGACACCTGTCAGCGCCAAAATTGGCAAATTGACCATAATAACAACTAAAACACTTATCAGACTTGGAGTAAACACTTCACGGGTAGCCGTAAAGACGGTCTGAAAACGTTCATCCAATGTCAATATTCGCCCCAGGTGATGCTGTCTTCCTGCCAGCCTTAAAATACAGTTCTCAACTATGATTACAGCACCGTCAACAATTAACCCAAAATCAAGTGCACCTAGACTCATGAGATTTGCGCTTACTTTGGTTTCTACCATGCCAGTCATCAACATCAACATCGATAAAGGGATCACCATGGCAGTTAATAAAGCAGCCCTAACATTACCCAGCATAACGAGAAGAACGACAATGACCAACACAGCACCTTCAGCTAAATTGGTCTGAACTGTTGCAATCGTCTTATCTACCAATACAGTACGATCGTAAACTGGTTCAGCAATCACACCTTCTGGAAGAGTTTTATTAATCTCAAGCAATTTTGCTGATACTGCCTGAGAAACAGTTCTACTATTTCCGCCAAGCAACATAACAGCTGTGCCCAACACAGTTTCTTCGCCATCGCGAGTTGCAGCACCAGTTCTAAGCTGTTTACCAAACCCAATCTCTGCAACATCACCTACGGTAATAGGAATTCCATCCCTACGAGCAACAATGATCTGCTTAATCGATGAAATATCAGTAACCTGACCTGGAGCACGGATCAAATATTGTTCACCATTTTTCTCTATATACCCAGCACCTACATTCGAATTATTTTTCTGCAACGCAGCGACTAAATCATCAAAACTAATTTGGTAAGCCAATAGCTTTGAAGGTTCTGGTGTAATATGAAACTCCTTTTCATACCCTCCGATTGTATTTACTTCAGTAACCCCCTCAACCAAACGCAATTGAGGACGAATAACCCAATCTTGCAATGTACGCAAAGCTGTTGCATCGTAAGGTTGTCCATCTGCTTGCAAAGCCCCTGGCGCTGCATGAACTGAATAGTGAAAGATTTCACCTAATCCAGTTGCAACAGGTCCCATTACGGGCTCAATACCTGACGGCATCTCACTTTTAGCTTGTTGCAAACGTTCGTTAATAAGATTCCGAGCAAAATAAATATCAGTTCCTTTCTCAAACACAACAGTAACTTGTGAGAGTGCGTAACGAGATAGCGATCTAGTACTCTCAACATAAGGTAAACCTGCAATTGACATTTCAACCAAATAGGTGACTCGCTGCTCAACTTCTAGTGGTGAATACCCAGGTGCTTCTGTGTTAATTTGAACTTGAACATTGGTAATATCAGGTACAGCATCAATAGGAAGATGTTGATAATTCCAAACGCCTAGTGCACCCGTTAGCAAAACAAAAAACATAACCAACCACCGGCGGGTTATGGAAAATTGAATGAGTTTATCAATCATTTAAAACTCCTATTTGAAGCACACAACCGATTATGTCTAAATTTAAAAACATAAATAAGGTATAAAGGTAAACGAAGACGCATAAAAAATTTAATGCCCATGTTCAGCATCCTCTTTCCCCAACTCAGACTTCAAAACAAAGCTATTGTTACTCACATACATTTCACCAACCGACAAACCCGTTAGAACTTCACTATATTGACCATCTGTTCGACCAAGGCTCACTTCGCGTGGTTCAAACCCAGATTCACCTTTGACAAAAACTACATTTTTATCTTCAATAACTTGTATTGCTTCATTACGTATAGAAACTGGCGCATTTATTTCATCAAGTGTAATGTTGGCATTAACAAATAAGCCCGGCTTCCAAATGTTGTTGCTGTTTTCAAGTAGAACACGAGCTTTAGTGGCTTGGCTTTGCACTTGTCCAAATGGTGAAATATAAATAATTTTACCTTCTGAAATATTTTTTAAATCAGTACTTTGTATGTTAACCGTCTGATTTAATTTGACCAAAGGAAGATCCTTCGGAAATATGCTTAATTCTACCCAAACAGTAGAAAAATCTTGAATCACCAGTAAAGGAGTTTCATTTGTTTTCTCTCCAATATTTATATTTCGCTGTGTGATATATCCATTAATTTCAGAAGTTATTGAATAGTTTTTCAAGCTTTCATTTGCTTCAACAATTAACAATGTTTCACCTTTACGGACCGGATCACCGATGCTCTTCTTTACATCACGTACCACACCATCAAATCTGGCATTAACCACTTGCAAACTTTCAGCATTAGTAGCAACCAAACCATAAACAGGTAATACATCACGAATAACATTGGCACCAACGGTGCTAACCACTATTCCGGCATGCTGTATTTGCTCGTTAGATAATTCTATATGCCCTTCCTCTTCATGTTCTGATTCATCTCCATGACCAGACTCTGCAAAAATAGACCCTGTAAAAAATAAGAAGCTGGTTAAGAATAGAACTTTTGTAAAACTAGAAATTAATTTCATTGAGATATTCCTGATAATTTGATGTTCTCGTTATATTGCGAGCTAGCTAAAGGCTCTGATGTCAATTGTTCGATTTCTGCACCATAAGTTAATGCTGAACCTGCAGCTTCAATTAATGTACGTCTTGCACTTAACAACTCCTGACGAGAGCTCACATAATCCAGATAACCGTACCTTCCACGCTGATATGCATCTTGAGTTTCAATCAGTGCTTGCTCTAAAGAAGGGATGATGGTGGAACGCAATGAGTTAACGACTAAAATAGCTTGTTTTCTATTGTAAAAAGCTCGAAATAACTGATTATGCATATCCAATAACATGACATCACGTTTTACGAATACTTGATTTTTTTCTGCAATGGCTGTTGAAATAGCACCTTGATTCCTAGAGCCAGAAAATAAAGGCATACTGAAGCCAGCTACGAGTGCTGTATCGTTTGTATCTTGAGCTCGACGAACCCCCACAGACCAACTAATGTCAGATTTTGACTGTGTTTTAGCAACACGTATTTCAGCATCTTTTAAACGAGCTTCTGATGCAAAAATCTCTATTGCAGGGTTAAGTTTGACTCTTTCAAACAATTGTTCAAATGAGATATCTTCCCCAAACTGAAATAAATTCCCCTCAACATTCTCAAAGTCAGGTGAGGATGATCCCCACAAACTCGATAACGAAACTTTTAAGTAAGATAAGCGTTGCTGTTCGGCAAATAATGATAGCCTGGCTTGCTCTAAGGCTGCTAATGCTCGTTTAACTTCTGCATCGGGTGTAGCACCTGCAGCAGCGCGTTTTTTTACAATATCCAAAGTATCAATGCTTAGTTGAGTAGCCTCCTGTGCAAGAACAACTTGTTCTTGTGCAGCAAGTACATCAACATAACGACGAGTAACATCACCAAGTAAAGCCAGTGACTCAACCTGCCTGCTTGCTTCTAATAATGACAATTCAGAAGATACAGTCCCAATTCTAGCTAAACGCTTGTTATCCATTTCAAAAACTGAGGATAAAGCTATAGTGAACTCAGCTCCACTAATACCGTTGTAATTTCCAGTTCCTCCAACATTTTCAGTATCAAAACCTAATTCATAAGCAGGTGATAATTTAGCAGTTTCCATTTGACCATTCAGAGCATCAATTCGATACGGAAAAAATTTAAGAGAAGGATTTTGTGATAGTGAACGCTGCATTGCAGTTGGCAGCGATATAGCTTGATCTGCCGATGATGCTCTTGCTGCGCTGATTGTAAAGGAGAATGCCACAAGGAAAACACACGAAATAATCCGTATATTATAAATACGACTCGAGAGCTCCAAAACTAGTTTTGGAGGACGATTTAACATTAACATATTGTAATACCTAATTATTTAAGATATAAAAATGCGCAAACTCTATCATTTGCAAAAATTGACTTAGAATAAAAATTAGGCGATCGGAGGACGAATTGAAGCTGAAAAAGGAGTTTCTGGAATAGAAAATAAATATGAGTTGTATGGAGCGTATTTTGTGAGGATATCAGTTTCAGCCTCATAGACACTTAACAAATAGATATGGCAATGACTACTGTGGTGGTGGCAGTGAAACATTTCATTTGAAGAAGGAATATCAGTCGTAGATACATCATGAACTGGAGGTGTTTTGATAACTGATACATTATTATCGATTGGTGTACTTGATAAAATCTCAGCATAAGCTTTTAGCGGGTGAGCATCGACAATATTTGTCATAGGTTGAAACACAACCCATACAAAAATTAAAATTGTCGATACTAATTTAATCATGCTAACCCCAATTTAGATACATTTTGATTTTAACATTCCCCATAAAAAAATCAATGCATATTTAACTCTGTTCAAGACTGATGGCGGTGTTTTACCCGCTGAATATTAAACCTGTTATTTAAGAATGTACAAGAGCCTATAAAATTTTAAAGTTAAAATTAAAGTTAAATACTCGCGAATGACGAGGTGAACTCAAGTACAATTCGATAGCAACGCTTCACAGTGGTAGTCATCGATGACATTAAAATCTGCCTGAAAACAAGTTATCGCTAATAAAATGCATTGACTAGGATTCATTAGTTTTGCTGGAACGGTATATGTACAGGCTCTGTACAAAGTTTTAAGTAAATGCAGCATTTTTAACAAAAATACTCACATACAAGCTCTTAACGTATCATCATTCCGTTTCAAAAACTTGATTTTGTTACTTTATCAAAATAAATACTGTCCATTAATCTGAGCTGAAGTAAGTGCAACAGTTTCTCTTATAGAGATTTCTGGTATATCGAGCTTGAGTAAGCCAACTTAATCACATCATACCGGATTGCAGCTAACGATCATCATCATTAGCTAGCTCATTATTGAAGAATATTACAGTGACTGGAACAAATTTTTATTATTACTTTATTCACGTAAGTTAACTTAAACACGAAGCAATCTTTTAGCAGTGAAGGACTACTGATTACACATTAAAATTCATGT
The DNA here is from genome assembly GCF_040309945.1 of Shewanella sp. AC34-MNA-CIBAN-0136. Lineage (NCBI taxonomy): Bacteria > Pseudomonadati > Pseudomonadota > Gammaproteobacteria > Alteromonadales > Shewanellaceae > Shewanella > Shewanella sp. AC34-MNA-CIBAN-0136. Next base: position 1,866 of record NZ_JBEOPJ010000035.1, on the reverse strand, counting down.
TATTAATAAACGCTCCAATATAATACATGTTGTTATTAGACCATATGTATTGTAGAAGCCCTTAAAATCAATACTCATAGCATATATGCACATAAATAACTCCTCCTAAGCCGCGTATTTCCAGCTGCAATAGCTGTTGAGCTAAAAGCCAGTAAAAAGAAAGGTAGACCAATTTTAAGAAGGTTCATCGAATGCTTCAAGCTAAGGAACAGTGATTAGCTAATGTCTGATTTATCTAATTAAACCAAGCATATGAGTGATACTAACAGTGAAAACATTAATCAAAGCAAAAACCTAGTTAGCACTTAATGCTGGGTACACTGAACCATTTGGTTGTGTATTGTGGCGTTAGCAAATCACGGCGCATTGACCACTTGTGCTCTATGCCTTGAGCTGCTAGAAACATCGTATCACTGCCATAGCGTTGGTTAATGTCATCTAGCGTATTCATCAAAGCGGGATTAGCCTTTGAAGGGTTAAATAAATCGAATTGGTTATGTTTTTCGCTAGCTAAATCGATAAGCCCTATACCGATTTTGTAATAATGTACGAACTCACGAAATAGCTTTGGTGCGGCCTCACTCATAGCTTTGGTTAGCTCAACAGTGCAGTTGGTTGGACATGGAAAATGTACAATAGCTTTATAGCTTACAGGCCGTTCATCATGGGGTGAATTACTGGCAAAAATCAGCAAGGTCTTGCAGTTTGAACCTTGCTTACGTGCTTTACTCGCTGCGATAGCAACATGCTTACTCAATGCTTGTAATAACGACGAATAATCTGTGATGCGCTCACCTACGCTTCTAGTCGAAAATATCTGCTTTTTATCTGCCCTCGACTCATCCCATATTTTACAGGCTTGGCCGTTAAGCTCACGAACGGTACGTTCTATTTCAATACTAAATTGCTTTCTTGCCAGTGTCGGCGGCATAGACGCAAGTTGAAACGCAGTACGGATATTCATTAATTCAAGCTTCTTACTTATTCGGCGGCCTATCCCCCATACATCCCCTACAGCAAGCTGCTTTAAAATAGCTATACGCTCTTGCTCATTACTAATGAAACAAACTCCTTTGTAGCCCTCAATCTTCTTAGCTGCATGGTTGGCTATTTTAGAAAGAGTAAGCGTTTCACCAATACCCACACAGACTGCTAGCCGCGCTTCTTTCCACACAGCACGGCGGATTAACTGGCCTTGCGTAAGGAGGCATTTGATAGCGGGATAGCAGTTTTTAAAAGAGAGGAAGCTTTCATCAATAGAGTAGACATGTTGCTCAGGGGCAAAGCGGCCAATGATATCCATCATTTTGCTAGATAAGTCAGCATAAAGTTCATAGTTTGAGGAACAGACAATAACACCACGTTTGGCGCATAAGGCTTTAACTTGAAAGTAAGGTAGAAACTTCCCAATTCCAGCCTCTTTAGCTTGACGATTAGCAGCAACAATCATCCCATCGTTGTTACTCAACACAATAACAGGCTTACCACGCCAATCAGGGCGAAAGACTTGTTCTGCACTGCAATAGAAGCTATTCGCGTCAACTAGAGCAAACATCTAATTACCCCACAACAAAGGGCTTTGACGGTGGCAACGAATAGAACGTGTGACTACGCCTTCAATACTAAAATAATCGTATTCATGAATTGTGACAGGTTGGTATTGTTGATTAGAGGAATGGAGAACACGCAGCTTGGTATCTAGAATCTTGCAGACAAACTCGCCATTAAAATTGGCAACTATTACATCGCCGTTTCGACCGTCTGGTAATCTCCCCATTTTTAGCTGAGGTCAAAAGTAGAGACTTAGGCCACTAGTGCCAGTTTTTGCTTTGGTGGGACACCACCAATTGCTGTATTGGGTCTTTC
>NZ_JBEOPJ010000034.1:0-10731 GCF_040309945.1 Shewanella sp. AC34-MNA-CIBAN-0136 | reverse complement strand
TCGTTAGCTCAGTTGGTAGAGCAGTTGGCTTTTAACCAATTGGTCGAAGGTTCGAATCCTTCACGACCCACCACTTTCTCTGTTATTCCCTCACTATTATTTCTAAATCATCACAGAATACCAGACTTATCATTGGCTAAAATAGCTCGGTATATTTTCAGATGTTTAAATCTGGATAGTTTGTTTTAACTTCAATAATAATTAGGTTTTGCAAAATCAAGATGGATCGTCAGTTCAGTTACTCTGTGTGAAATCAACTGCTGCCGTTGACTTTTGAATCATTTCCCCAATGTTTAAACCTTTCATCACCCACTATTTTACTCCTTTAGTTATGTCCTCTAATAATCCCTTTTATCAACGTTAAATCTTATTATTACGTTACAAGATTTGTATAGCGTTCGATGATTATATTCCAGCGAGCCTAAGATGCTATACGAAACCAATCCAGGTCGTAACTGGTCGATGTATTTTGTTATCAGCTTATTTAGCGTTTAATTTCTTATAAATCTTTAGTGTCCAAACTCATCAAGATCTACATTGTATTAAACAACATCTTGTTTTCGAAGTAGTCTATTTATTAGTTTTTGCTTGTCTACTTTTGTCTCATAGACCTATTGCTAATGTTACATGACTGTTAATTGGCTCATATTGCTCAAGATTAGAACAATATCAATAGGGAGATAATAATGAAAAAGCAAAAACTCAGTCTTTATGTTGCAGGCGCGTTATTGGCGATGAGTGGGGGAGCTCAGGCTGCTACAGATATGACTTTTGGTGGTTACATTAAAGCCGATGTGATGTTTAGTGATTATGGCAATGGGGCGCCAGATTCAGGTTCGTTATCTCGTCAGTTTTATGTGCCAGGCACTATTTATGGTACGACGGGTAATGGTAAGCAAGTAGTCGACTTTCAAGCTCGTGAATCACGTTTTAATTTTAAGACGGTTACTGATGTTGAAGGGCATACACTGACTGGTTTTATTGAACTGGATTTTATGACGCATACAGATGGTAATGAACGAGTTTCTAATAGTTACTCTCCACGTATTCGCCATGCATTTGTAAGTTATGACAATTGGACTGTAGGGCAAACGTGGACTACTTTCCAAAACCCTGGTGCTTTACCGGAAAACCTAGACTTTGTCGGTGCGGCTGATGGAACACCGTTTGTGAGACAATCACAACTACGTTATACCAGTGGCAATTGGCAGTTCTCAATTGAGAATCCTGAAACAACTGTGACGCCATTGAGCGGCGGTGGTCGAATTACTAGTGGCAGTGGCGTTGTTCCTGATTTTGTTGGTCGCTATAACTTTAGTGCTGCCAGTGGTTCTGCATTTTCAGTTGCGGCGATTGTAAGGCAATTAGATCTAGAGCAAGTTGTTGGTACCACAACGTATGACACATCAGAACTAGGTTATGGTGTCAGTTTCGCGGGTGTTATTCCTGTCGGTAAAGATGACTTCAAATTTACTGCAACTTACGGGGAAGGGTTAGGTCGTTATATGGCGCTAAATTATGCCAACGCTGGCGTGCTTGATACCAATGGGGAAATTCAAGCGATTAAATCATTTGGTGGTTTTGTGTCATATCGTCACTGGTGGTCGGAGCAATGGCGTTCTAGTGTGACGTTCTCAGGTTTTAGCGCAGATAATGATGTGGCGCTTACCGGTGGTGCAGTTAATAAAGAGGCTTACTCTGGTTACGTTAACTTATTGTTTTCACCTTCAAAGCCACTAACATTTGGGGTTGAGTTTATGCATGCCTTAAATGAACGTGAAGACGGTTCTGATGGCGACCTAAATCGGATTATGTTTTCGGCGAAATATGCTCTTTAGTATTTGAGCAGATAACAAAAAGGCAACCAGATCGGTTGCCTTTTTAGTTTAAATTTAAGAAGCTTACTTAATTGAGTAAGTTGTTTTGACGAACATAAGCTTCAAATTCGGTGCAACCACCAATAGGTTGTTCATCAACAAAGATTTGTGGAACAGTTTCTACCGTTTTACCCACACTTTTTGATAAATCCGCTTTAGTGATGCCTTCGGCATGAATATCAATATATTTGAATTTAAAATCTTCACTTTGCGCCGCTAACTTTTCTGATAATTCAACAGCTCGAACACAATATGGGCAACCTGGGCGGCCAAAAATAACTACAAACATGGTGACTCCTGTTTAATGATATGGCCAATTTATACCATAAGTACTTTTCAAATCATAATTCAACGCAATTAATTTTGTTTTAACTCATATCGATTTTATATTTGCCTTGATAGTCAAAAAATGAATCAACTAAATCCCAACGATGTTTGTTTTTTTTCAGTAATAATAAATCGGGTTTTCTGAATCGAGTTTGATCCGCCAATACATCAGTGACTTTCTTATATTGAGGATGGGGAATACCTGGCGTGCGGGTATGACTGAGAACATATACCGCATAAAAAGCTTTTCGTTGTGCTGGTGTCGCGAAGTTAAACGTTTGCTTAAAATCATTACCTTCAATGTCAATGTATTGAATAAGCAACTTATTGTCTTGATCGTGCAACAACATTTGCTCACATTTAAATAAATGATGATGCTGAGCATTAAGTACTTGTTTTAGGCGTTTATCGGGATCAATTAAGGTCGATTGGCAGCTATGACAAATGCGAGCCGCGATATCATTCTCCGCTCCACAGTCTGGGCATGATTTTGATCGAAATCTAAAATCACACTGTTGTTGCTCATTGATTAATCCTTGGCAGCGTCTGCCATAATGTTCAACAATATCACCATCGCCATCCACTAGGCCCCAAAAAGTATTAGCAAATTGACACACAGGACAATGCACTTGTACTGGCACTGATTTGCTATTGGGTTTGGCTTGACCGACTTCTGGGTAAAATAAGTCGTAACCATTAGCCGCATAATCAATGACTAAACAATCTGCTTTATTGGGAGCTAAACGTAACCCTCGGCCAATCATTTGTTGGAATAGGCTCACCGATGCAGTGGGACGCAAAATTGCGATAAGGTCGACGTGAGGAGCATCGAAGCCTGTGGTTAATACGGCAACGTTAACAATGTATTTGAGGTTCTGGGCTTTAAAGCGATGGATGATGTCATCACGTTCGTTATGTGGCGTTTGAGCGGTAATTAAGGCGGCATCGTTGTCTAACAGAGTCATGATTTCATTGGCATGTCTGACCGTAGCTGCAAAAATTAAAATACCTTTTCGGCATTCGGCAAGTTGTTTTACTTGCTTGATAATTGCAGTGGTTGCTCGTCCCTGATGATGCAATAAAGAATCGATTTCCATTTGTGGGTATTCACCACTGTCATGCGCCACCAGTTCACTAAAATCATATTGCGCACTCAACCCGTCAAAAATGGTCGGTTTGGTTAGGTAACCTTTCTTGATTAATGGTCGCATTGGGAGTTCAAAAATGCATTTTTCGAATACAGGTTTATCAGTATTACCTACTTTCCCATGATAATGGTGCCGATAAATCCAGCCTAAACCTAAACGATAAGGCGTGGCGGTTAGCCCAAGCAGTTTAATGTCAGGATTACGCGCTTTAAGGTGCGTGAGCAGTTGTTGATATTGACTGGTAGACTCATTACTGACTCGATGACATTCATCAATGATCACTAATGAAAATGCTTGAGTGAATTTTTCTAGGGCGCGAGCGGCCGATTGAACACTGGCTACCACGGTTTTGCCATTAGCCTTTTTTTGATTTAATCCTGCTGAATAGATATTGGCCTCTTGGGTGAGCAAACCCACTTTTTCAGCATTTTGAGCGACTAATTCCTTTACATGGGTTAGCACCAGCACATTACCATTAGCAATACGTGCCAGTTCGGCAATGACAATACTTTTTCCCGCACCGGTAGGTAACACTAACACCGCTGATTGTTGGCTGTGCTTGAAATGAGCGATAGCCGCATCAACTGATTGCTGCTGATAGTCGCGTAAGGTGATATTTCCGGGTTGAGTAGATGAATGTTTCACGTTATCGAGTAGTGTTATTTTGGTTTATACAAAGCTTAACATAGCCAATGATTGATAGACCATGATGTTTTAAATGCGTTAAATAAATCAATTGGTCATGGTTAAAGATGATAAATACACTGGGATGGTACTTTTTGCGTGTTAAGCGCTGTTTTTTTATATCAGTTGGTGTAGATTCATCTATTGAAATAAGATGATATTGATACTAATAAAAATGAAATTTATCACCATCAGGAAGAACACATTATGAAATTTTTATCGTTAGCCGCTCTGTTAATGGTTAGCCACCTCGCCGTTGCCGAAGAAGGTCTTGTCATTGGTTTATCTATTGAAGAAACGGTTAAGCATTCAGATGATGCTACTGCATCGGCTTCAAAAATTGTGATGGGATTAAATGAATCTGTGTCACTTAGTGTCGAAGGAGACTATGGCGTGACCATAGTGTCGACAGCAAATAGTGATAATAAGGTTAATTTGTTGATAAGTTTACGTGATGAATCTAATGATGGTGCGGATCTATTAGGTGACAAAGCCATAACGATTAAAGTGGGCCAATCAACGAGCTATAAAATGACTCTAAATGATCATTCATATAATGTCACCATTGATACTGCTTATGGCCCACAGCCTAAGGTTTCAGATAAATAAAAACGTCAATGAATCTTAATTTTTAGATAAAAAAAGCCCCTCAATCGAGGGGCGAAAAGAGAAATTGGTCAGGATTTCTCAGGGTGGATAGAACATCATAAGTTGATTTTATTACTCTGTTTTGTTTAAGCGAGACTCAATCAAGGTATCAATCACTGCAGGATCTGCCAGAGTAGAAGAATCACCTAAGTTAGTGACTTCATTAGCCGCAATTTTACGTAAGAATCGACGCATAATTTTGCCTGAACGCGTTTTAGGTAAACCACTTGCCCATTGGATAAGATCCGGGGTTGCAAGTGCACCAATTTCTTTACGAACCCATTGACGAAGTTCTTGACGTAACTCTTCTGTTGGCTCAATGCCACGAGTTAGGGTGACGTATGCATAAATGCCTTGGCCTTTAATGTCATGGGGGTAACCCACAACGGCCGCTTCAGCAACGAGTTCATGCGACACTAAAGCGCTTTCCACTTCAGCAGTACCTAAGCGATGTCCCGAAACGTTGATGACATCATCGACACGGCCTGTAATCCAATAATAGCCATCTTCATCACGACGCGCGCCATCACCGGTAAAATACATACCTCGGAATGTTTTAAAATACGTCAGCGCAAATCTATCGTGGTCACCGTACACTGTTCGCATTTGGCCTGGCCACGAGTCAAGGATAACTAGGTTACCTTCACCAGTGCCTTCAACAATATCACCCATGTTATCAACCAGTGCTGGCTGTACCCCAAAAAATGGTCGAGTCGCTGAGCCAGGTTTGGTATCAGTTGCGCCAGGTAATGGACTAATCAGAATGCCACCAGTTTCAGTTTGCCACCAAGTATCGACGATAGGGCAGTTCTCATGACCAATCACTTCATGGTACCAACGCCAAGCTTCTGGGTTTATCGGTTCACCCACAGAACCCATAATGCGCAATGAATCGCCTTTATAGCTACTAAAAGGTTCTTTACCTTCAGCCATTAATGCGCGAATTAAGGTTGGCGCGGTATACAGGATATTGACCTTATGTCGATCAATCATTTCACCTAATCGAGCTGGAGTAGGGTGATTAGGTACGCCTTCATGAATTAATACCGTGGCGGCATTAGCAAAAGGTCCATATACCATATACGAATGGCCAGTAATCCAGCCTACGTCGGCTGTACACCAATATACTTCGTCTGCTTTATAGTCAAACACGTATTCGTGTGTCATCGAGGCATATACCATATAACCGCCAGTAGTATGCAGCACACCTTTAGGGTTACCTGTAGAACCTGAGGTATAAAGCAAAAATAATGGATCTTCGGCGTTCATCTCTGCTGGTTGGCAAAATTCTGAAGCAACTTCCATGAGTGAATGCCACCAAACATCTCGGCCTTCAACCCAATCTACATCTCCACCAGTGCGCTTAAATACAATGACTTTTTCGACGCACGTAACATCAGGATTTGATATTGCTTCATCGATACTGCGTTTTAGAGGAATTTTACGGCCACCACGAACACCTTCGTCGGCGGTAATTAAGACTTTTGATTTTCCATCAATTACCCTTGCCGCTATCGAGTCTGGTGAGAAGCCACCAAATACCACTGAATGAACAGCACCAATGCGAGCACAAGCCAGCATCGCTACTGCAGCTTCAGGCACCATAGGCATGTAGATAGTGACGATATCGCCCTTATTAACTCCTTGGCTACGTAGCGCATTGGCAAACTTACACACTTGCGTATGCAGTTCTGCGTAAGTTAATTTGCGTTGTTCGTTGGCGTCATCGCCTTCCCAAATAATAGCAAGCTTATCGCCGTGTTCTTCAAGGTGACGATCTAAACAATTGGCCGAGGCATTGAGCGTGCCATCATAAAACCAATTAATCGAAAGATTATGATCATCAAAAGACGTTTTCTTAATTTTGGTATAAGGTTTAATCCAATCAATACGTTTGCCGTGTTCTCTCCAGAAACCTTCTGGATTAATAATGGACTCCTGGTACATTTTCTTATATTGATCGTTATTAACCAGTGCGTTTTCTGCAATGTCACTAGGAACTTTGTAAAGAGACTGCGGGGTCATGGGGCTTCCCTTTCTAAAAATGGCGTGGTTAAAGTATCATCTGCAACGGGCTGTTTGCACTATTAGACCTTGGTCTAGTTTTAAAATATCCTTAATATTTAGTCTGTTGCACGTGTTAATATGGTAATGATTGCTGCAGATTTGGTCGATTATTTATATCGATTCTCTTATGTAGGTTGTTTTCTGCTCAATACATGATGTTTTAGATGAAAATAAAACAGATTTTTAATAATAATAAAGTGATAGCGGACGTTTCATGAACTTAACCTTAATCGTGGCCGTGATTGCGGTGTGTTATGTGTCATTGCTGTTTATTTTGGCATGGGGTGCCGAGCGATGGTTTAGTAAAATAAACCAAAAAGCTCAAGTATGGATTTATGGGCTCAGCTTAGCGGTGTATTGCTCATCATGGAGTTTTTTAGGCACAGTAGGTCAGTCTGCCAATGATTTATGGTCATTTCTACCTATTTTTGTCGGCCCAATAGTAGTGTTTACCCTTGGGTTTGGCATGCTACGAAAAATGGTTGTAGTGTCTAAAGCACAAAACATTACTTCAGTTGCCGACTTTATTGCTGCTCGTTATGGCAAGTCACAGTTATTAGCGGCTTTAGTCACGCTTATTGCATTGTTTGGCATCATGCCTTATATCGCACTACAGCTTAAAGCAATGGTGTTTAGCCTTAACTTATTTCAACCTGATGATACCCCCTTAAGCCCAGTGGCGGTGCCATTATTGATCACCATGTTACTGGCCATTTTTGCCATTTTATTTGGTACGCGTAAATTAGATGCGACTGAACATAATCCTGGAATGATGGTCGCGATTGCGTTTGAGTCATTGGTTAAACTTGCGGCATTTATCTCAGTCGGCGTGGTAATTAGTTTTGGTGTTTTTGATGGCTTTGGCGATATTTGGCAGCAGGCATCAGATAAAGCATTAATCGAAAATAGTCACATTCGTTTAGAGTCGTTTCTCCCTGAACTATTTGTTGGAATGGCCGCTTTTTTATGTATGCCAAGGCAGTTCCATGTGATGGTGGTCGAGTGTGGCGGCGAGCATATTTTAAAAAAATCACGTTGGATATTTCCGATTTATTTAGCCTTGTTTGGCTTGTTTGTCGCGCCATTAGCATTAGCCGGTAAAATTATTTTGGGTGATTCGGTATCTGCTGATACCTATGTGATTAATTTGCCTTTGGCACTAGACCAACCAATATTAGCGGTTGTTGCCTTGTTAGGTAGTTTATCTGCAGCAACGGGGATGGTGATTGTTGCTGTGGTGACTATCAGTGTGATGGTCAGTAATGAGTGGCTGGTGCCATTTTTGCTGCGAACGGGGCAAATAAGGGAAAAGAACTTCAGCCAATTTTCTCAATTATTGTTAAATGTACGCCGTTTATCGATTGTGGTTATTTTAGGCTTCGGCTATTTGAGTTACTTACTGTTTACCGACAGTGATTCACTTTCACATTTGGGGATGATGTCCTTTGGTGCATTTTCTCAACTAGCGCCCGCACTAGTCGGCGGATTATATTGGAAGCACGGCAATCGAGCTGGTGTCTATCTAGGCCTTGCTGTCGGTTTTAGCCTGTGGTGTTTTATTTTACTTCAAGGTGCCGGTGAAGCCCGTTTGATCGGTAGTGAGTCAGGCTTACTCAATTCGATAACCCCAAATGTTAGTGATACTTTGATTGCTTTGTTAGCGAATATATTTTGCTATGTACTAGGGTCTATTTGGTTTAGAGCTGGTGTTGCTGAGCGCATTCAAGCGAGTAATTTTGTTAAACCTTGGTCATCAAAAAAAGATTCAAAAAAACGTCAAGGGCCTATTTCGCAACAAGATTTGTTAATTTTGGCTAGCCGATTTGTGAGTCCTACTCGTGCTTATGAGAGTTTTAGTCGTTTTTCAGCCGATGCAGTAAAAAGTGACAGTTGGTACAAAGCTGCCCCAGAAGAATTAATTGCTCACACCGAACATATGTTGTCGGGGGTTTTAGGTGCATCAAGTGCATCATTAGTGATGGACTCAGTCCTGCAAGGCCGCGATTTGGCGCTGGATGAAGTATTCAGTCTCGTTGATGAAGCATCCTCTAAAATTATTTTAAGCCAAGATATGTTACGTGGCGCAATTGAACATGCTTATGAAGGCATGAGTGTGGTCGATAAAGATCTTAATTTAGTTGCCTGGAATTATCGCTATGTCGAGCTATACCAGTACCCTGAAAGCTTTTTAGTCCAAGGAATGCCTATTGCTGATGTGGTGCGATTTAATGCATTGCGCGGCTTTTGTGGTACTGGAGACATTGAAAACCAGGTTGCTGTGCGAGTTCAACATATGCGTAATGGAACACCGCACACATCTGAGCGTGAACGCCAAGATGGTAAAGTGATTAAAATTCAAGGAAACCCAATGCCTGATGGCGGTTTTGTAATGACATTTACTGACATTACCCAATATCGCTTACAAGAGAAGGCGTTACTGGAAGCCAATGAAACATTAGAAAGTCGGGTGCAAGAACGAACCTATGAATTGGCAATGTTAAACAGTGAATTACTTGAAGCTAAAGCACAGGAAGAAATGGCACACGCGTCTAAAACTCGCTTTTTAGCCGCAGTGGGCCACGACTTAATGCAGCCACTAAATGCCGCGAGATTATTTACAGCATCGTTATCACAATATCCTAATCTGGATCTTGAAGCCCGCACCACCTTAACTCATGTGAATAGTTCGTTGAAAATAGCGGGAGAGTTATTGACCGATTTGCTCGATATTTCTAAGCTCGACTCTGGCATGGTGGACGTTAACCGCCGTGATTTTGCTATTGCTGAAGTGATTAATGGTTTATCGGTTGAATTTGATGCAATGGCAAGTGACAGCCAAATTTCTTTTTCGATGGTGCCCTCTACCGCGACGGTGAACTCCGACCCTTCATTGTTGCGGCGTATTTTACAAAACTTTTTAACCAACGCTTATCGTTATGCTCGAGGTGGTAAAGTGTTATTTGGTTGCCGGCATCGAGGTGACTTTATCGAGATTCAAGTACTCGATACGGGTTGTGGGATTAATGAGTTTGATATACAAGAAATTTTTAAAGAGTTTAAACGTCTTAATCATCCCAGTAGTCGTAATGTCAGTGGTTTGGGGTTGGGGCTAGCGATTGCCGATAGGATTAGCAAGGTACTTGATCATCAAATTCATGTAAGTTCGACCTTAGGCCATGGTTCTCTATTCTCTATATTCGTGCCATTAGGTGAAACGGTCAGCCAAATAAGCATTAAGCCTTTACCAACATTATTACAGCCTTTAGCTGGCATTAAAGTATTGTGTATTGATAATGAAGATGCCATTCTCGCGGGGCTAGAGTCGTTATTAAGTCGTTGGCAATGCGAGGTTATTTGTGCCAAAGATCTTGCTGATGCTCGAATTAAGTTAGGGCTTAAAGGGGTTGCCCCTGACATCATGTTAGCTGATTATCATTTAGATGATGATCAAAATGGTATTGATGCGATGAATGGTATTCGCAGTCGTTATGGTGAACATTTACCTGGAATATTAATTACTGCCAATACCAATAAAGAGTTGGTTGATGATGTCGAAAGACGCGGCTATCACTATATGGCTAAGATGGTTAAACCTGCCGCATTACGCGCGTTAATTTCTAGTCTGGTCAAAAAGTAAGTGAGTTATTTAGCGTTGAGGACAACTAATGATCACAGCCTATGGCGATAGCATGTCAGGTAATTGTTATAAAGTGCAGCTGGTGCTGAATATGCTAGGTGTTGAGCATCTATGGCAAGAAATGAGTATCACGAAAGGTGAAACGCACACACCAGAGTTTTTAGCTAAATATCCAGCAGGAAAAATACCATCAATTGAACTCGATGATGGCAGAGTGTTATCTGAGTCGAATGCCATTATGGGGTATCTTGCAGAGGGCTCTGAGTCTGACGAATCCCCACAAAAGAATGAATAAAAATAATGAGATAGGTTAAAAACTGAGGAACATTCATGGCATTTGGTG
>NZ_JBEOPJ010000033.1:0-12044 GCF_040309945.1 Shewanella sp. AC34-MNA-CIBAN-0136 | reverse complement strand
CGGTGATTAGCGCAGCCCGGTAGCGCATCTCGTTTGGGACGAGAGGGTCAGAGGTTCGAATCCTCTATCACCGACCACATTTAACAAAAAGGCTACTCAAATGAGTGGCCTTTTTGTTTTTCTTGATTGGTCATTACATTCGTACTATTGCCTTATTAAGTGAATAATGCCAATCGCATTATCTATCTGCATCCTCTATCCACATTATTGATTCACACTATCTATTTGCATTAACGGCGTTAATAGGAACTACATGCTATGTTTAATGACGTTTGTATGTTTTTTGCTAACCATACGTTATAGCCCTTCTGTTATAGCTGGAGGATTGATACCGTTTATTACTGCTGCGACTATAGGTATAAATAACCTGATGTGTACGGCATCGATGTGCCATGATTGAAGTGGGAGGAGACCATCACATCAGGTTAAATAGGCTTTACGCTGATATTCAGGTTGTCAGAGTCGTGCCATGGTATGGCTAAATCTTATCGAGCAAGCTTGGTCGTAAATTAATTGCAGTAGACTGGTATCGTTCTTAAATATGAACGAGTTCACCAGAACAGCTGTATAGCGCTAGCATTGTGTTATAGCTGTTGGGTTAACCCACTAATACCCTAGTGAGTTTATCGCCTGTAAGTAGCTCTACAGAGATAAAAAAACCACTCAGAGGAGTGGTTAGTATTAGTAGATCAACTCTTTGATATCACTTAGAGCTTCACATTGACCGGCGGTACAATAAAGCCTTGATAAGCATCGACTCTGAGTTCAGTAAATCGTGTTAATTGGTTTGCTTCTTGGATGCCTGTGACAATCACTTGAATATCTAATCCTTTAGCGACATTCACTAAAGCACGACATAATTCGCTGTTGTGTTGATTCTCTTCAATATAAGCAAATGACTGGTCTAGTTTGACATAATTTGGACGTAGACTTTGTAAGTAAGCCATTGAACCGAATTGGCGACCAAAATGATCGATACCAAACTGAGCTCCTGAATCTCGAATGACTTTACAGAGATTTTCACAAGATTCTAAATCGCTATATACACTTGCTTCTGGGATTTCAAAGCAAATCCGTTCGGTGTATTTATTGGATCGTAGGAATTGTTTTAGCCAAAGATGAAAATCAGCATCGCTTATACTTTGATAAGTAAGATTGATGGCGACGCGTTCATAATTGCGTTCGAGTAAACGATGTTCATTGACTGTTTCTATTAAACAACGATCGAACATTGTGCCTAATGAGAGTAATTCTATATAGGGAACAAACTGACCAGCATGGAGGATGGTGTCGCCTATTTGCAGTTGGCAATATAGTTCGCGCTGACAAATTTCATCTTTGGCACATAGCTGAATCGACTGCCAACGGAATTGGAATTTTTTGTTCTTTATGGCATGACTTAAATTATTGCGCCACTCTTCACGGGTAAACAGCTGCTTTTGGGTGTTCTCAAACCAATGGAACACTTTGTCGTCTTTAATGGACTGTTGGAGTGCGTTATCTGCTTGAGCCAACATGTCTGATACTGTCATTTGTCCTAGACGTTCAGCAACACCAATATAAAACTGTTCATTTGGTTTACAGCCAGCTTTAGATATTTCTTTATTAACAGTACGTATTAGGCTTTGCAAATACTTAGCCAGCTGGTCATGTTCACAGTCCTCAACAAGGAAGGCAAATTCATATGCTGCAATGCGGGCTATAACAGAAGAAGAAATTTGATCTTGGTGGTGTTGTAGTTTCTCAGCCAGAATGCGAATGGTCTCATCGCGAACTTGGAAACCGTATTTGCTATGTACTTCTTCTAGCCAATCCATTTTGACTAAGTAAAGTGCTCCGGTACTGGGTTCGCTTAACCAACCATTAACTCTACTGACCATATATTGTCTATTTGGCAGCCCTGAGACTTGATCGATAAGATTTTTCTTTCTTAATGCTGAGACTTCTTCGTCAAGAGAATTAAATACTTGTTTTAATTGGGCTGACATACTGTTAAATGCATTGACGAGCTCTTTTAACTCCCTTGTTTTTGGCGTTGGCATATCTGGGCCAAATTGCTGTGCTGCTATTTGTTTAGCGTGTAAAGAAAGGGTGTTTAAGGGTTTTAAAATCCAGCTTAATCCCACTCGCGCAAATATAATGGCGATGAGAAATAAGATTGAAAATAGAATAATAATGTCGGAAATAATCCGCCATAACTCCTGATAGCCAAATCCTGGGTGAGCTGTAATTTCTAGTGTGGCAAGTTGTAACCAACCAGAGGTAATCGTGGTTTGTTTTTTAATGGTTTTAAACAGGTTAAGATCGATAAACCATTGAGGGATATTATCGACTTTAACAGAGTTGTTCCACACTTGTTGCTTACCATCAACCAACCACGTTAGTTTGATTTGTTGATAATAGCCGCCCTCAAAAATGACATTGACTAATGTTTCAGCTCCGGCATCATCACCGGCTTCTAAAACAGGGGTCAGCATTAATCCTAATGAATTACTGGCATTGTTGAGATCAGATTCCATTTGTTTGGATAAGAATCCTTGGGTTTCTGAAAATTGTACATAGGCTACGCTTGCAATTGTTAACAAGAACAGCCCGAAAAGTAACGCATAGATCTGCCTGAACAGGGTCATGTTGTCACTACTCCATGTTGAGTTTGGGTTGGCGTAAGCGGTCTACACCTAATCTAAGTTTAAGGTCAGTCCATTTTTCAAGGCGTGATGATGAGCCAGCTAACACACCTCGACCTTTTTCTTTGTTTAGCCATAATTGTTTACCGTTAAAACTGTAAACAGGCAGGAGATCTTTTCGTTTCGTTGCCAATTTTATGGTTTTATCCAAATTGTCGAGCACTAACGGAATCGAACTAGGCTTTTCATAGTATGCTAACACCATATGATATTGATTCAGCGATGTTGCTTTTACCATGGTGATTCGGAGTTTATCTTCAGGAATACCCAGTTGAAGAAGCGTGAAATACTTTGCGATTGAGAAGTCTTCGCAATCCCCTCCGTTAGCCCCGATAAACTCCATTGGCGATGCCCAATAATTGGATTCACCCCATAGCGTTTGATCATCAATGAATCGAAATAAATTAAAAAATTGATTCACTTTTTCTAATTTATCAATATCAGCAAGTTGTTGTGAATCACTGACGATTTTGAACCAAGCATTTGCTCGTAATCCTGCGCGATCGCCATAACGTTTCGACAATGCTGAAACGGTTTGCTGCTGATTCAATTCTTGAGTTGGTGCAGCATATAAACATGAAACTAAAAGGGCCGATGCCATAATAAAAAAATGACAGACCCTTTTATGCAACGCTGTAGTTACTTTGCTGTCTTCACGACTCAAAGAATCAATGCCTTGTATGTCCGTTAGTCATTTTGCTCATCGACAGTGTAAATATTCCATCTCATTTCTGGAATGGTGTCATCGGCTGTGACTTCAGCTATCACACGACGATTACGCTCTTCTGCTTCTGGCGTGCCACTGTTATCAATTGGGTTATCAAAACTATACCCTGTAGCGTTAAGACGGCTTGGATCGATACCAAAGGTGTTTTCTAACACTTCGATAACCGCTTTTGCACGTTTTTGAGATAACGCTAAATTAAGTTCATAGCTTCCACGTTTACTGGTATGGCCTTCTATTTTTACCTTAGTGGTAGGGTAGGTTTTCATGATATTAGCGACGCGTTCAATTTGGTTATAATACTGCTGTTCGATAACCACTGAATTATTACTAAATAGTATTTTTAAGTCTTGGCGTTCATTGATATCTTTGATGCTACCACAACCATAGTTGTCGACAGCAGCACCAATGATGGTGCCAGCACAACGTTCTCGGGCCATTATCACACCATCACGATCACTGTCGGCAAGATCAAAATTTTGTGGTGTAGAAGCATTAGACTCGACAATATCGTTGATCGAACAACCTGTTGTTGTAATCAATGCGAGTAAAATCATCAAATATTTCATTATTTAACACCTCCCTCATATTCACGCTCACCACGCCATTCTCCCGGGCGTGTTACTCGAAGTGAGTCAAGTAGATCGCCTGTCGCATTCAATACTCGGTAACGAGCAGCAATTTCGTCATACTCGGTTTGCAAGTAATCCTTACGAGCTTCAAATAGTTCATTTTCGGTATCGAGTAAATCGAGCAGAGTTCGTTGGCCCAAGTTAAATTGTTGCACATAAGCCACTTGAGTCTGTTTTGACGCCACAACATGTTCACGGATGAACTGTTTTTGTGGGGCTAACATTTCATAAGCATTCCAAGCTAACGAAACACCCTCAACAACTTGGCGATAAGCGCGTTGTTGGATTTCTTTTGCTTCGTTGACTTTATAGGCTGTTTCTCTGTCTTTTGAGACGTCTTTACCACCGGAGAAAAGGTTATATTTAACCCGAACCATAGCAACTAAATCATTGTTATAGCCGTTAACATTTTGGCTGCTAATTGCGCTGTAGCCATCTTCGCCATCAGTATCATTATTCCAGTTACCATTAAGTTCTAGGCTTAATTGTGGGAAATAGCTGGCTTTGGCTGAGCTACGTTCTTTTTTAGCGGCGTTAATATCGCTTTCGGCTGATTTTAATACTGGGTGTTTTGATTTTGCTGCCATGAGCCCTTTATCTAAGCTTTTTGGTAGCATATCGGCATCAGGCACTGGCAGAATTAGGTCATCGGGTTTTGCTTCAACAATTCTGATATAGGCTGCACGAGCATCTTCTAAATTGTTTTTAGCCGAAATTACATTGGCGTTTGCACGGGCAAGACGACCGGTGATTTGCGATAAATCTGCTATCGATCCTAAACCTGAATCTGTGCGTTGTTTTATTTGATCGTAAATGTCTTTATGACTCGCGAGATTTTTCTCGGAGAGTAATAATACTTGCTCGCTACGGATGTAGTCCAAATAGACCTTTGCAACATCCAATGCCATATCTTCAGCAGCAGCAAATAATGCCCACTGATCCGCGCTAGCTTCATACGAATAACGATCGACTTCGCTACTGGTATAGAAACCATCAAACAGCATTTGTTTGATACTAAAACCGGCTTCGCCACGTTCTAAATCAATCATACCGTCATTATCAACATCACCTTGGCCTACTTTACGACGAGTTGAAGGGCTATCGGTTTGCTCCCAGCCATAGCCCGCAGAAAGATCTACGGTTGGCATATAGCCTGCTACGGCTTGATTAACTTGCTCTTCACGCGCTTTAAAGCGATTAAAAGCAATGCGTAAATCTGGGTTTGTGTCTAGCGTATGTGCAACAGCTTGCTCAAGAGTCTGGCTTGAGGCTGTTGGCGCTATCAACATTGATAAAGCAAGAGCAACAGCACTTAGCTTTATTTGTTGATTTATAATAGTTGTCATAAAAAACCCTCCCGGTTCTTCTTAGCGCTCTCTAAGGGCGGTATCTTTCGCTCTTAAAATTGGATTTAAAATGTACTCAAGTATGGATTTTTTTCCCGTGATGACATCTACTGAAGTGAGCATCCCTGGAATTATTGGCATCTCTGTGCCATCGTCTTTCATTAAACTGGACTCTTGTGTTCGCACTTTTACAATATAGAAACTATTGCCTTCTTCATCCTGTGACGTATCGGCGCTAATGTGTTCAACGGTTCCTTTTAGCCCGCCATAACGGGTAAAGTCATATGCGGTGACTTTTACGATAGCGGGTAATCCCGGATGTAAAAAAGCAATATCTTTAGGAGTGATTTTGGTTTCTATCAGCAGTTTATCTTCTGATGGAACAATTTCCATAATCTCTTCACCTGGCTGTACAACGCCACCTAAGGTATTAAAGTTAATTTTTTTAATGGTGCCTATAACAGGCGAGGCAATGACGGCTTTACTGACCTTATCAAATGCGCCTTTTTGTGCCTGATTCATACGTGATAATTTGGTTTGCATTTCATTGAGCTGTGCACGTAAATCAGTGGCATAAACAAATACAGCTTCTCGGCGCTTTAAAATGGCTTCATCCATAGACGCTTTCACTTTTGGACGTAAAAGCCTAACCGATTGTAATTCACCTTGAATATCATTCACTGTGCGCTCAAGTTTGAGCAGTTCAACTTCCGGAACAATGCCTTTTCGAGCAAGTGGTCGAGTCAATTCAAGCTCGCGAGATACTAATTGATAACTCGTCGTAAGGGTACTAATTCTAGAGGCCAACTCTTCTATTTCTTGCTGACGTTGTTGGATCTGACGTACAAGAATTTCTAATTGGTTGCTTAAATTATCCAACCGAATTGAATATTCTTCTTGTTGACGCCCAACCAGTTCTGGCTCTTCGTCAATAATGGTCTGCGGGAATACCAAATTTTGCTTGGTTATTTTGACCTGTTGGCGCCAGTCTGAGGACATATCTGAAATAATAATACTGTCTAATTCGGTACGCATGCGAATAATATTAGTTTGTAATCCGAACACTTCTTGTTCTTGTTGGTCAAAATCGGAGCGGAATCGGGTGTCATCAATCCGGGCTAAAGGTTGTCCTTTAGTGACCATACTCCCTTCTTGGACATAGATTTCCTGCAAAATTCCGCCATCTAGACTTTGGATAATTTGAATCTGTGACGACGGAATAACTTTACCCGTTCCTGATGTCACCTGATCTAATTCTGAGAAGTAAGCCCAAATAAAAAAACACACCATCATTGCGGACAGTGACCATATGATAAGACGATGTCCTGACGGGGCGTCAGTCATCATGGCACCATAAACGTCATCAACCATTTCTAAGTCGGCTACGGTAAGATGCTTACTCATGAGTTTTGGGCTCCAGCAATTGTCCCTGCATTAAGTTTCGCAAGGACTTCATCTTTAGGACCATCAGCCACTACATGTCCACGTTCTAACACAATAATGCGATCGACTAGATTTAATAAATGCATTTTATGGGTAATGAGTAATAATGTTCTGTCGCGACTAACCAATTGCATTGAGCGAATAAACTGTTTTTCTGCTCTAGCATCCAGGCTTGCTGTTGGTTCATCCATTAATAATATCGAGGGATCATTCAATGTTGCTCTGGCTAAAGCGACGGTTTGTCGTTGGCCACGACTGAGTGACAAGCCTCCTTCACCAACTTGTTGATCTAATCCTTCAGACTCTAAGTTAGTAAACATACTTACACCAGAAAGCTGGATAGCTCTTATTAATTGATGTTCAGTCACTTGCCTAGAACCGAATAAAATATTGTCGCGAATAGTCCCATGAAACAAGGTGACGTCTTGAGGTAAATAGCCAAAGTTACGTCTTAGGTCGCTAGGGTGAATCTGTCCTGCATCTAATCCATCATAGCGCAGGCTGCCTTGAGTTGGTTTGTACAATCCGAGTAGTAATTTGGCTAGGGTGCTTTTACCCGAGCCGTTACGACCGATAATGGCGATGCGCTCACCAGGATTAATGTGTATTGATAAAGGGTGTAGGCTTGGTTTTTCGGAGCCAGGGAAGCTAAAACTGATATTATCCGCTTCAATTTTTCCCATAAATCGTTCTTTACTGGCTAGGTTTCCTTTGTCTTCAAACTCATCTTCTTGTTCCATTATTGCGTCTAATTGGCGCAGTGAACTGATGGTATGATTACCTCGGGTAATTAACCCTGCTAATTGAGCCATCGGAGATATAGCTCTGCTAGATAGCATGACCGCGGCAATGATCCCACCCATGGAAATTTCGTTTTCTGCTAGTCGATACACACCTAATATCACGACTAATACCACGGTTAATTGCACCATAAAATTAGCTATATGGCTGACATAATTAGACAGTTTTTTGGTTTTGAGCTGCCAATTGGCTGTATGGCCAATCATTTGTTGCCAGCTTTTTTGTACTAACCCTTCTGCACCATTGGCTTTAATTGACTCTAACGCGGTTAAACTTTCAATTAAATGGCCATGCTTTAAACTGGCAAAGCGGTTACTTTCTTCAATTGCTTGCTTCAGTTTAGGTTGTAGATAAAAGGTGACTGCGATAATGATCAAGCTGCCAATAACCGGAATAATAGCTAAATCGCCAGCAACAATATAAATGATGATCACGAACAGTAATG
The DNA here is from genome assembly GCF_040309945.1 of Shewanella sp. AC34-MNA-CIBAN-0136. Classification (NCBI taxonomy): domain Bacteria; kingdom Pseudomonadati; phylum Pseudomonadota; class Gammaproteobacteria; order Alteromonadales; family Shewanellaceae; genus Shewanella; species Shewanella sp. AC34-MNA-CIBAN-0136. Next base: position 3,966 of record NZ_JBEOPJ010000033.1, on the reverse strand, counting down.
CAAACGGTAGATCAACCAACGCAGTAATCGTTGCAGAGGTCAAAAACTCCCGAATACTGTCAAACTCACCTAATTGCCTTGCCATTCCTCCTACGCTTGGTGAACGCTTAGATAGTGGAATACCAATGGCTTTTGCAAATAGTTTTGAAGAAACAATAATGTCGACTTTTTTACCCGCTATATCAATTAAATAGCTGCGTAATTGGCGCATTATAAAGTCGAATATATAAGCAATACTTGCCCCAATGGCTAAAACCCATAGTGATTCAAATGCGAGATTGGGTACCACTTTGTCATAGACATTCATAATAAATAGTGGTGAAACCAAGGCAAAAAGGTTGACCAATACTGAGGCTATTAGAGCATCTCGGTAAATAGGAGCAGAGTCTTTAATACTTTGCAGTAGCCAATGTGTTTTGCTGTCATGCAGGTGAACATCAAAACTTTTGTCACCACGGTAATCTTGTTTAACTAAAAATAAGTAACCTACATATAAGGTTTCTAAACCTTCAATCGTCAGAGTATCTTCGCCGCCCGTTTCAGGTAATTGTATAACGGCTTTGTCTTGCTCTAGATCGATCTCTCTTAGAATACAGGCCTTTTTATCTTTCAGTAATAAGATACAAGGTAATAATATTTCAGAGATTTGATTCAAATCTTTACGTGATAATTTAGCTGATAGCCCAGCCCTTGCCGCGGCTTGAGGAATTAAATCGGGCGTAATGACTGCACCAGACAAAGGAAGACCTGCCGCAAGGGAATCTATTGAGCAAGGGCTTCCAAAATGTTCAGTTAATAAAACCAAACAATCGAGTAACGGATCGACCGTTACCCGCTGGGAAGCAGAGATCGTCCACTGCTCACTTTTGTTAGACGCAGTTATAGGCACCTAATCATTATCCTTAATGTGTATTGTTAGAATAATCAAATATGCGCCACATAATACTATGTGACGCAGTCAATTTGTTGTTATTAAGGAATAATATTTCCATTATGTTGATCAAATAGATCAGCATGACTGGTTCCTGGCGATGGAGCAGGGTTGACGGTTGCAGTATCTACAATGAGTGCACCATCATTAAGTAAACCATTAATGATCACTCCGTCTGTGGTGCTACCGTATTCTTGCGACAGGTCTACACCATCTAGAACAATAACTTGGTCAATACTACCATTATGGTCGGCATCGATAGAAATTGTCGTGCTGCCATTACTGAACGAGAAATCTAAGTAGTTATCTAAATCGCCGTTCTGTTCATTCTGCAATAAATCACTGATATGAAGGGAGTCATTATTGACTTCGAAGTCTTTAATCGTATCGGTACCAGTATCGCCCTTAGACCATACAAAGGTATCGTTACCCAAGCCACCAATCAGAGTGTCATTACCTAGGCCGCCAATAAGAACGTCATTACCTTCACCACCATAGATAACATCGTTGCCACCTTGGCCAAACAGAATATCGTCACCAATACCGCCATCAAGAATGTCGTTACCATCATTTTGGTTGTTGATATTAAACTCATTTACATGGTCACGAATGTAATCATGCACTGCTCTTACATCAACATCACCAACGTTTTGGCCCGTTTTATCTGCAACATAGGTTTGTAAAGCGACATACCCTTGCTCTGATGAACCGCTAAATCGAACTAAGTCACCAAAGATAATGTCGTTACCTTGATTACCAATTGTATTATCATCACCTTGAGATTGTAATGTCTCAGATCCTGTGATGATGCTTGATAAATCAGATACATCAATCGACGCACGAACATTGCCGTCTGTATCGTATAGCTTCAAGTTGGCTTCATTAACCGTAGTGCTACCGTTAGCGCTTGCTAAGCTGATTGCTTCAACTTCCGAAACTGCAGCGAGTAAGTTAAATGCATGTAGCGCCTGTGCGGTTGTATTTGTTCCATTGTCTGTAAAGCTTTTAACACTATTATCAGTGTTAAAGCTTAATTGGCCAATTTTAGCGCCTGTGTATGGTGAATACACTGCACCGCTAGCATTGACAACGACTTGACCATCTATGCTGATGACTTGGCCTTTAGAATAGTTATTAGAGGTCAACAAACTACTTAAGGTTTGATAGCTACTGGTCGTAACATCATAACTCATTAATACTGTTGAAGTATTAGTATCAATTGTTTGCGCATTTGGTGAACCATCAGTAATGAAGTAAGAAATATTATTTCCAACATTATTTAACACTGTGCTGCTAGTAAACCAATTTATTGCAGACTCAAAACCAGCTTCATAGTTAGTAGAACCACTCGCGCTCATTTTTGCTAATTCAGTAAGCAGTGTTTGGACCGCATTTGAGTCGTCCATATTTACTGAAACAGAGTAATTTGAGCCTGATGCAAAGTTAGTCAGTAACACATTTACAATACCGCTATGAGAGCTTGTTGCGCTATTTGCTAGAGACTCAAATACCGCTTCCAATTGCGTTTTAGCTTCAGCAATAACACCGGACATACTGCCTGAAGTATCAAAAATAAAGGCTATATTGTAATTTTCTCCAGCAACAATCTGTAAACCTTGTTGATCACTGACAATAATATCGTTATTTACGGTTCCTTTAATCACATCATTGCCAGGATTACCAGTGTACTTCTCATAAACAGTGCCTGAATCAGACTCTCCAACAATGTTAATCGTCACTGTCGCTGTGTCGGTCGCGCCATATTGATCTGTTACTGTATAAGTAAAGGTATCCGTTGCAAGTTGCCCAGCAGTCAGTGCTTCAAATGAATCGTTTGTGTCATAAGAATAAGTACCATCACTGTGAATAGTTAGCAGTGCGCCGCTTGGTAATATAACTACCTGACCATCTGTAACTATTGAACCATTTACACCTGTTAGAGCAAATGTATGCCCTTGGGCATCTATAGCAAAGTAATTAGGGTCATTAGAGTCATTGTTAAGTAGACCTTGATTTGCGTTAGAAATGGTCAATACACCATCTTCCGACACTAAGTAGGTTCCCATAATAGCAGGACCAGATGCGGCAACATTTGTCAGGAAATAATCAGATGAGTCAGTTAATGCTGCACCACCATTTGCTTCACTAATGGTTTTAGTTGCTTCAAATACCAGTTGGTCGAAGACAATATTACCGGTATCAATACTGAAAGTACCTGCGTCACCTGAAGTCGTCTTAAACGTTTCACTTGCAACTAATTGACCATTGTAATAAGCCTTCCAAACACCTTGTTCACCATTATTTTCATTAGAGAACATGTTTGAAACACTAAATGTCGCCTTATTAACTAAACCATTAAAGTCAATCACAATTGATTCAGATGTCGCGGTAGCTGAATCATATTCGATTTGTCCGGCAATTTGGTCTGAAGTTCGTGGTGAGCCTGCGACACCGAGTTTGTTAGTACCAGATTCAATGTTAACTACACCCATTGAGCCATCAGCTGTACGAGCTGATATTTTCATTAAGCTCTGGCCGTTTGATTGAGGAATTGTCCAAGCGTTAGTTGCACCTGAAGTCACACTAAATGATGTACCAGGAAGGTCATCATTAGCATTAACATTGTTAAGATCAAAAGTAACAATTGCGGTATCAGTTAAACTGCCATCACTTGTTTTAACCGTTAAATTAATTTGGCTGCCATTGTCGTAGTCAATTTTAGTTGTGTCATTAACTGAAATTACGCCAGTTTGAGCATTAATGATAAATGCACCATCTTCACTTATTAGACTATTTGATCCATTAGCAAGCACAAAAGAATAAGACAACGTGTCACCGTCTATATCAGTATCATTTCCGGTATTCGCTTCGTTAACGTTATATACATTAGTGCCATTTGCAATGGAGTCATTGATAGTGGAGGTGTAATCGTCAATGACTGGGGCCTCATTGACATCGAGCTCAGTGAGGGTGACGTTAATGTTGGTGGTGTTGACGCCATCAGAGGCGCCGACCACTAAATTGTGCACGTTAGC
>NZ_JBEOPJ010000032.1:0-20575 GCF_040309945.1 Shewanella sp. AC34-MNA-CIBAN-0136 | reverse complement strand
TTCATGTGCTACCTTCCATTGACCCTAATAGGGTACTGATTGAAAAGCAGTTACACAAAATTATTTACAGGCTCATTAGTTTAAATATTTTCTTCGGAGACTATCACATATGCCTCTCGATAACTGAAAATATAAATAGAGAATCTTGAAAATAAACCATGCTTATTTTTTATTTAGAGATTGTGCGATATCAACCTCAAATGCACATAATATTTTTTTTATTAGAAATATGCTCTCAGTCATTGTTGCTTCTTTATCTTCTAATTGTTGTTCAATATTCTGAACTTGTCGTTTTACTATTTTAACTGAATCTTTTAATTGAACCGCATTATACGTTTTACTGTATCCATTCAAATCAGCAAAGACTAAGTTAATATATCTATCAAGTGATTTTGGGTTTTTATGTCCTACCCATTGTTGCAACTGCATCTTAAAACGCTCTGTATGTAGTAAGAATTCTCGAAACTTATCTGCTGAAGTGATTTCCTTGTGCTGTAAAATAAGTTCTTTAAGCTTGTTTGTAATGAAGGCATGTCTGTATAAATGAGGGTGTAGCTCTCCCTCTATAGCTAAATCCTTCTTCCATATGTTCATATATTTTGTCAGTGTTGCACTTTGAAGCATATTCCCAGTAATCAACGATATGAATAAATAACCATGGTCATTAGCTTTACCTATGGTGCGCTTGATGACTTGATTACGCACCTTGTTAATATATTGTTGAATGTCTACTAGTAGTGCCCGTGTCACTGGAATACTTCTAGTGACATCATGCTCCGTCTGTTTTAAGGTCGTTAATGTTAAGTAAGCATTAGCCCCAGAATTAAGTGAATCTTCTATATTTTTTATCTTAATTAAGTGTATCTCGGTAATGCGAGCACCGAGTTGTTCTAAGCATTGGTACAAGGCTATGTCACGAAGTCGCTTTTCACGGTTTTTTTGAGTTTTAATGTAGTCCCAAACCTTGAGTGCGCTCTCTTCACTAACTGGAAATCTACTTTTAACGGCATCCTTAGTTGGAACACTGGCGTGACTAATAACCTCAACTTCTCTTTGGTGCTTAGAACCTTCGATTTGGATTTTATATTTTTTAATCTTGACTCGTAATATATTTTCTTTTCCTTCACCAATGAAGTTCTCAAGGTCATGGCAAGTCTGTACAAAACTTAAAAAATCGAGACATCTATGTGCAATCTGTATGACATGATTATTACTACGAGAGAGCTCACCGAACTTATCTCTTTCTGCTTGTAAGCTATTGACAAACAGCGTAAAAGACGAATCCGTAAGTTTGCTAAAATGCATTTTATTTTGACTACAAAAGCGCACTAAATGATGAATATGCATTGCGTAAGTTCTTAATGTTCCCCCCTTAACACGTCGAGACATAGCAGCTACTAGTTGCCTATGCATATACATATTCGCTTCAAAGCAAGGGACTCCATTATTGTAAGTAATAAAAGGGGTATTACTTGCATCAACCATTTTTAGCTTCTGATCGAGCGGAGAGTAGAAATCCCAACGCTCAAAAGTTTTTAAAAGAGTTACAGGCATTTCAAACTCCACCATTCTGCGTAAAACTGAGCTTAGCTTTAATCTTTTTGTTCATTTCTTGATATGTGATCCTTCTTTGCTCAAAACTATCACTCGAGTAAGCCATTTGCTTTAAGTCTCGGCGCAACTCACTAATCATGATTGATAATAAAAAGTGGCACTTGTGCATTGTGTCTAACTTCACCTCAAGTTCACCAACTTTATTTTTCAACCCAGCTCGAGTTGACTTGATTGCTTTATCGCCAATCGCAGCGGCATCTATTCCATCACGAGCTTTAATTCTCAACTCATCCAACTCTAAAAAACCTCTATCTAACAAAGACTCAGATGCGCTTTTTAGAGTGTTCAGCGAGCAAGGAGAAATATTTCTTTCAATATCACTGAATTTTGCTAAACCACTTTGTGACTTCAGAGCTATTAATAGTATTTCAATACCTATAAAATCTAAAGGAGAAGTAATTATTGAGAGTAATAATGCCTTGGTTTCTATGATTTTTTTTTGGTTTACCTCTAACGTTTTCATTGTTACACCTTAATCTAATTTTTTTACTCTAAGCGTTAATGAAAAGTCATTGATTTTATGGCCATCATGTTCAATAGTGAAAAACTCTGGTTCTAAGGATATAACTCCATCATCTAAAAGCTCAAGTATCTGAAATTCCATATTTTCTTGTAACTTAATTTGCTCAATATGTGGTTCAGTTTTGTAGCAATTAGAATCTTCATAATCAATAGCCGCATCTGTAATGGCTGAAAGTGAAATGTTTGCGCTGTGAACACCATAATGTTCCGCTATTACATCGGCTAACTGTTGTATATTATCAAGTTTGTTTTTTTGTATGGCATCGATAATGTAAGACGCTTTTACACCATTCAATACTGCCCCAGTTTCACTTTCAGTAATATAGTTGTAAAGATGTTGCATGTCTGTATGCCCAAGCATCCAACGTAGAGTGTCCAAACCATCAAAGCTTTTTGACCAAAAAAATACCATCGCAAAGAAACGACGGAGCTGGTGCTGTCTAATATAGTAACGACGTTGTTCACTATTCTCTAATGTCACAATTGGAGTCTCAAAATAATCACACGCTACATCTACATGTTTATAGTATGAGAGTTTAGTAATCTTATTCACAATAAACTCTTGGGTGTTGACATTATTAAATAAAGATAACTCAGACTTATTTAAAGCAGCTTTTGAGATTGCTTGATTAAATCTCTCTAACTTCCATATAATTTTAGCGACTGAACGAGGAATTGGCCGTCTAATTTTTGCGTTCATACCATGCTTTCCTCCGTTACCTGATTTTTTTAAATAAGAGATTAGGTCATAGTCAGTGTTTTCCCCAATGTCACTAAATGGGTTAATATTAGGATATAAATTCCCATGATCTTTTAGTTTAATCAATTCATCGATACGCTTTGCCATTACTGCACCTGTTAGAATCTGAATTGAACCCATAAGTACATCATATAGAGAAAAAAGACTTTCATTATTCCGCATCTTTATGAACATGCCGTCGTTATATGGTAGGGATAGTCTTTTAACTCCCTTTTTTATAAGCTTCATATCAACTAGCTTCATAGCATCCGAGATTACCCAGGCTCCCCGTTCAGAAGAAGATAGTTTGGGTCTAGATTTTTGGTTTTTTCCATAATAATTCTTATTGTTAGAATTTTTTGCGGAGCTTTTGGTTCTTCCGATAGTGAGAACTAAGAGCATTGAATTTAGGATCGAATCTTGATGTTCATAACAGAACTCAAAACAGCTCTCGATTAAATTAAAAACCAATTGAGGAGGTAATGTCGCATATCGCCCTTTTCTTCTTAGTTTTATATGCTTACTTACTCTTGAAAGTGTTATGTCATTCAATACTTGTGGAGGGAGTTGGCTTACATCATATCTTCCTTGAACAGTATTCAAGAGCATGAGTGCACCAAGAATGTTTCTCAGTGAAACTTCACTCATCATCTCTGACTCTTCTACACAAGGAATGGCTTTAAACTCTTTTACACCATCGATCTTTACAAGTTGTAATTCGTCGAAAGTTGCAATACCTTTATTGGCAACTGGAATAATTTTACCACCATATATTAAAGAATGAAGAACATGCGGATTTCCTTGTAAATGCTTACGTGTAAATAGGCCTAATTTCGTTGAATTAATCGTACTTTGGTAATAGCCATTTTTGTTTAACCAGCAACACACTTTCACTCTATCACAATCTGAAAAATTCAAAACTGACTCATCAGGAAGTAATGAACGAGAAAGATATGGATAATCTTTCGAAAACAATTTAGCCTCGTGGTCACTAACACAAGATACTTTTTCTATTAAAAACTTACGAACCTTATTAGTATAATCATATAGACCATTTAAGGTGCCGCTTTCACCGTATTTAATCATTAAATCCATAAAAAAGTCGCTGGATAAACCAGACAAGTGTTGCTCTGTAAGGTTACTAGCCTCACTATGAATGAGTATGCTATTAATAAGTGAAATAATTAATAATATCCCTATATTTACCGATATCCCTTTTTTAAATTTCCCTGCATTTTCACGTGGGTTATCAGTGGCAGTAATCCAATATTTAAATGCTCTAAGAAGCGGAGAATGACTTGAATGCGTAAGTTTTTTACCATCACTTAAAGTAACAGCGCTCCAATCAATAAATCTTTTATAAGAAGTACCATTATCTTTTATTTCGATATGCCACTGAGGCGCTATAAAGTCATTCAACAACCAATATGGCTTTCGTTCATCATAGTCGTAAATCCCAGTAACATTATTCGTCGCGATTCTTAAGGCTCTAAAATCATTATTCTCGATAGAAGCATTGTAGAGCTCTTTTAACTCGGCATTTGTAAGTTCTGAGAGAGTTTTAGATTTATTTACAATACATTCAATTAATTTTTCCGGCATAATAAATTCTCTTTAAATTGTTTTAAATTTAGTGGATTATTGACCGCTGAATCATAAAGAGAAATAGTTTCTATGGGGGGTCGTCTAAACTTCTCTCCATCTTGACTCAAACTAAAATGACTCAATATAAAAACTGCTGATTCATACCATTTTTGAACTATAGGTTTGAATAAATCTTCTTGAGTAGCATTATCAACTATATGTTGAATAGCCAAAAGAACTTGAAACAAAGGAGTGCTAAGTGTAAACACCAATTCATCTATTTTATTGGCATAACATTTATCTTTCTTATTGTAAATATTAGACCTATCCGACTCAAGATGTTTAGGTATATCTCCTAACTTATGGTTTTTTAAAAAACACTCTAATGACACTTCATTAAAATCTAGTGCGTCAAACAAATAAGGTGAATCCTTTAACGCTTGAAAAATAATTGAGTTTTGAAATTGACGAACCCATCGTTTATGAAAGTAATTCATTAGAGGCTCTGGCAGATAAATTTTTATAAGATCCGAACGTACTTTGTTATGCCCCAAAGCCTCAGAAACATCATTAATAGATTGTGTTTCGAGGTAAATTTGTAATGCTCTCGCTTTTCGAATACTACGAAGAGTAACAATCGATGATAATTTTTTTGCATCCGATTTACTTAAAATTAATTGCTGATCCTCATTATATGAATCGACATAAAATATTTGACTAGATTTGCTTGATATTACTAATAGTTTACCTACGTCTTTTGACCTGCTTGCGACTTGCAGATTTGCAGTTAACATGACAAAGCGCCAATCATTACCACCGTTTCTCTTTAATGACTCTCTTGCAAATCGGGTGTGTTCGATGAGTACATCAACAATAGACTTAGAATAATCTGTCAAAATTACTTCTTGCTGAGCATTTGTTGCACCTTTTCTATGTTTAAAGCTAACAGCTATCCAATTCTCCCCAACTTGTTTCAATCCAACTAGGTTTCCGTTTCTGTCGTACAACTCCCACTCTTGAAGCCAACTAGGTGTAATTTTTGGATGTTTAAGGATTATGAGTAAAGCTAAACATAATAAGGATTGAGGAGTCGGTAGGCACAATTCCTTTAGTAAAATCAATCCTTGAGCATCGAAACCCAAGTACTTCGTAGTCCTAGCACCCACACCAAAACCATAATGATAAAAAGTAGCTACGCTGTTGTCTAAATGATTAATACCTACTGGTATCACATTTTCTCTTGTTACATTACTTGGATGTGGTTTTATTTTTCCAGTTTCTCGAAAATTTTTATTTCGTTGTAATCGATACTTTATATCATCAAAAACTTTTTTACATATAATTCGGATATGCTCTAGATCTCGTTCTAACCGTTTTTTTATTAAATCTAATGCCTCATCATCTTTAATTTCCAAAGGAATATCAATAAGCCACCGTTCATTTTCTCTTTCACTAAAACTACCACCTATTGAAATACCGTGTTCACTTTTCATAGGCTCTTTAAACTCAGGTAATATAAACGGTTTATTTGGCTCATCAATATAACCTGTAGCAATAAAGCAATCAGAAAAAACCCTAATAGTACATGTCCAGTTCTTTATAAATGATTTAGGATCATTGTTTTTCATTAATGACTTAAAAAGCATTGAGTTTAAAACATCTTCCATTAAATTCATTGAGTTTTCACTTTTAAGTGAGTGTTCTAAAATTTGTCTTGTTTTGCAATGCTCTGTAAATTCATCAAGTAAACTAACTATATAATATATGTTAGCCCTAATTGTTGCTGACTTATGTTTTTTTGCATAGTTACATATTAAAATATAATATTTATCAGTTAATTCTTCGCCATATGTATCATGGAAATTTGCAAGATGTATCGAAAAGGAATGACCTATTTTGTTTTTACATGTCCAACCACCATAATATTTAAGAAGTAATAAATTGACGTTCATAGATTTATATAAAACTATTTTATCTTTTACATCTTCTGACCATCGAGTGTCAGAAATATTTATATTCTGCAAAACCATATTATTACGTTTAGCAAACTCTCTAAATATTTTTTTAAAGTGATAACAATATTTATAATGAGTCATGGCTGAGGCTTTAAGCTCTGTATAAATAAATCCGATCAATATAGACAGATGTGCATTTAGTTTCACTTCACTGTTTCGAATATCGAGAGCATTATATTGAGTATTTGATGTTCGAACACAAATATCAATAAAAGTTGAATATACATTTATGAACTGTCCGTTTTCGCTTTTCTTAACGGTTAAGAAAATTATTTTTTCCAACTCATTTCGATAGTCACTAGACAAGACTTTATAAAGTTTTGGATAATATGTAAGTTGCTTGGGGAGCATAGTGACACCTAATTCTAATGAGTAACAGTATGAATACTAGCTCAAGACTGACACGTGTCAATCATTTTTTTTAAAAAAGTTTACCGTAAGTGTATGATTTGCTTTGTTATAATGGAAATTGACAAGTATTGCGATTCGGGGAAAAGTCAACAATCACGCAGCCAAGATTTTAACCGCCAAACCGCACTGGAACAATTTATTGAACTGGTAAGAAGCGTCGGCATAGTACAAAAAGCCCGTATACCAACCAAGGCGACAAAAGGCAGCCAAAAGCGACGCATTGAAACCAAAAAACAACGTGGTGCCACTAAAGCGATGCGCCAAAATAAATCTGATTATTAATAAGTAATTAGTAAATAATTAGCCAGTTGCTAGTAAATCATTAGTAAGTCGCTAGCAAATTACTAGCAAAAAAGTGAATCCGCCATCACTCAATGACTAAGGTCTTACCCTAGTTGAGCATTTTTTGGTTTACCTGATAACCGTCTTCGGTAAGAATGCTTGTTGAACCCTCTTTTGTGCTGCATATTAAGCCGACTTATCTTGCGATTTTTATAGGAACCATCATGAGCCAAACAGCAAAAGTTTTATTGATCAACGGTCCTAATCTCAATCTATTAGGCCGTCGCGAACCCGGACATTATGGTCACCAAACACTCAGCACTATTGTGGATGAATTAACTCGCAATGCGACTCAGGCAGGCGTTACGCTTGAACATATTCAGTCCAATGCCGAGTATCAATTGATTGATGCAATTCATGCTACCGACGCTCAATTTATTATTATCAATCCAGCAGCCTTTACGCACACCAGTGTTGCTTTGCGTGATGCCATACTTGGGGTAGCGATTCCGTTTATTGAAGTACATTTATCTAACGTACATGCCCGCGAACCTTTTAGGCACCATTCGTACTTTTCAGATAAAGCCCTAGGAGTAATTTGTGGCCTAGGCGCACAAGGTTATGATTTTGCTCTGCAAGCGGCGATTAAGCACTTGAGCGATAAACACTAAATATCATTCTATAAAGGGATAGCCCTTGAGTAAGTTAAAAGCGGACGTGAGCATTATTTACAGTGGCATATTCAGCCAATGGGACAATCAAAGCGATGACTTGCCGCGCTTGTTGCAGGCAACGATACATGTACCTGCGATTATCGACACCGAATTTGGCTTTATCACGCGCATCAAAAAGGCTAAAAACCAAGTACTCACTTATTGTATTTACCACCCTAACATTACCGATGACGACGGTAATGTTAGCCCACCGTTTGATGGTGAGATATTTATCAAAGAAAATGATTGGCGCTTTTATCTGGGTGATTGCATCTGGGCACCGATCACTAATAAGGTCGGTAACTGGCGGATGACGCTGAAGTTAAATGGCAAAATTATTGCCGACAAAACCTTTAAGGTGCATCTACCAGATTAATTGCGACGCCTAATAGTCTGTACTGCAACTTCACTAAGTTAGAATGTTTGCTATAATCCGCGCCAATAGCCACACCATTTAATGAGCCCTCATGTCCATTCAAGCTGTTTTAGCCGATGCTTTAGCCAAGCGTGCCACTTTTTTTGAGCAAGCTGCCAAAGATAATACTGATTGTTATCGGGTTTTTCACGGCACCGTTGAAGGTGAAAATGGCCTTAACATTGACCGTTACGGCGATGCATGGCTGATTCAAACGTTTCACCAAACCTTATCGGCTCAGCAACTTGAAGACATATCAAGCTTACTGACTGCTCACGCGGACTACCATATCGTTTACAACGATCGCTCTGGCAGCCATTCTCGTGTTGTCAATCATGCCGAAAATGAAGCCCAAGACTTCTCGCAATCAGAGCAAGTTATCCATGAAAATGGCATTGCTTTTACCTCCAAGCTACGCCATGAAGGTCAAGATCCGCTGCTATTTTTAGATATGCGTATTGGGCGTGAATATGTGCGCGCTAACAGCCAAGGTAAGAGTGTTCTAAACTTGTTTTCATACACTTGTGGTATTGGTACTGCTGCTGCGATGGGCGGTGCTCGTAAAGTCATGAATGTCGATTTTTCATCATTTGCATTAGCTGCGGGACAAAAAAATGCCGAGCTAAACAATGTCACCGATGTGTGTGAATTTGTTCAAAGTGATGCGTTTCCGGCACTGCGTCAATTGGCGGGGTTGCCTATTGGTGGACGTCGTAATCAAAAGCTGCCTAAATACCCTAAACTGCGTGTGACTCAGTTCGATTTAGTGTTTTTAGATCCACCACGGTTTGCTAAAAGCGCCTTCGGTATTGTCGACTTAGTCAATGATTACCAAGGCTTATTTAAACCTGCAGTATTAACCACCAAAGTCGGCGGTAAAATTGTCTGTTGTAATAATGTCGCTAAAGTTGAGCGCCAAGCATGGTACGACAGCCTAGTCCGCTGCGTAGAAAAGCAGGGCCGTAAAGTCACTGCGACTCAGTGGTTAGATTGCCACCCAGACTTCCCCGCATTTGATGACAACCATCCGTTAAAAATTGTCGTGCTAACCATAGATTAGCTATTGATGAACCATAGATTAACTATGGATTAGCCATAGGTTTAGCTAAGCGATATGCCGCTTATATAAATTATTCAGCCACCTTCACGGTGGCTGAATTGTATCTGCGAATTCACATCAATTGATTACGACACTGGCGTAACTTTAGGGCTGCCAGCGGTACTGGTAGCACTGTAACCACGAGCATCTAATTGAACAAATGTCTTATCTAAAATCGTATCAACGTATTGCCAATCACTGCGAACTTCATTTTCAGTAAATGTCAGTAATAAATAGCCGCGATCTTTCAAATTAGCGTATTTGAGATCGGCGATCAAACCGACTATTGCTGCTTCAGTTGCTGGCATTTCAGCATCAGACAAGCCTAAGTAATACTCAAGACCTGGTGATGACACCGAACTGGTGGCAAATTCTATCCCAACAATATCGCCGCCACTATCGGTTAAATCGCTGGCCCAGGCATTATGGGTATCACCGGCAATCACCACCAAGTTATGTTGTAACGACTTTGCCGTCGCTAATATCACTTCGCGCTCGTAGGCGTAACCATCCCACGCATCTAAGTTGTATGGAATTGCCGGCAGCTGTAGTAATGCAATCACCTCTGGCGTCAGCTTGGCTTGATTCGCTTGTAAGTAAGCTAACTCTTCTGCGGTTAACGTTGGATCGCTAGCTTGAGCACGGCCCGCTAGCTGCGCTAATCCGGCAAGCTCAGCAAACTGCGGAATACTCATTTGCTGAGTCGCAATAGCAGCAGGCATTAACATTTTGCCCATTAACACCTGTTGACCTAATACTTGCCACTTAGCAGTAGACTGCAACAAAGTTTGTTGTAACCACAATAGTTGAGTCTGGCCTAACAGGGTGCGGTTAGTATCGGTTACATCCGCGAGAAATGTGCTGCTGTTAAACGCACCTGTAGTCGCATCAATATATTGGCTATATTCTAATTGTTTATCGCGAGCCAATACCCGAGTATCGAGCATGTGCAAATCAACCAAGTTACCGTAATTAAAGCTTCTGTAAATTTCTTCATGATTACCTTCACTCCATGGACGAATTGGCAGCCATTCAAAGTACGCTTGTAGTGCGGCTTGTTTGCGTTGATCAAAGTCACCTTCACCATCATTATGATTTTCAGCACCGTCTTTCCAGGTATCATTGGCCACTTCATGGTCATCCCACACGGTAATAAACGGTACTTTGGCATGTAGCTTTTGTAAGCTCGCATCACTACGATATTGACTGTAACGGGTGCGGTAGTCGTCTAATAAAAATAATTCACCGGCTGGCAACACTTCACGCCCAAGCTCGACAGCATGTTCACTGGCGTATTCACCACGAGCATACTCATATAAATAATCGCCTAAGTGCACTACAGCGTCCAAATCATTTTGCTGTGCAGCCATTTCATACACATTAAAATAACCAGCAGGGAAATTAGCGCATGACATTACCGCCAACTTAACTGACGCTACGCTACCTTCAGGTAATGTACGTGTTTGCCCCATTTCCGATACCGTTTCACCCGCTTTAAAACGATAGTAATACTGCTGACCTGCTTCAAGCCCAACAGCGTCCACTTTAACGGTATAGTCACGGTTTTTATTCGTCACCGTTTGGCCGTTTGTGACTACTTGACTAAAGTTGCTGTCAGTGGCGACTTCCCATGACACAGTAATATCACCTTCAACATCAGGCGTAACGCGAGTCCATAAAATCACCGCATCTGCAGCAGGGTCGCCACTGGCAACACCTTGTAAAAATTGACCCGATACGACATCGTCATCATCACTGCTACAGCCCATTAATCCATAAGACACCACTACTGCCCCAGCACCTTTAGCTGACATAGCCAAAAAGTCACGACGAGTTACAAACCGTTTCATAGCCTATCCTTATTTTTTATCGTTCGCATATTATGTGGCGATGCTTAGCACTGCCTAAGAGGTCTAATGAGTGGCTATTGTGAGAGCTAATGATGACATAAAGGTGACAGAAGAATGACAAGCTAATCATATTGATACCAAAGTAAGGCTAAGGTTTACAACCATCGGATAGTGATTTTTAGACAGTCATTGTTAAATAATAACACAACAACAAAAATTAAATTGCGCACAATGTAGTTGCAAATTATTGTCGGCTTAGTTATAGTAAACACAATTAGATTGCGCACAACTTAAATTAACTAACTTTTACACGAGGTTTACTATGAAAGCACTATATACCACTTCAGCAACAGCATTAGCAGGCCGTAATGGCCAAGTTTCTACCGACGATAAAAAAGTAGATTTACAATTAAGTTACCCAAAAGAAATGGGTGGCAGTGGTGAGTTTACTAATCCAGAACAGTTATTTGCTGCCGGTTATGCCGCATGTTTTTCTAACGCGATTCTGCATGTAGCCAGCCAAAGTAAAGTCGCTATCAAGGCAGCTCCAACGACAGCAACTGTCGGTATCGGTGCCAATGACAATGGTGGTTTTGCATTAACAGTAGCGCTAGCAGTTGAACTTGAACTCGACCAAGCAGAAGCTGAACAGTTAGTGAAAACAGCCCACCAAGTTTGCCCATATTCAAACGCAGTACGTGGCAACATCGATGTAAAATTAACCGTAAACGGTCAAGCGATTTAAGCTTTTTGTAAACCAGTTTTACTGACTTACAAACAAAAAAACCAAGACAGATGTCTTGGTTTTTCTATGTTGATGTCAAAGGTCATCATCGTGGTGAACAACGACAGTTTAATGAACCATCAACACTTAATCAGGCACTTTTTTTAACATATCTAATTTGGCTAAATAGTGCTTTTTACTGTCTGGCATATCAGTTAGTTCAATCGCTTTTTTTAATATTTTCTGAGCCTTTTTTGTATTACCTAGACCCAATTGAGCTCTGGCTAGCGCAAAATAAGCCGGATGGAAATAAGGCGCGTTATCGATAAACTTTTCTAAGAAGATGACGGTGGTTTTATAGTCTTTAAATTCCAATGCCTCAATACCCAAACTGTAGTAGCTGTATGGGTTACTCGACTCAAGCGACAACAAGTATTGGTCGATCTTTTTTGCTTCAGCCGTTCTGCTTTGTAATTCCAGTAATAAGCGGTAATTACTTAATACTGCCAAGGAATTCGGCTTAATATCAAGGGCATATAGGTAGAGTTTTTCGGCTGTCTGTTCGTCACCTAAACGGCGATGAGTAATGGCCATCATATTAATCAAAGCATCATAATCTGGCGCTAGCTTTAGCCCTTGCTCAAGTAAGATAAAAGCAAATTCATACTGCTTTTCTAGCATGGCATCGGCCGCTAAATTACGATAAAACATCGCTAAAAATTTAGATTCTGAGACGATTTCACCGGTGCGATCAAAACGATCTGGAAAATAATCAATCACAGTAGCAATACCGCCACTAAGAAAATGCCCACTCGGTTTTTCATCATACAAAAATGTGCGTACATGGTCTGATGTGACAAGAATATCGGAGGTGATATTGGTCAATATTGGCGCGGCATGAACCACTTGAAATACCGGATATACATTCAATTCTTTTGCGACTGAATAGGTCAGCAATGCCAATGCCATACAATTGCCAGACTGATTACTCCATGACTCAGTACTGGTATAATTTTTCCCTTCATAATTGAAATTAGTCATTTTATGGTTAATAAACTCAGACACTTTTAAGCGATTGGGCAGTGCTTTAATGTTATCTCTGGCGGTAAACCCAGCTAATTCTTGTCGCTGTATTTCGGAGAGATAAGTCAGACTGGCAATCTCAGGCACATTTTCGGCAGAAGTGGAATGAATCAGAGCTTGATTAAACTGCGGTAAATGGTAAGCGTTTTGGCTATTTTCTGAATTGGCAGAGCAAGCACTAAGTAAAACAGTGCATAGTAATAAGACAAGGTTCGGGTGGCATAAACGATTAACGCTCAGCATAGGCATTGGCAACATTCCGTGTAGTCATTGATTAACTTAATATGAATCAATTAATTCAACATTACAAGGCAACCCAAATAGCCACTACCCATGTTAGAGAGCACCCGTGCCCACTTTATTAATATCAATGAACACAGGTTTGTTATGACACAAAAAAACGCTCACTCGTTGTGAACGCTTAATCATATTTGTGGATGTTATCGTTACCGTTATTATGGAAACTTATTGTTTCACGCTCATTAAAATATCCAGGGCGCGTAAACGATGTTCACTGTCATATAAGTCATTGGTAAACATAAGCTCATCAACGCCTAGCTGTTGAACAATCACTTCAAGTCGATGTTTAATCGTTGCTGGTCCGCCACACACCGACAAACTTAAAAAGTTATCGACGTAGCTTTTCTCTTGCTCGCTCCACAACCCATCCATACTATCGACAGGCGGTTTAAGCCACATTTCATTACCACGAATTAACGCCAAAATACGTTGTTTCGAGCTAGAACTAAGGTACTCTGCTTCAGCATCTGTTGGGGCGGCGACCAAAGGTAATCCCAACATAACATAAGGCTTGCTCAATACCGCCGAAGGGATAAATTCACGTCGATAAAGCGCTACTGCATCATGTAAAAAACGCGGCGCAAAGTGGCCTGCAAATACATATGGCAATCCACGTTTTGCAGCCAACTGAGCGCTAAACAAACTTGAACCTAATAACCAAATGGGCACATTAGTGTCTTCGCCCGGAATCGCTCTCACTTGGGCGGAGGCAGCTTGCTGACGCTGCGCTCGCGGACCTAATAATGATTGCAGTTCGCTCACTTCTTCTGGGAAATGTTCAGCTCGGCTATCATCACGATTCAATGCGCGACTCGTCACTTGGTCGCTACCGGGTGCGCGACCTAAGCCTAAATCGATACGGTTGGGATACAGGCTGGCCAAGGTGCCAAACTGCTCGGCAACCACTAAGGGGGCATGATTAGGTAACATGATCCCGCCAGCGCCAACACGAATACGTTGAGTTCCACCTGCAATATAGCCAATTAATATCGAGGTTGCCGAACATATAATGCCTGGCATATTGTGATGTTCAGCCAACCAAAAACGATTAATACCAACATTTTCGGCATGTTGGGCATAACGCAGGCTACCTTGTAACGTTTCAGTGACGTTGGCATCTTCGCGCATAGGAGCGAGTTCAAGTAATGAAAAAGGAATATCTGCCAATATTGACATCATGGCTCCTTATTTAAGGTAAGAATTGATGGCATCCGCTGAAAACCACGCTATAACGCTAGCAAAAAAGTTATCAACAGATGATGGTCTAAAAGGCTTGTAGCATGTCGGGAGTAAACTCATCAGCATCAACAGAAATACCAGCCGCATCAATGCATTTCTGTAGTTTATCTAACTCATTATTGACGTTTGAAATAGTTAAGGTGTTGTTATCTAACTCATACACTAGCGCTAAGCTTTGATAATAAAAACTGAGGATGACTAATGCATCACGGTTATTGTCTTTGGCGGCTAGTTGAATCGATTTAAGCTTGCGGTAAATTTTGTTCTGCAACTGTTTCAGTTGCCACACATAATACACTTCATAAAATTTCGGTTTTGAACGCAGGTTACGTATTAAAAATACGCACACCATTAACGCCAAAATCACCCCAGTAAAATTAAGATGAAAATTGCCAGTAGCCTCTGCACCGGGTAATGGCTTAACGCCAAAAAAATAGATCATCAACTGACCCAATATTACTGACAAAATAGCCAGCGTTGCCACTAAACCTATCTGCACTTGATTATTAACCGAACGATACTGGCTTTTATTAATGTTAACTAACTTCATCACACCGCTCACATCACTTATTTATCTATAGCTTAACGTGTTAGAGCGATTTATAGAATGAAATATTAACGCTTATTAAGTGTGATTTAATCTAAAGTTATCGGATGTAATGTTATTGGATGTAAGTTAGCGAATAATAAGGAGCGACCAAGATCGCCCCCCAAACATTCATATTTCAAATAGGCAATGCTCTATTGTAAGCAAAGTGTTAGTTACGACCAGCCATCACGCCACCATCTACATCCCATACCGCGCCAGTCACCCAAGCGGCTTTATCTGATAACAAAAATACTATGCTATTTGCTACATCGGTCGGACTACCTACTCGGCCAATGGGATGGAATGGATTGAAACTGTCGAGCACACTAGCCATATCTTGTGGTTCGATAAAAGCTTGATAAATTGGCGTGCTAACAACAGCTGGCGATACCGCATTAACACGAATGTTATGATCCGCTAGTTCCATTGCCATGTGCTGAGTTAACGCATGTAATCCTGCTTTGGCCATAGAATATGCGCTTGACGGTGTGGCTTTAATGGCTTGTTTAGCCCACATAGAACCAATGTTCACTATGCTACCGCCATGATGTTTAATCATGTTTCTGGCTACCGCTTGTGAAATCACAAAAATGGCTTTGTTAAGCTCCATGTAAATATCGTAATCACTCATTTGATGATCTAAAAACGGCTTAGGATTAAAATAGCCTGCAGCATTCACTAAATGATCGATTTTATGATCCATGGAATTGATCATATTGATCAAACGGCTGAGATCTTGCGGGTCATATAAATTGGCTTGAAACCCACTGACACTCCCCAGCGAAGACAGTTGCGCCACTGCAGCATTGAGTTTATCGGTTTTATTGCCAACGATAATGGTATCAACACCTTGCGACACGAGTTGCTTGGCTGTTTCAAAACCGATACCGCTTGTACCGCCAATAATCAGCGCTGTTGTTTGAGTTGAATTCGTCATTTGAGCACACCTAATAAAAGAGTAAGTGTGTTAAGCTTATTGGCAAACTATCCAATTGAATAGTAAGTACAATTAAGTCCTATAGGCACTTTTAGGTACATATTAATGAATACAAAAGAAAAATTATTTCTGCGAAAGTCTGCTCCAGAAAAAAGTGCCCGTATGGTCGAAACCATTTACGGCTGTAAATGGTCATTAACTGTGTATCAGTTATTAGCCAATAACATTAATCGTCCCGGTGAAATGGTAAAATCAGTTGAAGGACTCAGCACCAAAGTACTGAATCAATGTTTGAAAAAAAACATCGAATTTGGCATTTTGAATAAAATTAATTACCCTGAAATTCCACCGAGAGTAGAATACCAAGTGACCGAATTTGGGCAAAAGTTTATGCGCATATTAGATGATATTGAAAAGCTGCAACACGAAATTGATGCTTAGCCCGCAGGCTAAGCAATCGTTCACCTAATAACCCCTTCACTCAAATTAAATTGTTGATGGATCATTATATTCACTCGCCTTATTCAGCCACACAAACTCTGGCAAAGCGTTTAAGTCTAAACAATCTCCTCGCTCAGCAATGGCGCTATTTTTCGGTTTTTTAACACTGTCTTGATTAAGCGCTTCAATCAATACTTGCTGTGCTTTTAGTTCACCATGTACCAATATTACCGCGGGTGATTGCTCAAAATGGCGATACCAAGACAATAACTCGGCTTGGTCAGCATGGGCTGATAACCCACCTACAGTATGAATACTGGCAGCAACCTTAATACTTTGGCCATGAATCGTCAGCTCTTCAGCACCGTCGACTAATATCCGCCCTGGCGTTCCCATTGCCTGAAAACCACAAATAATAATATCGGCTTCTTTACGCCATAGGTTATGCACAAAATGATTGCGAATTCGGCCGCCATTACACATACCACTGCCGGCAATAATGATTAATCCTTTATGAATATCGTTCAACTCTATCGACTCTTCAGTGCTACACACAAATTCAGCACTGGATAACAACGGATGTTGCCCAGGCGATAAGCTGGTAAAACGCTTAAAGTCATCGTCCATCAACGGATAATTGTTAACATATACCTCGGTTGCTTTTATCGCCATTGGACTGTCTAAACAAATACGCCAACGTGATAAGTCCCACTCTTTGGCATATAAATGAAATAGATAAAGAAGCTCTTGAGCACGTCCCACCGAAAATGCCGGGATCAAAATATTGCCCCTACTTTCATGAATAGTTCGTTTGAAAATTGATTTCAGTTCAACCAAGGTATCTTGCCAACTGCGGTGTAATCTATCGCCGTAAGTACTTTCCATTAGCACTAAATCAGCTTGTTCAATAAACGTTGGGTCATCCAAAACCGGCATACCTGCACGACCTAAATCACCACTAAAAACCAGTTTTTTCTGTTGAGGTTTATTGCCTAACCACAAC
This sequence comes from Shewanella sp. AC34-MNA-CIBAN-0136, assembly GCF_040309945.1. NCBI lineage: Bacteria > Pseudomonadati > Pseudomonadota > Gammaproteobacteria > Alteromonadales > Shewanellaceae > Shewanella > Shewanella sp. AC34-MNA-CIBAN-0136. The sequence continues at coordinate 3,015 of NZ_JBEOPJ010000032.1, read as the reverse complement.
TCCACCACCGCAGAACCCAGAATATGTCCCGCATCGGACAAGCAAACCTCTACCCCATCGGCAACCTGCACTCGCTGGCCATAATCTACCATCACAAACTGCGCCATTACTTGATCGACATCTTTCTCGGTAAATAGCGGTTCAAGCAGTTCTAAATCATGTTTTGCACGTTTTTTATTTTGCCTGTCGGTATCTCTTTCTTGCAGCATGGCAGCATCACGCAACATGACATCACATAACTGTGCGGTGGCTTTTTGAGTATAAATGGGTCCAGTAAACCCCTGATTAATCAAATAAGGCAAACGGCCGGAATGATCAATATGGGCATGGCTTAATACCACTGCATGGATTTGTGTGGCGTCGAATGGAAAAGGATCGTGATTACGTAACGCGTCAGCTTTACTCCCTTGAATTAATCCACAATCAAGCAGCACTTGCTGCCCTTTGACTGTGAGTAAATGGCAAGATCCAGTGACCTCTTGAGTTGCGCCGTGAAACTGTAAAGTCATGTCCATAATGTCGCCCCCGATAAAATCGATAACAGTGCTAAATTAAGCGTATGCCATTGGTAAAATAAAGTCGCGATCTACATCAAATAAACGCTCAAAAAACACGCTATTTTAAAGGCAAATAAAAAACCACATTAAGTGCATAAGTAACCACCAAGTAACATTTACTTACACTTATTAACTGCGGTACAACTCAGTATTAACACTCGATTTTACTAAGTCATTGAACAACGAATTTTATGAGATATATCGCCTTTTTTGAGCACATTTCACTTTGTGAGTCACTCATAGGTTTGATATTCTCCGTCGCCTCAATGGAAAGATATATTAACGGACTAAGCTGTGCTTACTCAAACAACAAGACAAGAGATTAAAATGAACAGAACATTAATTGCAGCATTAATTTCAACAATTCTTATTGCACCTGCAGCGTCAGCAATCGAAGTTTATAAAGATGATGTTAATGCGGTTAAAATTGGCGGCTTTATCGATGCGCGCGTGATCAATACTCAAGGTGAAACAGAAGTTGTTAACGGTGCTTCACGGATTAATTTTGGTTTTAGTCGTCAACTACAAAATGACTGGAAAGCTTACGCCTTGCTTGAATGGGGTGTAAATCCAGTAGGTAGCACAGATATTGTTTACAATAATCGCTTTGAATCAATTCAAGACGAGTTTTTCTATAATCGTCTTGGTTATGCCGGTTTATCACATGACAAATACGGTAGCATCACAATTGGCAAGCAATGGGGTGCTTGGTATGACGTGGTGTACAGCACAAACTATGGCTTTGTATGGGACGGAAACACTGCGGGTGTTTACACTTACAACAAAGATGACGGCGCGGTAAATGGTGTCGGTCGTGGTGACAAAACAGTTCAATATCGTAACAGCTTTGGCGACGTAAGTTTTGCCGTGCAAGCCCAACTTAAAAACAGTGCTTTCTATACTTGTGATGTAGAAAATATCACTCAAGATGCCTGTGAAGAGTTATGGGCAGCAAGTTCAACGTCGGCACAGCAAGTTGAGTATAACTATACCTATGGTGGTGCTGTCACTTACCAAGCCACTGATAAGCTAGTGCTAACTGCCGGTGTTAACCGTGGTGAGTTTGATGTGACCTTTGGTAACGGTGGAACATCCACTGCTGTTGATCTTATTTACGGCATGGGTATCACTTGGGGCAACTTTGAGCAGAATGGTTTTTATGCTGCTGCCAACGTAAACAAAAACGAAAATCATGACACCGACAATATCGGTCGTTTAATTAACGACGCTGTGGGTATTGAATCATTGTTCTCGTACAAGTTCGATAACAACATTCGTACTTTTATTTCGTACAACATTCTTGATGCTGGATCTAACTACGTGATCCAACCTAACTACAATGCCGATCAAGATGACGTTTTTAAACGTCAGTTTTTCGTAGTAGGTTTACATTATGTATTTGACCCAGATACTGTTTTATATGTTGAAGCTCGCCGTGATTACAGCGATTTCACCAGTGCAGACAAAGCACAACAAGCCAGAATGGAACTGTCTGAAGATGACGGCATTGCCATTGGTATTCGTTTCACACTTTAATGTGACTACTGTGGTTTAACACAGATCAAAAAAGGTTCGACAGTGATGTCGAACCTTTTTTATTGCGTTGTTTTAAGCTAGTTCTTAATAGTAAGTGCTTAATAGCTATTACTTACTCGCTAATGTTTAATAGCGAGTGTGTAAATAGCACTGCACATTTAAGCAACAGATTTCTCGTCAACAATGGTCACTTTCTCAACAATAATCGGCTCACGCGGTACATCTTCATGGCCTGCCATCGTCGTTGTTTTAACTCGCTCCATTTGCTGAATAACATCCATACCGGCGGTTACTTTGGCAAACACCGCATAACCCCAACCCGCATTGGTCATTGCTGCGTGGTCTAGAAAATCATTGTCGGCGACATTAATAAAAAATTGCCCAGTAGCTGAATGCGGCGAATCTGTTCGAGCCATCGCCAAAGTACCCAACACGTTGTTCAAACCTTTATTGGCTTCATTGGCAATAGGGTCACGAGTAGGTTTTTCTTTCATTTTGGCGGTTAAGCCACCGCCCTGCACCATAAAACCTTTAATAACCCGATGAAAAATAGTGCCGTCATAAAAACCGTCTTGGCAGTATTTTAAAAAGTTTTTTGAAGAAACCGGCGCACGTTCCATTTCAAGCTCTACGGTAAAATCGCCAAGGTTGGTGCTAAAGATAATCATATACAGCCATGTTCCAAAAATGAGAATAGCCGCCATTATATTATATAGAACCGTAGGCGGCTATCGCGCTTATTGTTGAATGAAATTCTATCCTTTAAACACTTTCCACTTATTGCGCTGGTTGATTAAATAAATCCTTCGCGGTGCGTGTCATAGCCCTAACCCCAGTGCGAATGATTAACGGCATAGATAACCGGGTGCAAACTGACTTGAATGTAAACGTTCAAGTTTATTGCGCTGGTTGATTAAATAAA
>NZ_JBEOPJ010000031.1:0-28143 GCF_040309945.1 Shewanella sp. AC34-MNA-CIBAN-0136 | reverse complement strand
AAGTCTGAAGGTTTTTTGCTACACCACGGAGCCAACTATTGTCCGCTCTTATAGCCGCGCAGCGTCTAGCAGGACGAAGTCCGCCCTAGTCTCTAGGCTGTTAATCGCTTGTCATCGCTAGTCAGCGCTTGATACCGCTCTTTACCGCCGGTTATCTTTCTCAACTCATTTGGTGCAATGCTGCAGTAATTGGACAAAGAAATCGCTGCCTTTACGTTCCGCAAAAGCTATATTTCGCTCAGGAATGGATTCAGGATCAGTATAGTTGGCTAATGCCATTTCCATGCTGGCTTCACGGATAATATGCAAACAAGGGTAGGGGGAGCGATTGGTAAAATTAGCCGCACTGTCTTGTGGTTCACCTTCAAAACAATAGTCCGGATGAAAGGTCGCTAATTGATAAACACCTTCATAGCCTTGCTCAATTAACTCATCGGTAGCGTAATCGACTAAATCTAAATAAGGGTAAAAACCTTCAAAACCTCGCGGCAAAATAAACAGCGTGGTTTCAGTTTCAGGATGATTATCTAAGTATTGGCACTCTTCAATTAGCGCCTTTAACACAGACTTTGTTTTAGTTTCTTCAATGGCAACATAACGAATGCTAGCGCGTTCGACTTCTCGACGGGCAAACGGACAAATGTTGTATTTCATAATGACATCTTTTACCCAATTTTCAGTATGAGTAAGACATTCATGTTGTTCCATTAGTTAACCTTTTAACGCTAAAAAATTGATTAGTGGGTTGTTGGCGGTAACATCATTGGAATGATCGATGCCACTAATAATAAAGCCATTGTGATATTAAAAATACGTTGCTGACGCTCATTTTTAAGTAAACGTTTAAGTGCCACGCCAAACCCTAACCAGACAATCGCACACGGAAATGCCACGCATAAAAATACGCTGGCAATGGTCACGACTTGGCTATTGATCTCTTGTTGTACTGAGGTAAATGTAGCAATGGCACCTACCGCCATAATCCATCCCTTTGGATTTACCCATTGAAATGCTGCCGCTTGTAAAAAGCTAAACGGTTTGCTTACTTTTTTACCTTCCATTTTACTGCTGCTATTGGCAATTAACCATGACAGATAAAGTAGGTAACTAATACCAATCACTTTAATCACAATATGAATAAAAGGATAAGCTTGAAATATTGCACTTAACCCAAGCCCGACCGCTAATATCATGGTCGGAAAACCCAAGCTAATACCCATTAAGTGCGGAATACTGCGCTTAATACCAAAATTAACCCCAGAGGTCATTAGCATAATGTTGTTAGGGCCAGGAGTAATACCGGCAGAAAAAGCAAATAAAGCAATGGCGAATACTAACTCCATGAAAGGGTCTCTGTAGTGAATTAATAAGATATTTTTATAAATCGAATTCTAGGGGAAATGAGTGATTCACCATAATGATTTTTTTAACGCTTGGTTAAATTTGTCATTTCAAGACTAAAAAAACACTCGTTTTACTGTTAACGGTTTGATATTTATCAAATAAATTATTAGTTACTAAGTGTAATTCTGGTTGGTCATTTTTACTTAACAAGTTCAAATTTTACCTTTGAAGTCGTTATTTCGGCATGTAGACGGTTTTTAGCGATTAAGTTACAAGTCATTAGCAAGTTAATCGCTAGATAGTTTAATAACTAACGTCTACTTCATAAGATGAAAACTTACGAATATTAATTACCCCAGTATCAAAAATAAGGTATTGACCTTTTATGCCTTGCAAAATACCAGTGACTTCAGCAATTTTATCAAAGTTGTGTGATTTAACTTTCACCGGAAACTGCGTAATTGGGTAGCTAATCGCTTGAATGTTGGCATCAAGGCGTTCAATAACAATGTCTTGGTATTCGACTGCGAGCGCTTGCAGTTTATCTTCAATTAGCGGAATAAGTTGGGCTGCTTGTTCAACCAAATCGACATCATCATTATGGCCTTTTAGCATAGCTTGCCAATGGGTTTTGTCGTTAATGAATTTAGCTAATTCAATTTCGATTAAGCCCGACATTTTACGCGTCGACACTTTAAAAATCGGTAAGCCCTGAGTCGCCCCTTGGTCTATCCAACGGGTTGGGATTTGAGTATGGCGAGTAATGCCGACTTTAATCCCTGATGTATTCGATAAATACACGTAGTGGGGCACAAAGCAATTTAATATGCCCCATTCAGGTTCGCGGCAAGTGCCTTGATCAAAATGGCATGTTTCTGGTTTCATTATACACAAGTCGCAACTGGCCAGTTTTGTCATGCATACGTAGCAGTGACCTTGAGAATAACTTTTCTTGGTCTTTTTACCGCAGTTGCTGCAAAAAATATTACCTGTATGAGTCATGGTTAATGACTTACCAATAAGCGGGTTAAGCGCCAAACGCGCTTCACCAACAGGTAAATGATATTCCACCTCATGGTTATCATTGAGGTGGGTTTTCAGTTTTGATAGCGTTCCAAACATGGTTAATCCATTTTTATCATCATTATTTCGTGGCAGTTTAACAGAGGATCAAAACGGATTTTAGACTTAATTGGTTTTCAATGTCTAAATTAACTTATGCTGATTTACTCAGTTTATCTAATACAACATCATCACCCATTTCATACAGTGATGCTGTAATTTGCTCTTCTTGGCTCGGATCGGTTAATCCTAATGCCATAGTAGCTCTAAATAATGCAATGCCCGTGTGACTGGCGGTTTCATATTGGCTACTAAATTGTTCTATATTTACGCCTAGGGCATTCATTTTATTAGATATATGCAACACAATCCCTGGGCGATCATATGCGACTAAGTTATAGTGCAAATGTTTAATCGGTTTAGCACTTAAGGTTGTTTTAGCGAAGGTTAAGGTTAAGCCGTCAATGCATTCCAAGGCGTCAATTAACTCATCCCATTTTAGCGCAGGCACTTCTAATTGTAATATTGCTGCAAAAATACCGTCTATATGGCGCATTTCAGAGTCTAGCCAGTTGCCACCATGGCGGCTTACTACATTGGCAATCTGTTCTACTAAGCCTTTTCTATCAGGTGCTTGAAGAGTAATAAGATAACGCATCATTCGATATTTCTCCTATAAATAATGTCTGTAACACAAATGTCATATTTACGTCATATAATCGCAGCCACTTAAGATTGTGTTATTGTTTTACTGCTGTTTACTTTCATATATTTAGTCATAAATATTTATTGTTAGCATAGTAGACTACACATTCAAAGCGCTAATTATGGCATCGATTAATTATTAGAGGTTCTTAATGGAAAGTCAGGTCAATAAACCTGGTTCTGCGGAAAAAAGTCTACTCGTTGATAGACATGCAACCCGCAGAGCATTTAAGGATAAAGCAGCAGAGATTGGGGTAACCGTTGGCGGCACATTAGTGTTTGTCACCCTGTTATTAATATTTTTCTATTTGCTGTATGTCATCAAGCCCATTTTTGATGGGGCACATATAGAACCTGTTACGAGTGTGAGTTATCAACATGCTGATGTTAAAACCTTAACTGTTGGCAGCGATGAACAAAACGAAGTGCTCTATCGCGTGACCGAATCGGGTGTAGTTGACTTTTATTCAGCCGCGAGCGGTGAATTGATTTCATCTTTTAAGCCAAAAATTCCTGAAGGCACAACGGTCACCAGCAGTGCTAAATCGAGCCCAAGTGAGCAACGTTTTGCATTAGGGCTGAGCAACGGCCAAGTGATTGTTGTCGGCATTGAGTTTGGACTAACCTACCCAGACAATAAACGCTTGATTACGCCGACTTTACGTTATCCGATGGGAGAAACGCCATTAACGATTAATAGTGAGGGCGCTGTTTATAATCTGGTGTTTGATTTTAGCGACAGCCGCATGAGCTTTGCTTACCAAAATGCCAATGGTGCTTGGAAGCTTAATCGCCAAGAAGGCGAAGAAAACATGATGACTGAAGAAGTTGAGTGGTCATCTGTTGAAGTGTTTATTGATGATGCACCTAATCATGTTATATCAGCGATAATGACTCCAGATCATCGTCAGCTTATTTTGAGTACCAATAATAAACTATTTATTTATAACACTCGCGATGCCGACTCTATTGAGTTACTACAAGTTGTCGATGTTAAAAAAGTGAATGCTGAAGTTAAGCAAGTAAATTTACTTGCCGGAGCAAGCTCTATATTGGTGAGTTATGACAGCGGTATTGTGAGTCAGTACTTCCAAGTTAATAGCGAAAAAGGTCGTTTATATCAGCAGATTCGTGAGTTTGATGACCTTGCTCCAGTCAGTGTAATGGCGACAGAGTTTTATCGTAAAAGCTTTGCAGTGTTGAGTGCAGATGGCGAATTAACCCTGCTTTATACAACCAGTGAACGGCAGTTATTCGACGAGAAATTTCAGTTAACTAACCCAGGTAAAATGGGCTTCAGCCCGCGTTCAAACGCCTTGGTGATTGAGGCCGATAACAAACTTAACCTTTTCTCTGTTGAAAATGATCATCCAGAAATATCCTGGAGCGCATTGTGGGAAAAAGTATGGTACGAAGGTTACCCTGAACCACAATATGTGTGGCAGTCCACTTCTGGTTCTGACGACTTTGAAGCTAAGTTGAGCTTAATGCCACTGGCATTTGGTACCATGAAAGCGGCATTTTACGCCATGCTATTCGCTGCGCCATTGGCGATTGCGGGGGCGATTTATACCGCTTACTTCATGACACCTAAAGTGCGTAATGTAGTAAAGCCTACCATTGAAATCATGGAAGCATTACCGACGGTTATTTTAGGTTTCTTGGCTGGTTTATGGTTAGCGCCACTGATTGAAGATCATTTGCCCGGCATTGTGGTCTTGTTGATGTTATTGCCCACATCAATACTTGCAACTGCATTTGCTTGGAGTAAATTGCCAGAAAAATGGAAGCAACGCTTACCAGAAACCTATCAAGAACTAATGCTATTGCCAGTGATTCTATTTATTGGTTGGTTCTCCTTTGAAATCAGCCCAATAATTGAAGTGGCGTTATTTGACGGCAATACTCGTCAATTTATTACCAATGATTTAGGCATCACATTCGACCAACGTAATGCGCTGGTTGTGGGTATTGCCATGGGATTTGCGGTCATTCCAACCATATTCTCGATTGCTGAAGATGCGATTTTCTCTGTACCACGTCATTTATCAAACGGCAGTTTGGCACTGGGTGCAACAAACTGGCAAACCCTGACCAAGGTGGTATTGCTTACCGCCAGTCCGGGTATTTTCTCGGCTATCATGATGGGCTTAGGCCGTGCAGTGGGTGAAACCATGATTGTGTTAATGGCTACCGGTAATACTGCAATCCTTGAGTGGAGTGTATTTGAAGGTATGCGTACCTTAGCGGCAAACATTGCCGTAGAAATGCCTGAGTCGGCCATTGGCAGTACGCATTATCGCGTATTGTTCTTAGCTGCCTTTGTATTGTTCGTGTTCACCTTCTTCTTTAATACCATTGCTGAAGTTGTTCGCCAACGTTTACGCGAACGTTATAGCTCACTGTAAGGAAAGATGATGACTCAATTAATGATTAATTCGCTAATCGCCTTGAGAGGTTTGTGCAATGGGTAAGTGGTTTAAATCAGGTTCACCGTGGATTTGGATGACCGGTGGTGCCGTTAGTATCAGTTTGATTGCCGTTTTAGGCTTATTACTGTTAATCGCTTGGCGTGGCTTGAGTTACTTTTGGCCTGCTGATGTTTATGAATGGCAACTCGAAGACAACAATGGTGTTAAAAGTACCTTAATTGGTGAGATTTACGACCGTGAAGAGGTGCCTACAGAGCGCTTAATTTCAGCTGGTCATAAATTTGCCAAACACCCTGGTGAGTTTGTTACTCGTTACTTGGTAAAAACTGGTAACCGTGAGTTTGTTGGTTTAGATTTTCGTTGGATTTTAGGAACCGATATCGTTAGCCGCTCTATGCCTGCTGATGTCGCTAAACTTGAACGAACTAAAAACGGTAATTTTTACGGTTATCCTGTTGCGGTAATCGAAGACGGTAAACGTTTAGAGTTAACTAATGAAGCAGACATAGAAGCGTCTTTGTTTGACCATATCGACCGCGCAGTGGCAATTTCTGACGAAGCCTTGGCGTTGCAAAAAAGCGATATTGGCTCGATAAATTATCAAATGGAACGTCTACGTTTGAAAGAGCGTGGTTATGAGCTTGATGGTGAGTTAACTGCTGAGCGTAAAGCGGATATCAAGGCGCAAATTGAACAGCTTAACCAAGACTACTTAGTGCTTGAAAAAGACTTGTTTGCCCTGCGTGATAAAGCGGCGCGTGATTCTGTGGTGATTAAAGACATGCGCGGTGTTGAAGTCACCTTGCAACTGGACTCAATTTTAGACGTAAGTTATGTCAATCACATGAGTTTGCTAGGTAAAGTGGGTCACTGGTTTGTGGGAATAGGTCGCTTTGTGAGTGATGACCCGCGTGAAGCCAATACTGAAGGTGGTGTTTTTCCCGCTATTTTTGGCACGGTATTTATGGTGATGCTCATGGCCGTTATTGTGACGCCATTTGGAGTTGTCGCTGCTATTTACTTGCACGAGTACGCCAAGAAAGGCCCTATTACTAAGCTTATCCGTATTGCGGTGATTAACTTAGCCGGTGTACCGTCAATTGTTTATGGTGTGTTTGGTTTAGGTTTCTTTGTGTACATGATGGGCGGCTCAATTGACCAATTGTTCTTCCCTGAAGCGTTACCAGCACCGACATTTGGCTCTCCTGGGGTGATTTGGTCTGCATTAACTTTAGCCATTTTAACCTTGCCGGTGGTGATTGTATCAACCGAAGAAGGCTTAAGCCGAATTCCGAGTGCTGTGCGTCAAGGCAGCTTGGCATTAGGCGCGACTAAAGCCGAGACCTTATGGCGCATTGTGATTCCAATGGCAAGCCCAGCAATTATGACTGGTTTGATTTTAGCCGTGGCACGTGCTGCCGGCGAAGTGGCACCGTTGATGTTAGTGGGTGTAGTAAAATTAGCCCCAACATTACCGATTGATATGAACTTCCCGTTTGTGCATTTAGAACGTAAGTTCATGCACTTAGGTTTCCATATTTACGATGTAGGCTTCCAAAGCCCTAACGTAGAAGCAGCACGCCCATTGGTGTACGCAACTTCGTTCTTATTAGTATCTGTAATTGTTGCTCTTAATTTAACCGCTATCAGCGTGCGCAACCATTTACGTGAAAAATTCCGTTCGCTAGAACATTAATTAGCGATATCCTGAGGAAAGATAAAATGATTTCTATTGATAGTTCAGCAATGCAAACAGAAGCCGTTGATTTAGCTAATTTACCGGCACAGGATACCGCACTTGAAATCCGTAATCTTGATTTACGTTACGGTGACAAACAAGCGCTATTTGATGTGTCGATGAAGATCCCTAAAAAACAAGTTACGGCATTTATCGGCCCAAGTGGTTGCGGTAAATCAACACTGTTACGTTGTATTAACCGCATGAATGATTTGGTTGATAGTTGTAAAATTGAAGGTGAAATCTTACTTCATGGGCAGAACATTTATGACAAGAAAGTCGATGTAGCGGCACTACGTCGTAACGTCGGTATGGTGTTTCAGCGTCCTAACCCGTTCCCTAAGTCAATTTACGAAAACGTGGTGTATGGTTTACGTTTGCAAGGGTTAAGTAATCGTCGTGATTTAGACGAAGCGGCAGAGCGTTCATTGCGTGGCGCAGCGATTTGGGACGAAGTGAAAGACCGTCTACATGACAATGCATTTGGCTTATCCGGTGGTCAGCAACAACGTTTGGTGATTGCCCGTGCCATTGCCATTGAGCCAGAAGTATTATTACTCGATGAGCCAACGTCAGCACTTGACCCAATCTCAACATTAACTATTGAAGAATTGATTACTGAGTTAAAGCAAAAATATACCGTGGTGATTGTGACGCATAACATGCAACAAGCGGCACGAGTGTCAGATCAAACGGCCTTTATGTACATGGGTGAATTGGTTGAGTACGCTAATACCAACACCATTTTCACGACCCCTAAAAAGCGTAAAACAGAAGATTATATTACTGGTCGTTACGGTTAATCTTGCTTAAAACGCTTTTAATTAACATACAGAATTTAGGTGGGTATCATGGAAAAAATGAATTTAAGTAAACACATATCAGGTCAGTTTAATGCCGAGCTTGATGATATTCGTAATCGCGTATTAGCCATGGGCGGGCTTGTTGAGCGCCAGCTTGAGCAAGCATTGGATGCGCTAGCAACACTTGACTCAGAATTAGCGCAACAAGTGATTGAAGGCGACCACAAAGTCAATGGTATGGAAGTGGCTATTGATGAAGAGTGCACCCGTATTATTGCTAAGCGTCAACCTGCTGCCAGTGATTTACGCTTAATTTTGGCTATTTCTAAAACCATTACCGATCTTGAACGCATTGGTGATGCTTGTGTTCGTATCGCCAAAGCCGCGGTAGAAAAGCGCGCTAACAGTCAACAGCCTTTATTGGTGAGTATTGAAAACATGGGGCGTCACGCCACACGTATGTTGCACTCAACGTTAGATGCACTAGCACGTATGGATGCTGATCAAGCATTTGAGTTACACAAAGAAGATGCGAAATTAGACAAAGAGTATGAAGGTATTATTCGTCAATTAATGACTCATATGATGGAAGATCCTCGTTCAATCCCTGGTGTGTTAGACGTATTATGGGCTGCGCGTGCAGTTGAGCGTGTCGGCGACCGTTGTAAAAATATCTGTGAATACGTTATTTACTATGTGAAAGGTAAAGACGTTCGCCATATTTCTTACGAAGAAATGGAAAAAGAGCTGTAATAGGTCTTAGCGACTTTAGAAACGCCCTATGTTGCACTGTTTATCGAACAAACAGCCCAGCATAGGGCGTTTTTGTTTAGCGGTTTTGATGGATATTTGTTATCTTTGGCGCCTAAATCTGATGTAGAAGAAATCGTTCATGAAAAATACCCTTGCTCGTGGTTTAACCAATTTATTACCTATGGTGTTGTCTATTTGGCTATTTTGGTCATTGTTTATCTCACTCGATGGCTTAGGTAAATTATTGCTTGATATTGTGGGGGTAAAAGCGGCTTTTGTTGGCGCAGGATTTTGTTTGGTAGCGAGTTTAGTGTTTGTAGCGGGATTATTATTTTCCGTTAGTCCAATTGCTTGGGTGTACGGTTGGGTAGAAAACCAACTGATGAAGTTTCCTTTGTTTAAATCTGTTTATGGCAGTATTCGTGATATCGCCAGTTTAATGAACCGCGACGGCCAACCTAAAACCCAAAAAACGGTATTAGTCAAACAAGCCAATGGTAGTTTTGTCGTGGGCTTTATTATGAGTGACTCAGCACCACAACCCCTTGCCGATGCATTGCCAGAAGGTGATTGGGTGCCAGTATTATTCCAACTCAGTTACCAAATAGCTGGGGTGACAAGTTTGGTTAAACGCGACGACCTTATTTTTGTCGATTGGTCATTTGAAGATGCAATGCGCTTTAATTTAACCGCTGGAATATCGAACAGTAAAGCAGCTTAAATAGGCTGGAAGACGGTTTGAGCGATAACACTGATAAAAGCGGTATCAAGTGGTATCAAGCGATAGCGGCGCTAATAAACGATAACAAGCGATAACAAACCTAGAGACTAGAGCGGACTGCGTCCTGCTAGTTCGCTTCGCTGCTATAAGAGCCTGTTGAAACGGTAACAATCGGTATCAAGCGATAACAGCGATAACAAACATAGATACTAGAGCGGACTGCGTCTTGCTAGTTTGCTTCGCTGCTATAATAGCCTGTTTAAGCGGTAACAATCGGTATCAAGCGATAGCTGCGATAACAAGCGATAACATGCCTAAATACTAGAGCGGACTGCCAGTTTGCTTCGCTGCTATAAGAGCCAGTTGAAGGGAAACAATCGGTATCAAGCGATAGCTGCGCTAACAAGCGATTACAAACCTAGAGACTAGAGCGGACTGCGTCCTGCTAGTTCGCTTCGCTGCTATAAGAGCCCGTTTGCGGTAACAAGCGGTAACGGCGCTAATAAACGATAATGGCGATAACAAGCGATAACATGCCTAGATACTAGAGCGGACAGGGTCCTGCTAGTTTGCTTCGCTGCTATAAGAGCCAGTTTGCGGTAACAATCGGTATCACGCGATAACGGCGAGCGATGCGCTTGTCATCTCATTTTATTGCTTATCATCGTTTGTTACTTTGCTTGTATAGTATCTAGGCTTTAGGTGATTAGAATAAGCTAAGTGATGTTTTATCATTGCTTTGTCATTGTTAATCAGTGCTAATCACACAAGAATCTTAAAATAAGATCTAGCAAACAATTGCCCCAAGCGATAACAGTGATTATCCTTGGGGTAATTTTTTTTACGAGTGATAAATTAATGTCAGCCAACGAAAGTAAATTAGATAAAGTATTAGCTGAAGCCAGAGACTACAAAGCCTCTCGTGAAAAAGGATATCGTGAGCAAGCGCTTAAGCTCTATCCTTGGGTATGTGGGCGTTGCACTAGAGAATTTACTCATAAAAATTTATCTGAATTAACTGTGCATCACCGTGATCATAATCATGACAATAACCCGTCAGATGGTACGAATTGGGAGTTGTTGTGCCTGTACTGTCACGACAATGAACATTCACGCTTTGAAGAGTTGATTCGTTACGGTAGCACTAAAGAAGCCAAACAAGATGCTGCCACTTTCAATCCGTTCGCAGACTTAAAAGCGATGATGAAGAAGTAGAGCTGAGACGGTAGAAGCGGTAAGAGCGATGAAACTCGATAACAGGCGATGGCGAGCGATATAAAGCCTAGGAACTAGGTCGCTTCGCGGCGAGATGCTATACAGGCAATGTCAAAGCCGGTAAGATCGATGAAAATCGATGAAAATCGATGAAAATCGATAACAAGCGATGGCGAGCGATAAAAAGCCTAGGAACTAGGACGCTTCGCGGCGAGATGCTATACAGGCAATGTTAAAAGTTGGTTAGATTGATAACTGGCGATGAAAATCGATGACAAGCGGGAAACAGCCTAGGAGCTAGGTCGCTTCGCGGCGAGATGCTATAAAATCAAATTCAAAAGATACAAGCTTAGGGCTAGGTCCCATCATGGAAATACTTCTGAGCTGGGTCTGCTTGATGCATTACCGTTGTTATAGAAGCGAAGCGCACTAGCTGGACGAAGTCCGCCCTAGCATCTAGGCTCGTAATCGCTCGTAATCGCTCGTAATCGCTCGTAATCGCTCGTAATCGCTCGTAATCACTTATTACCGTTTAATCCGCTTTTCAGCTTCCAACCATTTTGCCCGTGACAACGTTTGGTTGTTGTTGTCGCCTAAATACAGCTGTTTTCTGCCTTCTAGACTATCAAAAATTTGTTTCTTTCGTTCTTCACTGGCTTGTGACCACGTTACAATTTCATCAATGTGACGAAAACAGCCCATACAATAATCGTCAGCATTTAAGCCACAACGGGCGACACAAGGTGAGTGCATAGTTTACAATTCCAGTTCGGTGATTTAATGACTCGCATCCTATCATTTCAATCGGCTAAGGTTAACTACAAGTCTCAATATGTCCGTAATCAAATATCAACAGACCTTTAATGCCATAGACTCACTTCTTGAGGCTCTAAAACCCTTATGGCAGCTGGTCGCGTTTGAGTGTGACCACTTACCTTGGCAGCACGATTTCCCACAATTAGCCCAAAAGGTGTGGCAACTTGATGATGTAGAAATTGATACTATTGATATGGATCAGCAACAGCTTGTAGAGTCGTTGTTGCCAAGTCTGATTCGCGATATCAAGCAAAGCAAACTGCCGCAGGTTGATCAGTTAATTAGCCAATTAAGCTTGTTAGTCATCACTTTGCCTACAAGTACGATTAACAGTGACGATGCTCAAGCTGTTTCTGACACTGAAACACTCGTGAATGATCACCTAATTAGCGATTCAGCGCATTTTAGTGCCCATATTAAAGGTCGAAAGTGGCAACAGATTACCGCGTTCTCGGAGCAAGTTGATCCACAATCTCAACCCCAACTACCTCGGTTACCTATTTTAGAGTGGTGTGCTGGTAAAGGGCATTTGGGCCGCTTGGTGGCTAAGCAGCAAAATGTTGAGGTAACAAGTATTGAGTGGCAAGCGAGTTTATGCTCACAAGGCCAGGTTTTTGCAAAACAATGGCAATTACCGCAAACTTTTATTTGTGCCGATGCTTTTGCGCCAATCGACCCAGGTAAACCGCTTTTGTTAATTGATCAACATGCAATCGCATTGCACGCCTGTGGTGATTTACACATTCGTTTACTCCAACTCGCAGTATCGGCAGGCACTCGGGTGATGTCTATTTCACCCTGCTGTTATCATTTGATTGAACATACACATTATCAACCGCTATCGGCCTTAGCCAAAGTCAGTGCGGTCAAACTGTCAAAGCATGACTTACAGCTGCCATTGCAACAAAGCGTTATTGCAGGCACCAAAAAACAAACATTACGCAATCAAGAGATATCATGGCGCTTAGGTTTTGACAGTTTGCAACGAGAAATTCGCGGCATCGATGCTTATTTATCGGTGCCGACCATTAAAAAAAGCCAGCTTAGTGGCAGTTTTAGCGACTTTTGCCAATGGGCTGCAAATCAAAAGCATTTAGTTATATCCAGTGAGATTAATTTGAGCCATTATTTGCACCGCGGAATTGAGCGACAACGGCTTACTAAGCGAATAGATTTAGTGGCCCATCTATTTCGCCGAGCTTTGGAGCATTGGCTGTTGCTCGATCGAGTGTGTTTTTTACAAGAGCAGGGATATCAAGTGGCTTTGACTGAATTTTGTGCAAACAGTGTTACACCACGAAATGCGATGATCCAAGCAATTAAAACAAACTAATAGCAGCCTTTGTCACAAAACTGTAAATTAAACCTTTGTTTATACTAGTCTATTTGCCCTAAAACTGTGAAAATCAACAAACTAGTTAATCAAATAATAAAATCTAACCACAATATATTATCCAAATTACCGCATTAGCTTGCTGTTTTTGATTGAATAATTAAGCCATTCTTGTTCAAATGGCGGGTTAATAACGAATAACAACTATTCTAGTGGCTTTTGTGCTTGCTAGAGCGAAGCGAATTATACGGTTTAATGAAATATTCACGCGTCTTTATCAATAGTCTGGCTTATGAGCTAGCACCCCAAGTAGTGTCGAGTAGCGATTTAGAATCTCGCTTGGCCCCGCTTTATCAAAAGTTTCGTATTCCGATGGGGCAACTTGCCGCATTAACCGGAATTACCGAGCGTCGTTGGTGGCCTAAAGGTCATCGTTTATCAGACGGCGCTATTGCTGCTGCACGTAAAGCCGTGAATGAAACCGGTATTAATGTCAGCGACTTAGGTGCTGTGGTTTACACGGGTGTGTGCCGTGACCAACACGAACCAGCAACCGCTTGCCGTATTGCTGCCGAACTTGGCGTGTCTAAAGACACAGCCATTTACGACATCAGCAATGCTTGTTTAGGGGTGTTGTCGGGTATTTTAGATATTGCCAATCGTATTGAACTTGGGCAAATCAAAGCCGGCATGGTTGTGTCGTGCGAATCTGCACGAGATATCGTTGATGCCACCATCGATCACATGCTAGCCGAACCGACAATGCAGAATTTTGCTCAGTCATTGGCTACGTTAACCGGTGGTTCAGGTGCGGTAGCAGTCATTTTAACCGATGGCACTTTGCCACTCACCACCACGCGTCAGCATCAGTTATTAGGCGCCAGTCATTTGTCTGCACCAGAGCACCACCAATTGTGTCAGTGGGGCCTACAAGAAGCAGGGCACTTATTGTATCGCGAGTTTATGCGTACCGATGCAGTTACCTTGCTCAAAGAAGGCGTAGAGCTTGCTAAGCACACTTGGGAGCATTTCCTAGAGCAGCGTGATTGGGTTGTTGAGCAAGTTGATAAAGTGATTTGTCACCAAGTGGGCGCATCAAACCGCCGACAAGTGCTAAATGCATTAAACATCCCCCACGAAAAAGAATATCCCACCTATCAAACCTTAGGCAACATGGGTACGGTTTCATTACCTGTTACTGCTGCAATTGCCCACGATGAAGGTTTTTTACGTGTTGGCGACCAAGTCAGCTTTTTAGGGATAGGCAGTGGTTTGAACTGCATGATGTTAGGAATTAAGTGGTAAGCCTTGGGCTGCACTGAATTTTTGCATATCATTATAAAAATAGTTAACAGGATGCATCATGCTAGACAACTTACTGCCATTTAAAAGTCATTATTTAGACCGTAACGGCAATAAACTACATTACATAAACGAAGGCCAAGGCGAGCCAGTCGTTATGGTGCACGGTAATCCTAGTTGGAGTTACTATTACCGTAATTTAGTGAGCGCGTTGAGCGATCAGCATCAGTGTATTGTGCCAGACCATATTGGTTGCGGCTTATCAGACAAACCCGATGATCCACAATACGATTACACCCTAAAAAACCGTATTGATGATTTAGAAGCCTTGCTAGACAGCCTTGATGTAAAACAAAACATCACCCTCGTGGTACACGACTGGGGCGGTATGATTGGAATGGGCTTTGCGGCTCGTCATCCTGAGCGCATCAAACGCATTGTGTGTTTAAACACGGCCGCGTTTCATCTTCCTAAAACTAAGCCTTTTCCCTGGGCATTATGGATTTGCCGCGAAACCTTACTCGGCACCTTGTTAGTCCGTGGGTTAAATGCATTTTCATCAGCAGCCTCGTATGTGGGGGTTAAACGTAAACCCATGTCTAAAGAAGTGCGTGAAGCTTATGTAGCGCCATTTGATTCTTGGAAAAACCGTATTTCGACACTACGCTTTGTTCAAGACATTCCACTTAAACCTGGCGACAGAAACTACGACTTAGTGACTAGCATTGGCGATAGCTTAAGCGAGTTTGCTGACATACCGACGTTGATTTGTTTTGGTTTACAAGATTTTGTGTTTGATAAGTATTTTTTAGAAGAATGGCGACAGCGAATGCCTCACGCCACGGTGCACGAGTTTGCTGACTGCGGTCATTACATTCTTGAAGATGCCAGCGACGAAGTGATTGGCTTAATTAAAGACTTCATCGAAAAAAATTAATTACACCCTAAAAGGCTCATTTGAGCCTTTTAGCTATTTAATCGTCTAAAATTATCTATATGTTGGCGTACTTGTTAACCAGCATATATGCGTTATTCACATTAGCCCAAAATGAAGCCACATGACCAAAACCTCTACACTTGCTAATGCCAATATCTGTCAGCACCTTAAAACGGCTGCGCAAGCTATGCCTGCCGGTCTTGCAGTTGCTGTGCAGCACGCTAAGCTGGGCCAGTTCAATTATCAAGAAATCGACTTTGCTACCTTACATCAACAATCAGACATGATTGCCAAAGGGCTTATTCAATACGGTATCAAGCGTGGCATGAAAGCCGTGTTAATGGTCACCCCAAGCATTGAGTTTTTCTCGTTAACGTTTGCCTTGTTCAAAGCAGGTATTATCCCCATTTTAGTCGACCCAGGCATGGGGATCAAAAATCTTAAACAGTGTTTTGCAGAGTCGCAACCAGATGCCTTTATCGGCATACCTAAAGCGCATATTGCTAGGCGGGTGCTTGGGTGGGGCAAAGGCAGTGTTAAGCAGGTGATTAATGTCGGTGGTTCAGGCATTCAACGTTTGCTAGCTAACGCAACAAGTTTGGAAACCATTACCGAAATTGGCCGTAATGTTGCTCAACCTCTGGAAATGGCGTTATTAAAGCCAGATGATATGGCGGCCATTTTGTTTACCAGTGGCAGTACTGGTACTCCCAAAGGCGTGGTGTACAGCCATGGGATGTTTGAAGCACAAATTAGCGCACTTAAACACGATTACGGTATTGCACCTGGCGAGCGAGACTTAGCGACTTTTCCGCTGTTTTCATTATTTGGCCCTGCATTAGGCATGGCATCCATTGTGCCAGACATGGATGCCAGCAAACCAATCACCGCCAACCCAGCCCATTTGTTTGCCGCAATCGATCAATATCAATGCAGTAACATGTTTGTTAATCCTGCCTTGTTAGAGCGATTAGGCCAAGCAGGCGAACAAAGTCAGCATAAACTCACTAGCGTTAAGCGAGTGATATCAGCGGGTGCTCCGGCAACGATTAGCTCAATCAAGCGCTTTAGCAACATGCTTAACCCACAAGTTGAAGTGCTTAACTCTTATGGTGCGACAGAGTCGTTACCCATCAGTATGATTGGTAGCCACGCGTTATTTAATACCAGTCAACAGACCGATCAAGGTAAAGGCATTTGTGTCGGTAAACCGATATCGTCGGTGAGCGTTGATATTATTGCGATTACAGATAAGCCTCAACCTCATTGGGTCGATGTTAAAAAACTTGTCGCTAACGAAATTGGTGAAATTGTCGTGAGCGGCCCTATGGTCAGTCAAGCCTATTATCAGCGTCAACATGCCACTGAGTTAGCAAAAATACACGACGGTGAACACGTTAAGCACCGCATGGGAGATGTGGGTTATCTTGATGATAATGGCTTATTGTGGATGTGTGGTCGTAAAGGCCATATTGTTGATGCCACGCGCGGTAAGCAAAAATTAAAGCGCTTTTATACACTGCCCTGTGAGCGAGTGTTTAATACTCACACTCAAGTCAAACGTTCTGCCATTGTTGGCGTTAATGTGGGTGGGGACGTTGTGCCAGTAATGTGTATCGAATTGCAAAAAGATATTGTTTGCTCAACGGCTAAAGCCCTTTATCAAGAGTTAATAGAATTAGCCGAGCAGTATCCACATACGCAAGGTATTGGTCGTTTTTTAATTCATCCCGACTTCCCTGTAGATGTACGCCATAATGCTAAAATCTTCAGAGAAAAGCTCGCTGTTTGGGCACAAAAGCAGTGGAAAGAATAAGGCCGTACTTAGACTGTAGTAAGGCCGCTGTACTTAGACCGTAGTAAGGCAGTCATTCAGCAATGATAAGTCTCACCATAACGTAATAATACGGCCGGCCCTAAAGTAACAACAAGGTAATAATAATGAAGCTGACAGACTTACATCCCCTAGAGCAAGCCGCACTTAAACAATTAGCGCTATCGGTCAACAAAGTGTTTGTTACCGGTGCAGGCGGCTTTTTAGGGTTTGCTATTTGTCGGCGTTTATTGGCCGTAGGTATTGAGGTAGTGGGTTTTGCCAGAGGATATTATCCTAAGCTTGTTGAGCTTGGTGTTGATATGCGTCAAGGTGATATCAACGACTTTGACACGGTAAAACAGGCAATGCAAGGCTGTGACGTAGTGTTTCATGTAGCATCAAAGGCAGGCGTGTGGGGCAGTAAGCAAAGCTATTACTCACCTAATGTTGATGGCGCAAACAATATTATTAATGCCTGTAAAGCGCTTAATATACAACGTTTAGTGTACACCAGTACTCCAAGCGTGACCTTTGCAGGGCGTGACGAAAACGGCATTAACGAATCAGCTCCTTACGCTGACACATACCTCAATTACTATGGCGAATCTAAAGCCATTGCCGAAAAAAATGTGCTTGCAGCCAATACAGTTCAACTTCGAACCACCGCCTTACGGCCACATTTAATTTGGGGGCCAAACGATCCTCACCTGGTACCTCGAGTGATTGAACGTGCTAAAGCAGGGCGATTAAAGCTAGTGGGAAATGAAGATAAACTGGTCGATACCATTTATGTTGATAACGCCGCCTACGCCCATATTTTGGCTGCAGTAGACTTAATAGCAGACGCTAAATGCGCCGGTAAAGCGTATTTTTTAAGTAATGATCAACCTATTACCATGGCAGACATGCTTAATCGCATTTTAGCGTGTGTCGACTTACCGCCCGTGACCAAACGTGTACCAACGCGTGTCGCTTACACCGCAGGTGTTGTACTTGAATTTGTTTATGGTTTGTTTAATAAACAGCAAGAGCCCATTATGACTCGCTTTGTAGCAAGGCAACTGTCGACCAGCCATTACTTTGACATTGGCGCAGCAAAACAAGACTTAGGCTACCAGCCGCTGGTGAGTATCGATCAAGGAATGCTTAAACTGAAGCAATCTTTGTCGAACTAATTGCCTTGCTGTCACACATCTTCCGTGTGCATTTACTGGACTCACATATGTGATTTAAACGATGTAAACAGCTGTTTGTAAAATTGTTTTTACATCACTTTGTGGGTTATTTTTCAACAATCACTTGGTTATATTTTATTCCACTGTATCTTAAATTCCGACCACCACAACAATAACCCCAAAGAGGGTAACAACTCATAACAAGGTGGCGCAGGGAGAAGCAATGCAAGATAACAATCAGGGTAAATGGAACTTAGCCACATTAGCCATTCATGGCGGACATCAACGCGAAGCCTTTGGCTCACTCACTACACCTTTGTATCAAACAGCCACCTTTGTATTTGATACAGCCGAGCAGGGCGGAGCACGTTTTGCCGGAGAAGAACCTGGCTATATTTATACTCGTTTAGGCAACCCGACAACTGCAGAGCTCGAGCGTAAAATGGCGCTGCTAGAAGGTGCTGAAGATGCCGCAGCAACTGCATCTGGTATGGCTGCTGTATCCAGTGCATTATTAACTCATCTACATGCAGGCGATCACTTAGTCGCATCTAAAGCGGTTTATGGTTGCACCTTCGCGCTCATGACCACTCAGCTAACGCGCTTAGGTATTACATCAACATTGGTCGATTTTTCCGACATAGCTGCAATCGAAGCTGCCATCAAACCAAACACCAAAGTGTTGTTTTGCGAAACACCAGTAAATCCACATTTACAAGTATTCGATCTTGCTGCTATGGCCAAAGTAGCTAAAGCACATAATCTAGTTTCAATCGTCGACAACACCTTTATGACACCACTTTTGCAGCAACCACTAGCGTTAGGCATTGACATGGTGATCCACAGTGCCACGAAATACTTAAACGGTCATGGCGATGTTATCGCAGGTATTGTGTGCGGCAATGCAGAGCACATGCACAGATTGAAATACGAAATCCTAAAAGACTTCGGTGGCGTGATTTCACCACACGATGCATGGTTAATTTTACGCGGTTTAAAAACCCTAGACGTACGCTTAACTCGTCATTGTGACAACGCAGAAGTGTTAGCCGAATTTTTAGATAAACACCCTAAATTCAGCCAAGTCTTTTATCCAGGCTTAGAACACCACCAAGGTCATCGCTTCATTGGTAACCAAATGAAACGCGCCGGCGGCGTTATCGCATTTGAGTTAAAAGGCGACAAGCAAGACGCAATCAACTTTGTTAATAGTGTAAAGCTATTCACTATCGCCGTAAGCTTAGGTGACGCAGAATCGCTGATCCAACACCCTGCATCAATGACCCATTCCCCTTACACCCCAGAAGCCCGACTAGCTGCAGGCATTACCGACAACTTACTGCGTATCTCAGTCGGATTAGAGAATGTAGAAGATCTTATCGCGGATATAGAACAAGCGTTAGCTTAAAACTAAGGATTAAAATAATATGCTGCGCTTAAGTTAAGTTTGTAGCATTTTTTTGAAAAAATCTTATATAGGTCTCTAATACTTCGCTGTTAGTACCTATCAATCGTTAAAGATGAATATCGCTTTGGCTTTGAAGCTCTGAACTAATTTACCTTTTCCACTAAATGACATCAGCTTGAAGTTTTCCGTTATCGATACTCACATCAACGCTTTTCCTTTAAGCAGTTTACGCAGCCACATTCTGTTGGGGCTGAGCAGTGCTTGTAGTTCTAGGCTTAATGGTGACCGTTCACCGCATAAGTTTGCTGCTAAGCATTCAGCAACCAGTGGGCCTGAGCTTAGGCCGCGAGAACCTAGTCCTCCTAACACATATAATCCGTCATAAATTGGTGCTGGTGTTATTTGCCAATAACGTTGCCATAGACTGGGTTTGTCTTTCGATTGTTGCTGAACAGCATAGCGTGTAAATAACGCTTCAACATCAGGTGCGCAACCCATTACCGGAAAATGATCGCGACTGACCATCCTTACGCCGACTCTGGCGTCATTGTTTGAAACATCAATATCGTTAGGCCAGTTTGAATTTGGAAAGCTTTGTTGCATTTTTAGGCTGTTTTCATGCTGCTCTATCGGGCAAAAATCAAGATGCTGTGGGTCTTTTACATAACTTGCTCCAACGCAATGTAATTGGTTATGTTGTGGCGTTAAATAACCATTGGCGCAGATAACAGTATTAAGTTGTGCCAGTTCACCTTGTGGCGGTACATGGCTAACTTGACCTCTAAAACCAGTGATTTGCAAGTTTTTTGTCTGTTTATACTGGGTAAGTTGAGCTCCAGAGGCGATGACGACCTGTTGGTGAGTTGCTATAGGGGTATTATTTCCGGCACTAAACAGTTGCCAGCCTGATGAGTGTGATTCAAGTGAGCTAATGTCGCTATTATAAATAACGCGAACCTTGGTTAATGTTTGTGCTTTGGCAATGCTAGCTTGTGCGAATTCAAACGGACAAGCCCAGCCTCCTAATGGGTAGTAAAAGCCAGATTTATCAATCTCGACGTTAGCAAGTCGTGTGGCTTGGTTTGGACTTACTGCAAAAGCAATTTCAGTTGGCCATGCTTGGCCATCAATAATTTTATCTAATCTTGTTTGGCTACGTTGATCGAAACCTGTATGTAATACACCGCACCACTGATGGCCTATTTCATATCCATTATCAACTAATGCCCGAATTCTGCGTCGACTGTATAGGAAGGCTTGTTGGAAAAATTGGCTTAGCGATCCATTTTCTGGCGTAAGTAAGGGATAAATGGCACCTTGTTTGTTACCAGATGCGCCTTGTCCTAATGTGTCACCTTTGCAATAAATAATCACATCTTTGCCGCGCTCAGCCAGAGATAAAGCAAGACTTGCAGAAGCGATACCGCCCCCTATAATAGCTATAGGGCTGTTGTTATTAGAATGTAACGGTGGCAATGGGTTATAAGCAAACTGTTGCTGTAGTTGTTGTCTTAGTGCGTTACGTTCTGCGATAGCAATCTCATCATTGGATTTTGATGATGTGGTTGATAAAAAACCGCATAGTGCTAGTTGCTTTTTGATAGCCGGAGCGACATCGGTATCATTTGTGCTGGCAGTTAAAAATGTTGCATTATCAACACTGAGCCGACCATATTGCCAAAGTGAACTTTGATTGAAATAATGATCTGAATAAGCCTCTTGGTTCGTATGGGGTAGGGCAAACCAATGTGTTATCCTTTGTTTAACAGGCGTGGCAATGACTTTGGCTTGCGCTAGTGGCGAGCCTTGATACAGGTCTATGATAAGTTGGTTTTGAAGTAGGCCTAGCCGCTGACAACCTTCAATGGCTGCAATTTCACCATTGAGTAGTGCTTGGGTAAAATCGAATAAATGATGGTCTGAATTAAGTAGCCCTTGTTGTTGCCATTTGTATTCTAGTTGCTTACGATTTACTGGGCTTTGTTCAAATACACTGATGTGAATTCGAGTTTTTTGCTGTTTCAAAGGGTTTTGCAGGTTAGCCTCTTGCAAGGCTGCCAGTAATAGTATTATTTCGTGGCCATCGCCAAAACCGAGTTGGCCTAGCGTTAATAAATGTGGTTGAGTATTTGTGGCTGCTATTTTATCGTCACCGCTTTGCAATACTTCGGCGATATACTGCTTAAAAATATGGAGATATCGGCTATTTTGATTGACGTTGTTGCCCAGTAATTCACAAATATGCAACTCGTGTAAATTCGGGGATACAGATAATAAAGGTGTTTTATTCAAAATATTTTACTCAGGGCCGATAACTTGGCATTATTTTACCTGCGTTTATGGAAAGCTGACCACTTAATTGCTTCAAAGCAGCTATGATTGCCGCAATTAAGTACCGACATGTACCAAATGGATAGCATAAAAATGAAAAGAGTCGTGATCACCGGAATGGGTGTTGTTTCAAGTATCGGTAATAACAAGCTAGAAGTGACTGATTCACTTAAAGCGGGTCGTAGCGGTATTACTCACTCGGCACAGTTTGAAGAAATGCAATTACGTAGCAAAGTTTGGGGTGACATTAAAATGAACCCAGCTGATCATATCGATCGTAAAGCACTACGCTTTATGGGCGATGCTGCTGCATATGCTTACATTGCTATGCAGGAAGCGATTGCTGACGCTAACTTAACAGAAGAGCAATATTCTAATTTCCGTGTCGGCTTGATTGCTGGAACGGGTGGCGCATCTTCAAAAAACCAAGTTCAGGCTGCTGATACACTTCGTGAAAAAGGTGTTAAGCGTGTAGGCCCTTATATAGTGCCTCGTATTATGTCCAGTACTGCAAGTGCTTGCTTGGCGACACCATTTAAAATTAAAGGCACGAGCTATTCAATCAGTTCAGCTTGTGCCACTTCAGCTCATTGTATTGGCCATGCCGTTGAACTTATCCAAATGGGTAAGCAAGATATGGTTTTTGCTGGCGGTGCTGAAGAAGTCGATTGGACACTCACTATGGGCTTTGATGCTATGGGAGCACTATCGACTAAGTACAATGACACGCCTGAAAAAGCGTCACGTACTTATGATGCCGATCGTGATGGTTTTGTTATTTCTGGCGGCGGCGGTATCGTTGTTGTTGAAGAATTAGAACATGCCTTAGCACGTGGTGCGAAGATTTATGCTGAGATTGTTGGTTATGGTGCCACATCTGACGGCTACGACATGGTTGCTCCGTCTGGAGAAGGTGCCGTACGTTGTATGCAGATGGCATTAGCTGACGTCGATACGCCAGTTGATTACATCAACACTCATGGTACTTCTACTCCTGTAGGTGACATGCGTGAACTTGAAGCATTGCGCGAAGTGTTTGGCGATAACATGCCTCCTATCGCATCAACTAAATCAATGACAGGTCATGCTTTAGGTGCTGCGGGTGTTCATGAAGCGATTTACAGCTTAATCATGATGGAAGACAGTTTTATTGCTCCAAGCATTAACATTGACAACCTAGATGAAAAAGCAACTGGCATGCCAGTAGTTCGTGAAATGCGCAAAGCAGAATTGAACACCATCATGAGCAATAGCTTTGGTTTTGGTGGCACTAACGCAACGTTAGTCATGCGTAAATATAAAGCATAAAACCTCATTAGTGGGGCAACCCGCGAATGATTTGAAAGCCAGCATCGGAAACGATACTGGCTTTTTTATTGCCTTTTGCATAGAGAAAAAGCGATAACAGGCGGTAACAAGCGATTACAAGCGAACGCTGCGCTTATGGAAAGACTAAATGCCTAGATGCTAGTTCGCTTTGCGGCTAGAAGCTATAAAAGCGAAAGCGATGTAAGCGTATATCGGAGTTATTTGTCGGTTGTTTCTGATGTTAACCGCTTGGCTTTTATAACCGCGAAGCGAACTAGCAGGACGAAGTCCGCTCTAGCATCCAGGTTTAGTCAGCGAGAACATTCAGCGCTATTTGCCATGACGGAGTGGGTGAATTTGGTATAAGATACTAGTTATAAAAAAACGCGATGTGATGTCGTTAAACTCGCAGTGAATAAGATACCCAAATGAAAATAATTGCCGATGAAAACATGCCTTATGTTGATGCCTTGTTTGGCTATTTAGGCAAGATTGAATATGTAAATGGCCGAACCTTGACTGCTAAACAAGTTGAAGATGCTGATGTGTTATTGGTGCGTTCTGTGACCAAAGTGAATGCTGCGTTAATTAAAAATGCGCATAAACTTAAATTTGTGGGTAGTGCGACAATTGGTACCGATCATATTGATGTTGATTATCTTTCGTTGCGCAATATTTATTTTACTAATGCCCCTGGGTGTAACGCGACTGCAGTAGGTGAGTATGCATTTATTGCCATGCTGGAGTTAGCGCAACGTTTCGGTGAGTCTCTAGCCGGTAAAGTGGTTGGGATTGTCGGCGCGGGTAATACCGGCACCGCAGCCGCGAAGTGTATGCAAGCTTATGGGCTAAAAGTATTGTTATGCGATCCCATTAAAGCATCGCAAGGTGATACCCGAGAGTTTGTGTCGCTAGACACTATTATTGAACAAGCCGATATTATCAGTCTGCATGTGCCTATCACTAAAGACGGTGAGCACAAAACCTGGTACTTGTTTGATGAAACTCGACTGAATAAGCTAAAGCCTAATACTTGGTTACTAAATTGCTGTCGAGGCGAGGTTATTGATAATCGAGCGCTGATCAAGTTTAAACAACAGCGCGATGACGTAAAGCTGGTGCTTGACGTGTGGGAAGGTGAGCCAAATCCAATGGCCGAATTAGTCGCCTTAGCAGAGTTTGCTACGCCGCATATTGCAGGTTATAGCCTTGAAGGCAAAGCCCGTGGTACGTTTATGTTGTATCAAAAGTGGTGTGAGTTACTTGATTTTCCGGTGAAAAAATCATTAGAAAGTTTATTACCGGCATTTCAATTTAACCAAATTGTAAATCAAGGTGATTTAACTGAAAGCCAATTGCTGAAATTGTCGCGTTTGGTCTATGATTTGCGTGATGATGACTTTAGTTTTAGAGGGTGTTTTTCAACAGCGACAGGTTTTGATTTAATGCGTAAAAACCACACTTATCGTCGTGAATATAGTGCTATCTCGTTAGCTCAATCTGTGGACTATTTATCTGATGGTACGATTAACCCACCGATGTTGAGTGCTTTAGGCTTTAATTAATTAGTGAAAGTATACAAGGCCGATATTGCCAATAGAACGACAGATTGAAGCTAAAAAACAGTAATTTTAACCAGTTGAGAAAAAATCACTTCAAAGTCGGCTTTTTTAGTACATTAACCCTAGTAAAGCATAACTAAACTAGGGTAGATTGATTGTTCAAACTGGATAATATGGAGTCGAGCGTTAATTATGTCTCAGGAATTTAATGTAGTCGTTTTAGGTGCATCGGGCGCAGTGGGTCAAACAATGATTGAGATCCTCGAGCAGCGTAATTTTCCGGTTGCTAAGTTGTTTCCATTAGCGAGCAGTCGCAGTGCTGGCGAAACAGTCAGTTTTCACGGTAAACAAGTTGAAATTCTTGACGTAGAAACGTTTGATTGGACCCAAGCACAAATTGGCTTCTTTTCTGCTGGTGGCGATGTGTCTGCTAAATGGGCGCCGATTGCGGGTGATGCAGGTTGCGTCGTTATCGATAACACCTCACATTTTCGTTACGACGTAGATGTGCCACTGGTGATACCTGAAGTTAACCCAGAAGCCATTGCTGATTTCCGTAATCGCAATATCATCGCTAATCCGAATTGTTCAACGATTCAGATGTTAGTGGCTCTTAAGCCTATTTATGATGCTTTTGGTATTTCACGTATTAACGTAGCGACCTACCAGTCTGTGTCGGGAACCGGTAAAAAGGCGATTGATGAGCTAGCGGGTCAAAGTGCTAAATTATTGCAAGGTTTACCGTCAGAGCCGACAGTTTATCCAAAGCAAATTGCCTTTAACGTATTGCCTCAAATTGATGTGTTTATGGAAAATGGCTACACCAAAGAAGAAATGAAAATGGTGTGGGAAACGCAGAAAATTTTTGGTGATGACGAAATTGTGGTTAATCCAACAGCTGTGCGTGTGCCTGTTTTTTATGGTCATTCTGAAGCTATCCACATTGAAACTCGTCAACCTGTTGATGCAGAAGATGTTAAAGCCGTTTTACGTGATGCACCAGGCGTAGAATTGTTTGATGATGATAGCGAATATCCAACCGCGGTAACTGAAGCTGCAGGTAATGATCCTGTTTATGTTGGTCGTGTTCGTAAAGATATTTCACACTCTCACGGTATAAATTTATGGGTTACTGCCGATAACATTCGTAAGGGTGCAGCATTAAACAGCGTACAAATTGCCGAGATTTTGATTAGAGATTACTATTAATTACGCTTTAACAATGTGTAATGACTTAATCAACAACGCGATTTAGTTTAAAAAGCCTGCAATGCGCAGGCTTTTTCCGTTTTACTGAGCCCAATAGTAGCAGGTGTGGTGAATCTAGTTTATAGTCGTAAACATATCATTTTTAACATCAATAACATCGAAATTGCCTGTAAAATTGGCTCACGATTGATGTGACTCGATACAGTTAACGACCATAATACTAACGATAAAAATTGCCTAAAGCCTGTTGCCAAATCGGTAACTCAATAGCGCTAAAAGGGAAGGATGGGATGACTTTGCGTACTTCATATATTGTGGGTTTGATTGCCTGCACAGCGGTTGGTTTAACCAGTGTACAAATTATTGAGTCTGCACAGGCAGAAACGCTCAAAATTACTGGCCCCAATGGCGAGGTTAAACAACAAGCGAAACGGCAATATGGTCCGACGACATCAAGAGATACGTTTTGGAGTATTGCGCAAAAAGTCAGACCCAGTGATAAGGTCAGTATTTATCAAGTGATGGCGGCGTTATTTGACGCGAATCCACATGCTTTTAGTGGTAATAATTACAATACACTAGAGCGAGGGATGATATTACTTATTCCTTCTGTAGATGTGATAGCCGCTATACCCAATGATGTTGCTAAACGCCGTGCTGAACAAGATGACCGCCGCGCTAGCAGACAAACCCAGCCTCGTCCCGTTATTAATAAACCTATTCAATCCCCTATAGTCGAAACGCCTAAAAAGCCTACTGCTGCAAAACCACTGCAAATAGTTCAGCAAACACCTGCTGTAGCGGTTCAAACCAAAGCGATTAATGAGGCTAATGCGGTTGTCGTAAATGATCTCAATAGCACCTTAGATAAAGCTAATGCAAAAACGTTGATGGTCACGGATGAGCTAGCGCGCGCGCAAGATGAATTAATGGTCAGTAATAATGACAATCAAGCGTTGAAAAACAAAATTGAACAAATGTCATTAAACATTTCCTCGCTTGAAGAAGATCTACAACTATTACGCGAGAAATATGAAGCTTTAAACTTAGAAAATAAAAAACTTGAAGATCAAACCGAAAATGCGGAACCCGCAGTAGAAGAACCCACTGACTTTTGGCGTAGCCTAATGGATAACACCATTTTGTTGATCCTTGCCGCCTCTATCCCTCTGTTAATTATCTTCGGGCTTATTTTCTGGTTGCTCAGTCGCCGAAATAAAAAGTCTCAACAATCTGAAGTGAAAACAGCAACCCAGTCTGAACAAGAGTCTGCAGCTGCAACAGGCAGTGATGGCTTAGATGACTCTGATGATATTGTGGTCCATTTAGATTCAAGTGATGAAGATTCAATTGATGATTTATTGGATTTAGACAGCGTAGATTTACAGCCTGAAATCCAAATGGAAGATGATGCCGAGATGGATATGGCGTCAGATATGTTTGTTAGTGAAACAGAAATAGAAGACGAAGAAGGGACCTCATTAGACGATTTATGGGCAGAGGCTATGGAAGATCAAGATTCTGATCTTGAACCTCTTGAAGATGATGATGATCTCGATAGTCTACTTGCTGGATTAGATGATAAGCCTGCTGCAACCCTAAATTCTGCTGCACCAGAGGATGATTTAGACAGTTTGTTGGCGGGTTTAGATGAAGATACTGGAAAAGATGAAACTGATGATCTAGATGCTTCAGCAGAAAATGATATTGATTCGCTATTAGCTGAGTTTGATATGCCTGCAGAGCCAGATGATGTGGCTGCGGCAGCAGTAAAATCAGCAGACACAAGCGCGGATGACGATATCGATGCATTGTTAGCTGAGTTTGATATGCCTGCAGAGTCGGATGATGTTACCGCTGCCACAGCAGTAAAATCAGCAGATACAAGTGCGGAAGATGATATCGATGCATTGTTAGCTGAGTTTGATATGCCTGCAGAGTCGGATGATGTTGCCGCTGCCGCAGCAGTAAAATCAGCAGACACAAGCGCGGAAGATGATATCGATGCATTGTTAGCTGAGTTTGATATGCCAGCAGAGCCAGATGATGTGGCCGCTGAAGAAGCAGTAAAATCAACAGAAGCAAACGCGGAAGACGATATCGATGCATTGTTAGCTGAGTTTGATATGCCTGCAGAGCCAGATGATGTGGCCGCCGAAACACCGGTAAAATC
>NZ_JBEOPJ010000030.1:0-29242 GCF_040309945.1 Shewanella sp. AC34-MNA-CIBAN-0136 | reverse complement strand
CTGAGTCTCATCTTCACTGAGTCTCATCTTCACTGAGTCTCATCTTCACTGAGTCTCATCTTCACTGAGTCTCATCTAAACTAAGTCACATCTAAACGAAGTCACATCTAAACGAAGTCACATCTACACTAAATTACATCTACATAGCATCTATCAGATCAATTGATTTTATCGCTGTTTTTCTCACTGCCAATGTTATCGGTACTAGCGCTATCAGCACCGGATTTTTCAGTATCATTTGTGTTGCCATTGGCTGTATCGGCGTTATCTTGTTGAGCAACTTGCTTACACAGTGGGTCTTCATCTAATTGAGCCATCTGAGTGCGCCCTGGCATAGGTGAAGGAGCAGCCACCATATCAATGTTTATCGCATCGTCTTCTAGTAGTTGTCGATTAGCACCCGCTGAAAGCATACCTTGGCGGCTAATTTTGTCGACTAATCGATATGCACATAAAATACCTATCACACCAAATATAATTGCCCCAATCACCTGACCAATTAACACCCCAAATACACCGCCCCACTGGGCGCCAAAATACACAAATGGTATGGTGCCGATGGTTGCTTTACCGACATTAAAAAAGGTCGAGTATTTAGCCTTACCTAAATTATTAAATGAGGCATTGGCAATAAACAAAATGCCCGAAAAGATAAAGAACACCGCGATGTACTGACAGAAAAACAAAATAAGCTCTGCCGCATCGCCTTTCATATCAAAACTACTAATAATGACATTTCGTAATAAAAACAGTACCAGTGACACCACCAGAACATAAACAACACAAAATTGAATCGCTTTGTTTAAACTCAATCGAACTCGTTCAATTTCATTGGCACCAAAGTTTTGCCCCACTATCGGTCCGACAGCGCCAGACAGTGCAAAAATCATCCCGAACGAGACGGGGATCAAACGTCCTAATACCGCCCAGCCAGCTACATAACTATCACCAAAATCAGCTATGGCACGCGTTACCACCGCATTACCAATGGGAGTTGCCACATTGGTGAGCATTGCAGGTGCGGCTATGGCAAAAATAACCCCTAGGTCTTGCTTGAACTCAATCCACGAAAATTGACCTAACAGCTTATGCTTAACCACCACTCCGCGAGCTGAGATGACAAACACCGCAATACGGGCCAATACCGATGCAGCCGCAGCACCTTCAATACCCATTGATAAACTAAAGATAAAGATAGGGTCTAATACGGCGTTAACACCGCCACCAGCTAGTGTCGACATCATCGATAGTTTGGCATCACCCACTGCACGCAGCGCGCCGCCAAGCGCCATTGCTAAACAAATAAATGGTAAGGATGGCACCAGAATATACAAATAGCTTTCAGCCAATTCCGCAGTGCGCCCTGTTGCACCCACCAACGCTAACAATTCGGGAATAAACGCTATGACAACTGCAGCCACCAGCACACTGGTAATTAACGTCACGATGGCACTGTTTAAAAATAATCTCTTGGCTAACTTTATGTTTTTCGACCCCACCGCTTTTGACACCAAAGCGCCTAGAGCAATCGATAAGCCGATACCTATCGAAGTCGTAAAAAATGAAATCGTGCTAGCATAACCTGCTGCGGCGGCGAGCTCTATTTCACCAAGTAAGCTTAAAAAGAAAATATCGAGTAAGTCGACCACAAAAAGTGCCGAAATACCCACAGCAGCAGTAGAGCTCATCACCAGGATATGGCGTAAAATGGAACCCTCAACAAATTTAGCAGCGGTCATCAATATCCTTGTGTGTCTATAATAAAAATCAAATCTAAATCAGCTTTACAGGCTGTAACCCTAGAGTTTTTCAAGTTCGCTACCACAATGATTACAATATTCAGCATCTTTATCGTGGCCTTTTTTGCCACAATTGCTGCATTTACGTAAATCACGGGTTCTGACCATTTCATGTGAAATTTCAGCGGTTAAAATACCGGTGGGGATCGCAATAATCGAATAACCAATCAGCATAGTAAGTGCCGCAATCCCTTGGCCCAATGGCGTTTGCGGCGTAATATCTCCGTAGCCAACGGTGGTAATGGTCACTACGGTCCAATACATGGACTTAGGAATGGAAGTAAAGCCATTGTTAGGGCCTTCAACCACATACATAACCACACTTAACACCATAATAATCAGGCTTACCGAGAAGAAAAACATAAACACTTTTCGACCAGACTGCACCATGGCTTTAAGCAATATTTGGCCATCGCTTAGGTATCGAAGTAACTTTAATACTCTAAACACCCGGAATAAACGCAGTACTCTTAACGCCAACGCGACATTGGCACCAGGGAAAATCAACCCTAAATAACTGGGTAAAATTGACACTAAATCCACTACACCAAAAAAACTGCGTGCATAGTGTAACCGATTAAGCGAGCAATAGAGTCTTAATATGTACTCAACGGTAAACAATACCGTAAAGGTCCATTCGGCGATACTAATATAGTCACCGTAAAGGGAATTAACATATTCTGTGGTATCGATAAAAATCAATATCACACTCAGTACAATACAGACCATAAGGGCAATATCGAAACGTTTTCCTGCTGGGGTTTCGGTACCAAAAATCACACTTCTAAGCTGTTTTTTTAGTGGACTGTCAGATTTTTCTTCGATATTCATCTTAATATTCACTGTCTCGGGTAATAAATTGCAAATAAACTCGGTTAACTAATATCAATTAACCCTTGTTGTCGTTAAAATCTAACATTGACTGTCGAGTTTTAACATTCGAAATAGGGTCATTTTACAATAAAAATTAAAAAGGTCATTGGTTTACGGAGATTTCATGCGCGCGTTGTACATAATATTTATAGCCTTAATTTTCAGCCCGTCATTGGCGGTTGCCTCTTCAAGCCAAACTACAGCAAAAGTAGATTTAGTTGTCGTCAATAAATCTGAATCACGCTTATCTGTCATGCGTGACGGAAGAGTGATTAAAAGTTACCTTATTGCCATGGGCGATGTGCCAAGTGGTCATAAGCTTAAAGAAGGTGATCAACGTACTCCGCAAGGTCGTTATGTATTAGATTATAAAAAATCTGATAGTGCATTTTATAAATCGATTCATATCTCTTATCCCAATGAAGAAGATAAATTACGAGCTGATGCATTAGGCATTAGAGCCGGTGGCATGATTATGATCCACGGTGAAAACCCTCGTTCAACTTTACCGCCAGAAGAAGCACAAAAGTACAACTGGACCAATGGATGTATTGCCGTCACCAACAAAGAAATGGATGAATTGTGGCAAATGATTGATGCTGGTACACCGATTGAAATATGGCCATAAGCTTATTCAATCTCAACCATACCATTTTTTGCTTTGTTTCTTGGGTTATTAAATGAATTACCAACATCTACAACATACTTGGGCAGACTTTAGTCAGCGCATTAGCGTGTTTATTCATCGGTTAGGTTTAGACAACTTAGCATTGAATTGTGATCATGCTGCTCTGCGGGTGAATGATAATCAAACAGCGCAGTTACTCGTCGATGAATTTAGTCAACACGGCAAAATCATCTCAAATAACATCATCAACGGTCGGCCGATTTTAATCATTAAATTAGCCGAACCATTAGTTATCGGTGCGATGAAAATTCAATGTGTTGAACTGCCCTTTCCATCTGACAAATCTTATCCGGTTGAAGGTTGGGAGCATATCGAATTAGTGTTCCCATCACAGGCACAAACCTGTGATGAACTCGTCGCAGAGCTTATCGAAAAAGTGCCACTACTGGCTGATGTTATTGCGGGTAATACTATTGCAGGTAATACTATTGCAGGTAGTGACGAAAACAATGATATTAAGGTTAAACAAAGTTCGCCAAAAGGTGATAAAGAGCGCCTTGCTAACCCAACTATCGCATTTAAGGCCAATGGCATTTGCATTAAAGTACACCCGCACGATATTCAAAAAATTGTTGAGAGTGAACAAGCCTGCTAGGCATAGTACTAATAACGCTTTGTCTGGAAACTGCAGCACTAATATAAAACAAGCCAAACTCAGTTATGCCAATGCTATAACTGAGTTTGGCTTGTTTAGATCAATGATAGAAAGGTTGTAAATCATTAAGCTTTTCAAAACCCATTTAGAGGTCAGTTTTTATGCTTAATTAAAAATCTTAGCGCTAAGTAATGCAACACAGGCAAAGCTGTGTATGCCAGTAACAATGAATCAAACAAAAAAATCCACTTTACAATAACCCACTTATCTTTTCCTGTGCACAAGCTATGGCTAAAAAATGCTACACACTCACCTTCTGGGGTCATTAATATTACGATGGCAATGCCAAAAATAATGAAGAAGAGTAATAGTCGCTTACACATTTCATAAATTAGCGCTTTGCTAGGTTTTACCTTTATCACAAATCAATTTACTCAATTAATCTTGTCATAAACAAGCTATTAGGATCTAGTTCATAGTCCGCAAATGGGCCGCTGTAATCAAATTGATGTCGTTCATACAAACGCCTTGCTGGCGCAAAAAAATCCATCGATCCAGTTTCCAAACTCAACCGCTGATAACCACAAGACTTAGCTACGCCCAATATGTGCGATAACAATGCCGATGCTACTCCTTGGTTTCTCGCCATTGCAGCCGTTCGCATAGACTTAATTTCGCCGTGGGTTGGCGTTAACTGTTTTATCGCTACGCACCCAAGTACTATGTCACCTTGTTTGGCACACCAAAAAGTAATTGATGGATGTTTTAAGGCTTCAATATCTAATGCATGAACACTACCCGGTGGCGATGTTGCATACATGTCAGCCAAATGTGCTTGCAGTAACTCAACCACGCCAGAGCCCTGTAAATCATCAATCATAATATCCATGTGCCAAGGCTTCCTTTTGAACTATGACCGTTTATGAAATGCATTTTTATCGAGTAGTTTAATCACCAAATCGATACGTTTATGAGCTAAATAATCATCTCGATGGCTAAAGCCAATCGCGACAAATAACAGTAGCAACCACACAAAATTTTGTTCTACTAATAGGTCTACTTTTGCAATATATAAAATAGCGCCAATAGTCGCCAAACACATCAGCCATTGGATTAACCAAGTATATGGTTTGGGTCTCAGTTTATCTAAATCTAAACGTAAAGCGGTAATGCTATCCGTTTCATAAGATTGGATAATATTATCTGCTTGAGATTCATTCATTTTTACACTCCATTGTAAAAGCCACTCAGTTAATGAGCGAAACGTGGTTAATTAAACCGTTGCGACAATACCCTAAAAGTGAGTCGTGTCACCTAGATTTTATTGAAAACGATTTTACTAAAAATTATTTTGCTGAAAACGTCGATTTCATTGAGAACATGACTCATTTATTAACCACATAACTCCAGTATCATGGTTTGAGTCAGTAATGCACTACCCTCTCGTAGAGTCTGTGTTTCACCAACAGCAACAAAACCAATTGATTTATAGAGATTAACAGCGGCCTCGTTAACAATAGTAACCTCTAAGCAAACGACTTTTCGATTAGATTTTTTGGCCCAATCAATAATGCTATTCAGTAATAACTTACTAAGTCCATATCCGCGCGCGCGTGGTGACATCCACATTTGATACACATGTGCAGCATCAGTATCCATAGGACTAGGACTATGGATCTGTCCCCATGCTAAGCCTACGGCGACGCCATCAAGTTCAGCGATCAGTGGCAATGCATGCTTTGCTCGATTGCTTGCATTAAGACGAGAAATCCACTCTTCGTCGGTAAATTCAGCTTCTCGTTCATAAGTCGAGCCAAACGAATCTGGCGAGTCTTGTAATGCTAATAAACGTAACCTTCTATAGATTTCCCAATCACTCATCAGCAACACTCTGATTTGAACATTAGCCATATTTACAATTTTACACCCCACGTTTTAGTCTTTCTCGACGCCAGATAACTGACGAAATGACCCACTTAACACTCCTCAGTTTCAGCATTAAATTCTAGACTAAACTCATATTTTACAACAGATTAAACCTTAATGGTTCGTTTGTTGAAATTATCAATTTATTAAGCAATTATTGACAATAGCGGCATTTGCAGACCTATAATAAATAACCTGAGATTATTTTTGATATCTCCAGCATTGAGGCCTTACCAGTAAACTCAAACCTAACTTTGCCTATCGCTGAAAAGTATATTTCTAGTTCGGAATCGAGATCGAATGTCCCCGATGTTTCAATTGAGTAAGCGACAATATTTTTGTAAGGCAAAGATGTAAAATCTTTTTTACTTCCTGTAATGCCTTGAACATTAACAGCGATAATTCTTTTACTGGTAAAAATGACACCATCACGCATGGATTTATATGAATCAATGACTCGTTCATCATCGATAAGTAAATCGCGGGCTTTGTCTGCAAAATCAGAATCCTGCTTCAGTTTGAAAAAACCTTTATTATTAAAATCTATCATCTAACATCCTTTTTATATCTGACATCCAAAGGGATTGAATTAATACAAATTTTACGACATAAACAGCTCAGTAAATTTCGTGGTTATCGTATTCTAGTGAATAGCCTTAGCTTAATGTAATAACAATTACATTACAAAATGCAACTGAAGCAAGCATTTATCTCAGTTTGTATTAGCTGATAAATAGCGATAAAGCCTGTGATTGGCATTTCATCAATAATGTCGTTTTAGAACACAACAAGAAGTCAATATGACAACTTAGCGTCATATTGACAATATACAGCATGTCTTTATGACACCAATAAAATTCACTAAATATACATTACCTGCATATAATCAATAAGATAAACAGTTGGCATGCACTCTGCAATAACGAAGTTAACTTTTGAAATATCTCTATCAACTTTAACTTCTAATTTATTACAGGTGTACATATGACAATTCACATTAAAAATAACATCGATTGGGTTGGACAACGTGACTGGGAAATATTGGACTTCCATGGTACTGAATATAAAACCACCAAAGGCACCAGTTATAATAGTTACCTTATTCGTGAACAGAAAAATGTCTTAATCGATACTGTTGACCATCGTTTCAGCCTGCAATTTATCCAAAACCTTGAGATGGAAATTGATCTCGATAAGATTGATTACATCGTCATTAACCATGCGGAAGAAGATCACTCAGGTGCCTTAGCGGCTTTAATGGCTAAAATTCCTAATACCCCGATTTACTGTACCGAAAATGCTATCGACTCTATTACTGGCTTACATCACCATACAGAGTGGAATTTTAATATCGTTAAAACCGGCGATACCTTAGACATTGGTAACGGTAAGCAGTTGGTGTTCATTGAAACTCCGATGTTGCATTGGCCTGACAGCATGATGACCTATTTAACGGAAGATGCTGTGTTGTTTAGCAATGACGCGTTCGGTCAGCATTACTGCGATGAGCATTTGTTTAATGACGAAGTAGACCAAATTGAATTGATGGATCAGTGTTTACGCTATTATTCCAATATTTTAACCCCGTTTAGCTCGCTGGTTACCGCCAAAATTAACGAGGTGCTAAGCTTTAACCTGCCCGTTGACATGATTGCTACCGCCCATGGCGTAGTGTGGCGCGACAACCCAGCACAGATTATTCATCAATATCTGCAATGGGCAGATAACTATCAGGAAGACAGAATCACCATTTTTTATGATTCGATGTCTAATAACACCCGCATGATGGCCGATGCCATTGCTCAAGGCATCCACGACGTTGACCCTGTTGTGTCGGTTAAAGTGTTTAACGTGGCCCGTCATGATAAAAATGACATATTAGCCAACGTGTTCCGCTCCAAAGGTATTTTGGTAGGCTCATCAACCATGAACAATGTCATGATGCCGAAAGTCGCGGGAATGCTAGAAGAGATCACAGGCCTGCGCTTTAAAGATAAAAAAGCCGGTGCATTTGGAAGTTATGGCTGGAACGGCGGCGCCGTTGACCGTATTCACACCCGTCTTACAGATGCCGGATTTGAAACCATTGTCGGCTTAAAAGCAAAATGGCGACCAGATGGTAAAGCGATGCGCGAATGCCGTGAGCACGGTCGCCAGATAGCTAAAAGCTGGGCATGGCATGATTTAAGTAATGTAAAATCCATTTCACCGGCATCGCTAGCTAAGAGCGCTCAAGCCACTGTAACCACTAAGCCAACTCAAGCAACTCAAGCAACCAAACCGACATGTACAACAGCGACGGCAATGAGTGATTCACAAAATATGCTCTGCACTGTGTGTAATTGGGTATATGAGCCAGTATTGGGTGAGCCTAATCAAGATGTAACACCAGGTACACCGTGGAGCGAAGTGCCAGACTTTTTCCTTTGCCCAGATTGCGGCCTTGGCAAAGATGTTTTTGTCCCTATCGCTGAGAGGAAAGCATCATGAGCGCCCCCATCATTATCATCGGTAGCGGCTTTGGCTCATATCAACTAATCAAAACCATTAGACGCACAGATAAGCATTTACCGATAACCGTGTTCACCCTTGATGAAGGCCACGATTATAATAAACCGGACTTGAGCCATGTATTTAGTAACAAGCAAAACAGTACGGACTTAATCCGCCTTACTGCACAAGAGTTTGCCTCCGAGAATAATATTACTCTGCATGCTTTTACCAAGGTTGATTGCATTGATAGTGAACAGCAAGCGGTGTTTGTTGAAGGTGTTGCTTACCCTTATACAAAACTGGTGCTAGCAACAGGAGCAAAAACCTTTGTGCCATCAATGCTTGGTAACGCAACAGACAGTGTGGTCACCTTAAACAGTCTTAGTGAGTTTAATAATGCGCAGCTGCAACTACAAAATGCACAACGTGTTTTGGTTATTGGAGCGGGTATTATCGGCACTGAAATAGCCATGGATCTTAATCGCAGCGGTAAAAACGTAGTAGTGGTTGATCCAAGTCACGGCGTGATGGCAACCATGCTGCCAGATTTAGTCGCCAGTGTTTTACAAAAGAAGATGGTCGATAACGGTGTTGTATTTGAGTTTGGCCGTACCATTAGTTCGCTAAACAAAATTGAATCAGGTATTTGTGCCACACTCAGTTGTGGTAATACCCATATTGTCGATTGTGTTATTTCAGCTGCGGGATTAAAGGCTAATGTTGGCTTAGCACGAAAGTCAGGATTCAAAGTCAATAATGGCTTAGTGGTTAATCTGCAACTGCAAACCTCAGCGAACAATGTTTATGCCTTAGGAGATTGCGCCGAAATCAATGGTAAGGTGATGTCCTACTTGCAGCCCATTATGTTAAGCGCCAATGCGTTAGCGAAAACCTTATTAGGCCAACCGACAGATTTGAAACTACCGGCTATGTTAGTCAAAATTAAAACACCGCAAATGCCCATTCAATTAGGCGGGAATACCGTAATTGACGTTGCATCGTGGCAGGTTGATATTGATGCTCTGGGTTGCTCAGTAAAAGCGTACAATGAGCAAAAACAGATAATCGGTTTTGTGGTAACAGAAGGCCACATGAACAATACCTTCCCGCTACTCAGAGCCTTACCAGCAAGTCTTTAGTATTTTATCGAGTAGGCTTTACTCATAAAGCCTACTCATCAATCAACTTAACCTGAATTTGGGATAAGGGATGAACTTATGCTATTTAAAATCAGCATGTTAACCCTCCTCACTTTCAAGCTTGTCATTGGTTATGCGAGCAAGGCGAATTGACGCGTCAATAGCTAGCCTATTGTAAGTCGATTCAACGCAGTTAGCAGGGCAAAGGACTGTTTGAAAGGCGTTTATTATCCCGAGTTCAGGTTATTTAGGAGATCATTATGTCTCATCAACGTATCCCAGCAAACTGGACAATTCAACGCTCTACGCCATTT
Organism: Shewanella sp. AC34-MNA-CIBAN-0136; assembly: GCF_040309945.1. Classification (NCBI taxonomy): domain Bacteria; kingdom Pseudomonadati; phylum Pseudomonadota; class Gammaproteobacteria; order Alteromonadales; family Shewanellaceae; genus Shewanella; species Shewanella sp. AC34-MNA-CIBAN-0136. The sequence continues at coordinate 19,415 of NZ_JBEOPJ010000030.1, read as the reverse complement.
TTCACCACTGAAAATGTGCCTGATGCGCTACTGACTCACCACAATACCGCCGAAGGTGTATTCGGCCAGTTATGTGTAATGGAAGGTGTGGTCACGTATTTTGGTTTTGCAAACAGCGAAGCAACTGAACCAGAAGTAAAAGTGGTGATCAAAGCAGGCCAATTTGCCACTAGCCCACCAGAGTACTGGCATCGTATTGAATTAAGCCCTGATGCCCAGTTCAATCTTAATTTCTGGTCTGAAAAAGATAAAAACGGCCAAGCGATGTTTAATAAGAAATAATTAATTGAAGCTGTAGCAGATAAAAAAATCAGTATTGAGAGACATATCAAGCTACTGATATAGTCGTTTAATCAGCGGGTTAATTAACGATAAGATCATAATGTATTATGCTCTTATCGTTTTAACTTGCACAAAAAACACATTAAATCGTTAAAGGTTATTTTACTCGAATTGAAAAACGACTGTGAATCGATTTTAACATTGATGTGCCTGTCAGCCGCACCAATCAATTAATCTTGAGCGAGCCCATGCGGTCTTTATGACCTTTAACACAACTTTAATCAGTTAATAGCCGTCATAAACTATGAGCGTTAACTTTCGCCTAATCTAAATTGCGCTAACAAAGGATAATGGTCTGAGCTTTTAGTCATAATGACCCGAGATGACTCTAAAGTTAGTCCTCGATAATAAAGGTGATCAATTGGATAGCCCATCACGGTTGTGCGTTTGTCATCCGCGGGGATCACCGCTTTTAGCCCTAATTTCTTTGTCATCAAGGCTAACATTGATAATCTAGCTTGACGCCAAGTATTTAAATCCCCGCCGAAAATTATCGGTCCTTTATGAGCACTTAACGCTGGCAGTAGCTGCTGTAACTGCGCAGCATAACTGTCTAGATCATACTCAAAGTTAATACTGTGCAAGTTAGCCACCAGCAAAGTTTCACCATTCGATAAGGGGAAATAACTTAACAAACTCGACTTGGGAAACTGTATTAGGGGTTCAGCCGTCAAATAACCGCAACTTTCACTCGCAGCAACTTGAGACAAGCTCATCACCCCTAGTGGTATATGGTCTTGGCTAAATGCTTGCACCATCGCCAATTGTTGGTGATGTTGTTGGCGCCACAACTGAAACTCGTCAGATAACTTCACCTCTTGCAGCAACAATAATTGATGTTGTTTAGCTAACTGACTGAGCAGCGTTTGCCAGCCAGCATTTTGCTGTTTATAAACATTCCAGCTCGCGACCGCCAGTTGGCCATCAGTATCCAATTTAGCGATAGGTGTGGCTTTTACACATTGTGCAGCAAACGACTCTTGCTCATTATTAATCACTTGAGGCTCTGTGGCTAAATGAAAAAATTTTGGCACAACCACAACTGTCATCATCAACAATATGACGATAACCAGACTTCCCCATCGAGCAAGCCCAAGCAGTTTACGCTTAGGCTGCAAGGTCGATGTTGGCTTTGAGCGAAAAATACCGATGGATAAATACCTCTATTCGTTTTGGGAGGGCTATCTGAAAATGACTAAAAGTGACTTAAAGTGATGCTAGCGTTTGGTTCGCATTAAACTGAATAGCACCAGAGTCTTTATAATAAAACAAACTGTTTGATATACCCAGCCGTACAGACGGATGACTATAGACAATACCGATTGAAAACCTGATATGATAAGTGCATGTTTTTCTACATGATTGATACACTGGCTAGCTATGGTTGAGCTTTATAAAATATTAACGATAATCAGCGTATTAGCTTATTGGCTGCTCATTGCTGGTATCACCACGCGTATTGTCTATAAACGGCGATCTATTGGTGTTTCCTTAGCTTGGATGATGCTTATTTATGTTGTCCCCATCTTAGGTATTTTCCTTTATTTCCTCGTTGGCGAGATGAACCTTGGTAAAACCCGCGCAGTGAGAGCTAAAGAGATGTACGGCCCCTATCGGGAATGGTTTCGTCGACTGTTTGCCATTCAGCAATATCGTCCTCACAACTTAAGTGATTACGCGATTCCCATAAGCCATTTATGTGAAAAACGTCTGGGCATTCCTACGTTAGCCAATAATCAACTAACACTTAAATCGTCTACAGAAACAATATTAACAACCCTGATTGAAGACATACAACAAGCGCAAACCTCGATTCATTTAGAGTTCTATATTTGGCATCCTGGTGGGCTTGCTGACCAAGTTGCCCAAGCACTTATTCAAGCTGCTCAACGCGATGTGGCAGTGAGAATATTATTAGATGCTGCAGGAAGTCGAACCTTTTTTAACAGTAAGTGGCCAAAAAAAATGCGTGAAGCTGGCATAAATTTGGTATCCGCACTGTCTGTTTCTCTTGTACGTATGATCTTCCGCCGTTTAGATCTTCGCCTTCATCGTAAAATAGTCGTGATAGACAACCAAATCGGTTATACCGGCTCAATGAATCTAGTCGATCCTAAATATTTTAAGCAAAGCGCTGGTGTTGGTGAGTGGGTTGATGTCATGGTGAGAATTACCGGCTCCAGTGTGCCAGTGCTTAACTGCATTCTCGCCTGGGATTGGGAAACCGAAACAGACCAGAGAATGTTACCCGAACCGCCACAATGCCATCCGCACGACGAGGAACCATCCGACATGGTTCAAGTTATTCCATCAGGACCCGGTATGCCTGAGGATATGATCCAACAAGTTTTATTGCTCAGTATTTATCAAGCAAAACACAGCATCACCATCACTAGCCCTTATTTTGTCCCCAGTGAAAACCTACTGTTTGCATTAACAGCAGCTGCATTACGGGGTGTGGAGGTCAATTTAATCATACCCGATAAAAACGACTCAATGATGGTGGAATGGGCCAGCAGATCTTTCTTTGGCGAGTTACTGAATGCAGGTGTCAATATTCATCGTTTTCGTGGCGGTTTACTGCACACAAAGTCAGTGGTCATTGACCTGCACCATAGTCTAATCGGCACAGTTAATCTTGATATGCGCAGCCTATGGCTTAACTTTGAAGTGACTCTTTCTGTTGAAAATTTAGAATTCACTCAATCGCTTAGTGAAGTCCAACATCAATATATGGCTAATTCAATAAAAATGGATGCGCGCCAGTGGCGTAAAAGACCGTTAGTTAAACGATTAGTCGAGCAGTTTTTTTACTTATTTAGCCCACTACTTTAACGATAAAGTAAAAATCAATGCGACTTTGCTAGGTCGCTAAGCACCAGTAAATGCAGGTTGATCAGTTGCTATTTTTCAGTAAATATTATGTCGCCATAATACGTTTCTGCATCTTTGCCACTGTTGTCGGTATCGGTCATAATCGCAATCATATCGATGTATTGATACGCTTTGCGGTTAGCTTTTTCACTGCCTTTATCCCCAAATGTTTCAATCAAATCTTGATACACATTGCGTTTTTCTTCATACCACTGACTTTGCTGCGATTGCTGTCCTCGCACAGACATCATTTTAACACTTGAGCCAGCAAAAGCGTTGTTCCAAACCAAGCCTTTGGCTTGATTGCTCGACCAAACATAGTTTAATGATTTGGTGTTCCACACCATAAAACCACCATCAATAACCACGTAAACTCGCGCCACAAAATCATCACCAGCTTTACTTCGCTCGTCTAACTCCGGCAGCGTCTTTTCAACTAACCAACTCCAGTTTAGGTAAGGCGTTGCAATGAGGTCAATTTGCTTTTCTAGCACCAGGCCTGACGCGGAATGGTGACTGAGTGCTTTTAATGCTAGGCGCCCTTTATAGTCTCCAACGCTGTAAATTGATTCACCAGAGAATACTTTGGTGGTCCAACTCTCAATCCCGTTATCACTCAATAAAGTCACATTGGTTGCAGCTTGCACGTTCACACAAACTGTTACGCTATAAAGAAATATAATCCATCGCAACATATGCACTTCCTATCGCCCTACTCGCTTGTATCACACTGAGTTCACCCGCTAGAGTGAGCTAAACTGGGTGATCGGTTTTACTATTTAATCATGAAGGTAAAGAATACAGCATGACATAGAGCAAGTACCATCAATAGATAATTTCATTTTAAGGTTAAATCACGTAAACTACGCGCTGTTTTTTAAGTCTCTTTTTAGGTAAATCATGATCCGTTTAAACCAAGTAAAATTGCCTCTCGACCATAATGAAGATGCGCTGCAACGACTCGTATTGCAAAGGCTCTCTATCTCAGCGGATCAGCTGGTTGATATACATGTGTTTAAGCGTGGCTACGATGCCCGTAAAAAGAATTTAATTTCGTTAATTTATACATTAGATGTGACATTAGCCAATGTAGACGAAGCCGCGTTATTGGCATCACTTGCTGACGACCATAATATCCGCGTGTCGCCAGATACCGATTATAAATATGTCGCGACTGCTCCAGAAGGCTTAACGGAACGTCCATTGGTAATAGGCATGGGACCATGCGGCTTGTTTGTTGGGCTTATGTTGGCACAAATGGGCTTTAAACCGATTATTTTAGAGCGTGGAAAATCTGTCCACGAACGCGCTAAAGATACCTTCCGTTTTTGGCGTACCAGTGAGTTAAACACTGAATCAAACGTACAATTTGGTGAAGGTGGCGCTGGCACATTCTCTGATGGGAAGTTATATAGCCAAGTTAAAGACCCTGGCTTTAAAGGCTTAAAAGTCAAACAAGAATTTGTCGCTGCGGGTGCACCAGCTGAAATCATTTATGTTAGTAAACCACACATAGGTACCTTTAAGTTGGTCACCATGGTGGAAAAAATGCGCCGCGAAATAATCCGTTTAGGCGGTGAAATTCGCTTTGAAACCCGTGTTGATGAAATCAACATTACTGACCGTCAAGTGACTGGTGTCACCCTGAGAAATGGCGAAGTACTGCATTCTAAACATGTTATTGCTGCGATTGGTCACAGTGCCCGTGATACTTTCCAAATGTTACATGATAAAGGCGTGTATATGCAGGCGCAGTCATTTTCGATTGGCTTTCGTATTGAACATAAGCAAGAGATGATTGATAAAGATCGCTTTGGCGTTAACGCGGGTCACCCAATGTTAGGTGCAGCAGATTATAAGTTAGTCCACCATTGCAAAAGTGGTCGCAGTGTTTACAGCTTTTGTATGTGCCCTGGTGGTGTGGTTGTGGCGGCGACGTCTGAAGAACATGCAGTAGTGACTAATGGCATGAGCCAATATTCGCGTAGTGAACGTAATGCCAACAGTGCCATTGTTGTTGGCATTGATCCGAGTGATTTTGACAACGATCCACTTCAAGGTATTGCGCTACAACGTAAATTGGAACGCCACGCCTATATCATGGGCGGCAGCAATTATGATGCTCCAGCGCAAATGGTCGGTGACTTTTTAGCTGCAGGTGTTGGTAAACCGTTTGAAAACGTTGAGCCGTCTTATAAACCCAACGTAAAAATGACCGATTTAAGCGATGCATTACCGCAATTCGCTATCGATGCTATTCGTGAAGCCATTCCTGCATTTGGTAAAAAAATTCGTGGTTTCGACAGTAAAGATGCCATGTTAACCGGCGTTGAAACTCGTACCTCTTCACCGGTGCAAATTAAACGTGGGGCCGATTTCCAAAGCATTAACACTAAAGGTTTATATCCTGCAGGTGAAGGTGCTGGTTATGCTGGCGGGATTTTATCGGCGGGTATTGACGGTATCAGTATTGCAGAAGCCGTTGCATTAGACATGATTAAAGAAATGACAAACAGTTAAATCCATCTTTAATAAACAGAGCAGTCATATTTGAATGCTCTGTTTATTGCTTCATCGCAACAATAACATTAGATTTATTTTCAAATTCAGAGCTATTCATGATGAGGTTTTCTAATAGACACTCAGAGATGGAAATACAATACTTAATCCCTTTTATTAACATGCCTTACCATTTGCTGTATAACGTCTCGGTCTGATGGATGGTTTACCCCATCACTCGTTTGTACATAACCTAAATCAAATGGATTAACACCGTCTAAACAAGCTATGTTAAAACCGTATTCTGTTGGGTTTGAGCGACGTTGATGATGAGTATAAATACCACAATGAGAACAGAAATAATGTTTCGCGGTATTGGTGTTAAATTGATAAAGCGTTAACACATCTTGACCTTTTACCACCCTGATCCCATCCAGTTTAACAGACCCAGCAATCGCACCTTTTCTACGACAAATTGAACAATCACAGCGTCGTGGATTTTCGATACCATTGGGTAAAGTGAGCTCGAGTTCAACGGCACCACAATGACATGTTGCTTTGTGCTTTAGCTCAATAATGGTATTACCCACTTGCTTGATCATGACCAGAACCCTTTGTGATGTCGACGATAAGCATTTAGTCGTTCGATATAAGTCTGTCACATACAATGAGAAAACGTTTAAAGATAATAAATTTAGAGAGGCAAATAGCGTTGACATTGTGGTGAGTTCAGGACGTATGAAGTGCAAGTTATCAAGCGAATAGCATTACGATTGAATAAAGGGTTCCGGTTCAATTGTCATACCGAAACCCTAACATATTGCTTAGCACTATTTTGCCGCTTTCTCTGCAGCCAGTACTGTCGCCATTGGCGGTACAATCGAGACGGGATCTAAACGCATTTGGAACCAGTTTAGGCGCCAATCTAAATGCGGGCCAGTCACTCGACCAGTGGCACCAATGGCAGCGACCTTATCACCCTGCACAACTTTATCACCAACGGTTAAATACAGTTTACTCAGGTGTAAGAAGGTAGAGCTAACACCATAACCGTGGTCGATAATCACTGTGCCACCAGAATAAAACATATCTGGCTCAGCTAATGTAATAACACCATCTGCTGGCGCAACCACTAGCGTGCCTGTTGGACGCGCAACGTCAACACCAAAATGCGGATTACCAGGTACGTCGTTGTAAACCCGCTGGCTGCCATAAACCCCTGAAATTCTGCCAGTAACCGGCCAAATAAATGTTTGCATAAATGCCTGTTGTTGACTAAATAAGTCTCTGGCAGCGCGAGTCTGTTTGGCATCTTTTGCCGCTCTGGCTTGGGCAACTGGATCCGGTTTCATTATTTTTTGGCTGATGCCTGTGACCCGATCAATTTTGTATTGTCTTGCGGCTATTGTTAACGGCTTAATTTCTGTTAATCCGTCTGGATAAATGACTTTAAACACTTGTTCTGGCTTAGCGTCTCTATCAAATCCAATGGCAAACTGACCGTTTGGGGTGACCTTTACCGATTGGCCATTAAGTAGTACTTTACTGCCGACCGGCACTGCGCCACGCACTAATGCACCTTGTTCAAACTGGCCTTGAAATGTCACAGCGGCAATCGCACTAGCACTTAAGCCACAAAAGCTGACCACCAGCATTGCAACTGTAGATATCGATTTTAAAACGGTATTTTTTAATAACATAATCGAAACGCATTCCTTGTTAATAGCGACAAAAAACATAAAAAAAGGGCCACCTTTAGGCAGCCCATTAATAATACTTGATTAACCTCTTACCGCAATGGCCCCTTTGCCAATACCTTCGTAAGCGATAACTTTAAAATGACTTTCAGGCGCTTGACTTGCCAATGTCTTTGCCATGTATTCAGCTAGCATCTCAACCGTGGTGTCGTGAGGAATTAAGTCACAACAATGCTTAGGCATCGCTAATTGAAAATCACCTTGAGGCGCAACATAGTGAAAACCAAAATGAGTTTCGTCGCTGATTTTAGTCTGCTTCGACAACTCTAGTGTTTTTACTGACACTAAGTCTTCTTCGGTGCCGAGGTAAATATCATGCCAACGTTCTGCCCAGTATTGGTCCCATTTGGGCTCTGCAATACCATTTTCAAATACGGTTACCGGGCTACGATGACCATGCGCAATACGCTGACAGTTACCGTCATGTTTACGTAATCCGTGGCTGTAATGGTAAAATGGGGTATCGAGCACTTCGCTGCGCAATGTGAGGCTGATGCCTTGGACATTTTCAGGTAACACTTCACGTAAGGCTTTTTTCAAAAAGTCATTAACGCTTTGGTAGTCAATCACTTCTGTAGGAATAAGCGCAAATGCTTGTGAAGGACATGCTAAATGTATGTCACCTTTTTCACTGCTAAAATCCATCCAAACTCGGTCGCTTTTTTGCTGCCAGCGCACTTCGCTACACGCAGTAGGGATTAACAAGCGATGATCGGCTACATCATCAATGGTGTTTTTGATGATGCGTTTAACCTTACCAAAGTCGAGCACCATATTTTGCTCATCTAGGCCGCCATCTAATAGCACATCGACAATCCAGCTTTCACCAACCATGCCACGAACAGGACAAAGGTAAGAGAAATCGATAACGGTTAAATCTTTTACAAACAGTTGCATTAATGCTCCTAGGCAGAAAAACAGTCCACCTCAGTATAAATGTATTCCTAACGGCGCATGCCAGTGGAAGGTCTATCTTACGTGATCGGAATTTATCCGACTATCAACTCTTAGTCTAACATTCACGGGTTAATTGCCACGTTCTGCTAGTGATGATTAATAACGCGCCAGTATATTCAATGCCAGCACAAGACAACGTTGATACCCTAAATAATATCAACGACATTCTAAACAAAAGCCACGCTTTGAGCGAGTAAACATCGTAGATAAATGTAATAAATCGATAAAGCTGCTGCAATGCACCTGAATCGGATAATAATCTTGCTAGGGGAACAGCAACAACAAAATGCTGAGCATTTTATAAAACACTTAGAAAATGATTCGCGTGGATACTTGAAAGGTTAACAAGAGACTCTGGCGTTAAGGTCAAATTATGACGGTTCCTGATAACCACCAATAAATACTACGACCAAGGTAATGGTCAGAAAAATCTGACAGCACAGCAGTAATAATAAAATTAGTGACGGCATAAAAACTATTCCTTGTTAATCCAGACAGCTAGGAGCATTAGGTATAGTGATGTTAGCAATCAAAAGCGCAAAAATAGTGCAGATTTAAAGGAGTTTTGCCGAAACTAAAGCTGATCAGTAATACACATTAATCGCCAGCTACTAAGCTTACCCATTGTATTAAGATGCTTATTAAACGGCTTTAAAACGTAAAAATAGACTTACCAATAAAATGCACATTACTCTACCTTATAACCCACACCATAAATGGAATGCAGTAACTCCTTTTGTTGGCTGGCTTGGGTTAACTTATGTCGTAGATTTTTCACATGACTGTCAATGGTACGTGAACTCACAATACGATCGTCGACATAACACACCTGCATGAGGCTATCTCGAGAGTGCACCACACCTGGCCGTTTTAGCAAAGTATGCAGTAATCTAAACTCAACAGGGGTTAATTCTACGTCTTGTTGGTCGACCTGACATTTAAAGCGTTCGATATTGATTTGTAGATGTTTATAACGAATAACCTGCTCGCTTTGACTGCCATGGGTATTCTCAACTCGTCTTAAAATCGTTTTTACCCGAGCAACGACTTCCCTAGCCGAAAATGGCTTACACACATAATCGTCTGCGCCGATGTCTAAGCCCATTAAGCGGTCAATTTCATCTACCCGCGCCGTTAACATTAACACTGGCAGCATTGAAAATTGCCTCAATTCACGACAAATGGTTAAACCGTCTTTATAGGGCAACATCAAATCTAGAATCATAAAGTCAATTTGTTGAGACTTAATCGTTTCAATTACATCACGACCATCGTGTTGTACCAAGGTGTTAAAACCTTCAAGGGTTAAAAAGTCGACTAAAATCTGCGCTATTTTAGGCTCGTCTTCTACCACTAATATGGTCAATGGTTGTTGATGAACATGTCCACTCATAGTCATTCCCTGTGCATAGATAATTGTACTTCAATACAAAGCCCACCCAATGGTGATGGGAAGGCCTTAATGGTGCCATCATGCGCTTCGACAATATTCTTACAGATGGTTAAACCAAGACCTGCACCACTACCACGGCGTGTGCGGGCACTGTCTTGGCGATACAATGGCTCAAACAGGTGTTCACACTCTTCAATGCTGGCACTGGGCTTAGTATCATTGATGGTTAATATCATCATTTTGGCTTGTTGTGACAATCGCACATCAATTACCCCAGGACTGTCTGTGTAAGCCATAGAATTCATTAGTAAATTAATAAATAGCTGTTCAAGCCGAAGCACGTCGGCAGATAAATACACCCCCGGCTGGAGCTGACTTTGTAGCGTTAGGCCTTTATCTTGTAGGCTGGTAGCCATACTATTAAGCGTGCTGTGTAGTGACTCACTGACGTTCACCCGCTGAAAATGATATCGGAGTCCACCAACATCAGATAAAGACAGTTCATACAAATCATCGACTAAGTGCTTCATACGCAGCACTTCTTGTTCAAGTGAGTTAAGCTGAGTGTTATCGAACGTCCTGATCCCTGCTTTAATCGCATCAATCTCACCACATAAAATACTCAATGGCGTGCGCAGTTCATGAGAAATATCAGCTAACCAACGATTTTTAGCACTGCGGTTTTTCGATAGCGTCATGGCGAGATGATCAATATTGGTCATTAATTGACCCAGCTCATCTGCACGCTGAGGTGATAAGCGTTCATCATAATTACCTTGAGATAAATACGATACTCCCAGCATAACTTGTTTAACGGGGATCAGTAGAAAACGTGACAACCACCAAGCAATTGCACTGGCAAGCAGTAAACACAATAAACCGATTCCGATACTGGTCCAACGTTGTTGCTGAGAAAATGCGGTAGCTGAAGACGATTCAACTTCACGAATAGGGCTACTGTATAAATAGCCTACTATACGATCGTTGAATAACAAGGTTAAGCTAATCCGATTATCCACATTGCCAATATCAACGCCGCTAATAAACTGTTGTTCTGCTGAGTATAACCCCGTCGGTGGACCAGAAGGTGGTGAAAAAGGTGGCCGTTGCCTAGGAGGACCTAAACGTCGATCAGGTCCCATTGGAGGACGATTATCACCTGCAGGTCTTGGCGGTCTTGCCCCGTCGCCGGGTCTATTTCTTTTTGGAAATGGAGCGTGAAGCGAAATGGCTTGTGTTAATGTTTTTTGATTAATCGACTGCCACACTTGTGTAGATTGTTGATCTGTCATGACTGATGGATCGGTTTGTGCTTCCGGATTAGCCGCATAAAGTGTCAATAGTTCATTCGATAAATGCTGTAAACGTTCTTGTTCTAATCCGTTGATATAGTCTAAAAAACCTTGGTCAAAACTCCACCTCGCTAACGATAACGTGGCGATAAGTACAATACTGGTTAGGCCAACGAAGGCCAAGAAAAGCTTTTGAGATATTTGCATAAAATACATTATAACCAGCTATATACGCATAAACTAGTCGCGATAAATAACTGATAAAAATCTCCTCCAATTCTGCACAATTACTCCACATTGTTAGGTTATATTACCTTTAGTTACCTAACCAAGGAGTGTCACTATGACTCTTAAGCCAATCAGTATTGGTCTACTTAGCTTTCTGTTATTAGCATCTTTCGCTGCTAATGCTAACCCGCATGATAGAAAGCCACCTAAAGAAGCTGTTGAAGCGTGTGCTAACAGTGTTGAAAATGATCAGGTTAGTTTTGACACCCCGCGGGGAGACACCCTTGAAGCAAGTTGTCAAATTATCGATGGCGAGCTTGTCGCTGTACCTGCCAATGGTCCTGACGATATGAAACAACCACCAAAACAACGTAATTAACAATAATATGTTGCTAGGTAGTTTCATCAAAAATAGATTACAGAGAATATCTAAGGAGTAAATATGCAAGTGACGAGTGGTAATACTTCGATGCAAATGACATCGACCGAAAACACACAAAGACCTCCGCGTCCTGATGGCCCGCCGCCACCAAAAGGCGGTGTCCCGCCTGGGCTAGATACAGCGGTATCGACCTTGTCTGATGATCAACAGCAATTAACCACAGACATGTTGTCATCATTGACCGACGAGCAGCAAGAGTCGTTGAAGTCTATGTTAGATGAATTAAAACCACTTACAGATGGATTAACTGACGAGGACATCGGCAGTATTTTCTTTGAGGCATTGAGCAGTATTTATAATGGTGATAACACCGCAACGGCTAACAGTAATTCAACCTCTGTGAACGTAGATATTTACGCTTAATACAGCATTAAAAAGTCGTAATAGTGATATAAAAGCAGCTTACAAATTATGTAAGCTGCTATTTTATTTACTTTAATTTAATATCAGTGGCCAGGTTAATACGGTTATGGAATATCGGTAAAAACTCGTTAAGATCTTGTGGCAATCGCGGTTTACTGTACAAATACCCTTGAACCAAATCACAGCCATTGAGCCGCAGAAAATCTGCTTGATCGATAGTTTCCACACCTTCAGCAATAATCTGCAAATTCAATGCATGCCCCAGTGCAATAACCGCTTTAGCAATCGCAGTGTTATTTGCATCATGAGGGATATCACGTACAAAAGATTGATCGATTTTCAACTTATCAATTGGTAACTTTTTGAGATAATTGAGAGATGAGTATCCGGTACCAAAATCGTCAATACTCAAGGCAATGCCCATGGCGCCAAGCAATTTCAAATCACGAATAATCGCGTCTGGATCATTCATCATGCAAGACTCGGTGACTTCTAATTCCAAATGTTTGGCCGGTAATCCCGTTTCCAATAAAATCGAGCGCACTTTATCGACAAAATCATTTCTTTGCAGCTGTAAGCTGGCTACATTTACCGAAATGCGTTCAAACATTTTACCTTGGGTTAGCCATTCAACCCCTTGTAAACAAGCGGCCTTTAATACCCACAAACCTATATCCCAAATCAAACCAATCTTCTCTGCTAATGGAATAAACTCTGCTGGAGAGATATTGCCGTAGACAGGATCAGACCAACGAATTAACGCTTCAAAGCCACTAGGAGACAGATCAGACAGTTTCAACTTAGGTTGATAAACTAAATAAAAATCTTCATTCACCAGCGCTTGGTGCAATGCTGTTTGCAGTTTTAATTGCGCTACAGCCTGTTTGGTCATCGACTCAGTATAAAAGGCATAATTATTTCGCCCATCTAACTTGGCTCGGTGCATAGCCGCGTCGGCATTACGTAATAAGCTGTCGTGATCATCACCATCACTTGGGTATATCGCCACTCCCATACTGGCGGTAAGGCGTACAGATTGGGTATTGTCCAATATAAATGGTCGTTCAAATACACTGCGAATACGGTCAACCGATGACGTTACAGAATCAGTTCCCATAATGCTCGGCAACATGACCACAAACTCATCACCACTTAAACGTGCTAATACGTCAAAATCAGATAAAGCGTAAGATAAGCGTTTAGCCAATTCAACCAGAATTTCGTCGCCAATAACATGGCCTAAACTGTCGTTAATGTGCTTAAAGAAATCGATATCTAAAAACACAATAGCCAGCTGCTTTTTAGCCCGATGAGAGTGATTTACCTCTTGCTCTAGCAGTGACATAAATTGCATCCGATTAGGCAATTGTGTCAACGGATCAAAATAGGCTAAGTTTTTCAGCTTTTCTTCATTTTGTTTTTGCGCTGAAATATCGGCAAATACGGCAACATAATACTGAATGATATTGAGTTTATCGAATACAGCACTGATGGTTATCGCTTGCGGAAAAATAGCACCATGCTTACGGCGATTCCAAATTTCACCATGCCATTTGCCTTGGACTAATAAGGTATTCCACAATCGTTCAAAAAAGCTTTTAGGATGGCGACCTGAACTCAGCATTCTAGGGTTTTGGCCTATAACCTCTTCGCGGCTGTAACCGGTAATATCAGTAAACGCTTGGTTAATTTCGGTAATATTGCCATTACTGTCTGTTATCACTACCCCTTCGACTGCATTTTGAAACACATTGGCGGCTAATATGAGTTGATCCTGCGCCTCTTTGTGTTTGGCAATGTTACGTGTCATCCCTATAACACCAGTCAATTGACCTTGGGTATTATAAATGGGCGCTTTGATGGTTTCGAGCCAGACTTTATTAAAATTGACATCAACTTCTTCACATTCAGACACCACGACAGTCGAACCGTTACTGATGGCTAATTTATCACTCTCAATAAATTCATTTGCAGTGCGTTGATCAAAAAGGTCAAAGTCGGTTTTGCCAACAATTTGTTCTGTAGACTTTCGCCAAGCTCGCTCAACACTTTTATTACACGCTACATAGTGTCCGTTAGCATCTTTAACCCACATATGTTCATCAAAAGCATCAATAAATGACTGTAAATCAACATCGAGCGACACAGACTCAGATGCATTAGGATCAACAGCTAAGGAATTGATATAATAACGAATGGCATTACTTAGCATATCCGCTATGCGTGTTTGCATTGCCGACAAGGGCTTAAATAATGTTTGCTGAGATGGTTCGATAGCTTTGTCACTAAAGGTGATCACACCGATGATATGACCTTTAGATGAACGAATAGGCTGATGATAAACGGTAACATGTTTGTCTACCGTTTGGACACTTTGAGCATCTGCCGCTTTAAGATGTTGTAACAAGCTATCTTGATGCTGTCGCTGGGTATTGTCATCAATACCTTGGCTGGTACAAATAGCTTCAATACTGTTTTCAGCATTAATTTGGTAAAACATGATGGTAAGACGAAACTCGGCAGAAATATCATTTATTTCTAGCTGCCATTCTCTTAATTGTACTTGAGAAATAGCTTTTTTAAGCATATTAAGATCCTGATAATGTTTAATAGACCATGTTAAACGAGCCATACTCAATATGTATGAATACTGTAACAAGTAGTGTTATGAATATAAGTGCCGAGTCTAACTATACATCAGAACCTATCCTATACGCTGTGATTAAACAACAAAATGCAATCGATTCGAGCGGTTAATACTATTAGTTAACTATAATTACCCGATTAATAGGGCATATTCAATCATAACCTAACCCAATAAATAAAAAAGGAGCCAAAAGGCTCCTTAGTTTAACTTTACTATAAATGATGATAAACGCATGAATACTAGCTGTTTTTTAATGCAGCGATACGTTTCTCTAGTGGAGGATGGCTCATCATTAACTCAGCCATTGAACGTTTGCCATTAATACCAAAGGCTGACATTTGTGCTGGCAGATCGCCAGATTCAGGCCCTTGACGTAAACGTTCTAATGCGGCAATCATTTTATTTTTGCCTGCTAAACGTGCCGCGCCTTCATCAGCTTTAAACTCACGAATACGTGAAAAGTAAGCTACGATAATCGATGCCAAAATACCGAATAGCATATCAAGTACAAATACTACAGCCATGTAGGCGAACATACCTAGGCCTTCACCTTCTTCGTCATTACTGGAAACAAAATTGTTAATAATGCCAGCAACAACACGCGCAGCAAAAATAACAAAAGTATTCACCACACCTTGGATTAAGGTTAATGTCACCATGTCACCGTTCGCCACGTGGCTCACTTCATGTGCAAGTACACCTTCAATTTCATCTTGAGTCATACCGTAAAGCAAACCAGAACTCACAGCAACAAGCGCATTGTTTTTACTTGGACCCGTTGCAAATGCGTTCATTTCTGGCGACTGGTAAATAGCCACTTCAGGCATCTTAATACCAGACTTTTCAGCTTGGCGTGCAACCGTTTCAACTAACCAACGTTCCATACTGTCACGTGGTTGCGTAATAACTTCACAGCCCATGGTTTTCTTCGCCATCCATTTTGAAATGGCTAAACTGATAAACGAGCCACCAAAACCAAAAATGGCAGCAAATACTAACAGTCCACCCATCGTTGAGGTATTAACCCCAAGAATAGACATTACAATTGAGGCAACCAGTAAGATGGCAAAGTTGGTTGCAATCAACAAAAATATACGCTTCATTTAAGCTCCTGTATGGCAAAAGTGCCGATTTACGATTGTTACTACAGACATAATATGTCCATAAAATGAAAATTCAAGCTTAGTTATATTAAAAAAGATTTATGACTCTTTTTTAACTTGATAAAACATCGTCTTGAAATTCACGCGAGCAGAGTCTAGGGAGAATTGATTAATTGAAACTGAAAAATAGACTACAAAAACAAACTCTGTGTCGGCAGTGATTAATCTTTGATAAACTGTCAAAAACTAAAACCAAAAAGGACTTTTTATGCCCATTAATGCATTAATGTTGAGCGCCTCACGGGTCGGTAATTCGACATATCTAAGCCATACCGTTGAGCTTATTCGTCCACTCACTCAACCAGGACAACAATGGCTGTTTATTCCTTATGCTGGCGTCAGTGTAAGTTATGATGAGTATTTAACAAAAGTGCAAACGGCACTTGAACCCCTAACAATTACCATTAGTAGTATTCATCAGTTTGCAGACCCAAAACAAGCCATTCAAGATGCTGCAGGCATTTTGGTTGGTGGCGGCAATACATTCCAATTGCTCAACGAATTATATCGCTACGACTTGCTACATTTAATTCGTGAAAAAGTAGAAAATGGCATGCCGTATGTGGGTTGGAGTGCGGGATCAAACATTACTGGAGCCAGTATTCGTACCACCAATGATATGCCAATTGTCGAACCGCCCTCGTTTACAGCATTGGGTATATTGCCATTCCAATTAAATCCGCATTACACCAATTACCAAATGCCAGGCCATAATGGTGAAACACGTGCGCAACGACTGTTAGAGTTTACCATGGTCGATCCACTGACACCGGTGATCGGAATCCAAGAAGGTAGCGCCCTATGGCGCCAGGGCGATAAATTACACCTTATTGGTAAAGAGGCGGCTTACTTATTCCATGGTAAACAACAAGAAGTTGAGCTTACCGCTAACAGCGACTTATCACACTACCTTTAGTTAGCTAACCTGCTATTAACCTATGGCTTTTGTTGATAATCGATTTTGATCAAAACCATTGGGCTTACTCTATAAGCCCAATGGTGCATATTGATAAGTTACTAACCACCGTATTGATTTCGTTCACTAGGAATATCCGTTGAGTATTCAACAAACTCAACTTCAAATCCGTTCGGATCAATAAAGTAACGGCTTTTATAAAAAGGGTCGTGTCTACCCATAATCGCCACCTCAAAACCCGCTTGTGACAACCTAGCAACTAATGCATCAATATTGTCCACAACGTAAGCGAAATGTGCCAAACCCAATGCATTACTTTTAAGATCGCGCACCTCGCCGCTACCAGAATCATTTAACGATAAATAATGATAATCGTCACCAAAGTGAAGCCATTTCCGTGGCGTATCATGCCAGACTGACTCACCACCACCACGCACTCGCCAGTGTGGAAAGGCGGCTTTATAAAATACTAATGATTCATCTAAGTCATTAACTACTAGATTTAAATGTTCTAATCGCATCACTTATCTCCTTATGATTAATGCAACACAGCTTAATACCTCAAGTTAACTTGAGGTAAAGTACTATTTTTGCCAAAATGATAAAAAATTCGGAGGTTGAATGTCAGTAGATACTGAGTTAAGTGTTGGCCAAGTCGCTAAGCGTTGTGGAATAAATATCTCTGCGATTCACTTTTATGAGCAAAAAGGTCTCATCAGCAGTTGGCGCAATAATGGTAATCAACGTCGTTATACACGAGACGTTATCAGGCGAATATCGCTCATCAAAGCTGCGCAACAATTAGGGATATCGTTGGATAATATAAAGCAGGCTTTTGCTGCTTTACCCAATGAACGAACAGCAACTAAAGAAGATTGGGCAGAATTATCACATGTTTGGAATAAATCACTCACGCTGCGGATCGCTCAAATGCAAAAATTGAAAGATTCACTAGAAGGTTGCATCGGTTGCGGTTGTTTATCGATGACAAATTGCCCACTGTATAATCCTAACGATATTCTTGCAGATCAAGGCCCTGGCCCAGTGCTTTTGAATAAATGATGAATACAAAAAAACCTAGTTTGATAACAAACTAGGCGTAAGCAATTGGCTAAATTGGGGGGAGATAAACTAGAAGGTTGAGAATATGGCTTAAATGCTATTAACACCTAAGCCATCAATCGTATTAATTCACAATAACGCCTTAACTAAGGGTGTTGGTAGCAACAATATCAATTTTACGAGGTTTCATTGCTTCTGGAATTTCACGTACTAAATCAATATTTAATAAACCGTGTTCTAATTCCGCACCGATTACTCGTACATGATCTGCTAATTGAAAAGTGCGCTCAAAACCACGCTCAGCAATCCCTTGATGCAAATATTTACGTTCATCACTTGTAGCTGTCTTATTACCTTTTACTAATAGTTTTTCACCTTCACTCATAATATCGAGTTCTGGCATAGAAAAACCCGCGACGGCCATCGTTATCCGATAACGATTCTCGCCTAAAAGTTCAATATTATAAGGAGGATAACCACTGTTGCTATTGTTAGCTGCAGCATGTTCAGCAAGTTGTGCTAAACGATCAAAACCGATAGCACTACGATAAAGAGGTGTTAAATCTGGAGAAATATTAAAATTACGCATGTTCATACCCTTGTCTAAAGCAATATGTAAAAATGACCACAGTCTGTTTGTGGTGTTTAGTTTTCACAGCCCTTACGGCACTGTGGTAGCAAGTTTACTGAAACCTCGATCGAGCATTTCATGATTCGCTCCTGCTACAGAATTAGATATATGGACCACTGGCGCTATATCAAGTGCAATGGATAAAAAAGTGAGTTACTAATAACCTAAAATAAAAAATAGACTTTATAATCAATAATTAAGATAACAACTAATTTATAACATAATGAATAAGTTGGAGATCATTTCACAATGATGACTTTTGTCACTAGTATTTCTGCTTGAAAACGTCACAATAAATAGAAACAATTAAGGACACATTATGAACCCACCAACATTGGCATTATTAATTCCTATTCTGGCCATTTTAGGCAGCTTTATTGTCACTATCATGAAGCTGAAGCAAAGACAATCGCATACGACTGCAGAACAAGAAACTAACAATAAAGCACTGCATGATGAAATTAACGCCCTGCGTCAACGAATTGAAGTACTTGAACGTGTTGTTACCGACGATGCTTATGACCTAAAGCAAAAAATAAATAACGCGTAACACTGTCAGAGAGAATCTTAAACAACGCCACCTTATTGAGTGTATTGAGTGGTATTGTTGATTTCATAAAGTTGCTTATATTAAATAGCCATTTAATTAATGCCATCGAAATAAGCGAGCTCTTTGATTGCGGTCATTATGGAGAGTTAAGGGCTACATATTGTTTTTTACACAAAACAGCCCGCTATATGATAGCGGGCTGTTTCGCGACTCTCTAAAGTCAATTAGGCGCCTGGAAATGACCTACTCTTTTATCCCCGAAGGGGACGCATGGGCATATTCGACAAACTGCTGTCATG
>NZ_JBEOPJ010000029.1:0-29667 GCF_040309945.1 Shewanella sp. AC34-MNA-CIBAN-0136 | reverse complement strand
CCTCGTCGACTCATACTCTGCGTTATTTGATATTTCCACAGCATTTGTCGATATTGAAGACTACTGTAATGGCAACCTTGGTCAGAATGAAACATCAGGTTTTGGGGCCGTCCACGACTTTCAAATGCCATTCTTAATGCTGCACAAGTCAAACGGTATTCGGGCTGTCAGAGCAAGCCCAACCCACCACTTTTCTCGCATACAAATCCATTACCACGGCTAAATAGAGCCATTTGGTTCCTGACCAAACATAGGTCACGTCACCACACCTGATTTATTGCTTCAACGTTAAACTGCCGCTTTAACAAATTAGGGGCTATTTTAGATTCATCATTTGCTATCTTGTAACGATGCTTTCTGGGTTGGTTACTGATTAGCCCTGCATCTCTCATTAAACTAACGGCCAACATTTTCACCCAGTTGATTAAGCTGGCCTGCTATCGTTCTTGCCCCTGCAGAGCCACGACTATCACGGTGGATTGCAATCGCTTGCTGGCGCAGCTTCTCACGTTCAGGCTTCACTAATCCACGATGTTTGAGATGATAATGGTAGCTGCTACGTGGTATTTCAAACAAATGACAAAGCTGTTTGACGATGTTCTGCTCTCTCGATAACAATTCAATTAATGCTATCGTTTGATGTTGTCTTGCATTAAGAGAGCGGTAGCCTTTTTTAAGATATCTTTCTCCCATTCAATTTTCTTAATTTGCGCTTCAAGCTCTTGAATTCGTTTTTGTTCGGGAGTGATGGCATTAGCTGATGGAGTAATACCTTCAAATTCTTGTCTTAGCTGGGTTACCCAACGTCTAATCGCTGTCGGGCCTACGCCGGTTGCATCACAAGCTTCTCGGATGGTGTAACCTTGTTTAATCACAAGGTTAGCGGTATCTATTCTAAATTCTGTTGAGTAAGTTGGTTGAGTCTTCATTACTTTTTACACCGTTTTATCTTAAGGGGATTTTACCTCAATCGGTGTACAGATTCATTAAGCCACAATAGATGAGAATACAGAGCAGGTTTATCCCCCTCTCTATAGGATTAATAGGTGCGATTATTATTACCTATTGCGCTTATTATTATGGAACTGACTAGGTTATTTTTGCTCGATTGTTCAATGATTCGATTCTAAATTTCAGATCAGATTATCCATTGAACGTAATTGTGTTCTTGTTGTCGACTTCCATATTTGGACTATCAGTTTCTACACTTAACCATGAGATCGTAGAAATTAACCAATGTCCGAGCCATTTTATAAATGCATAATCTACTCATTAATCGATTAGATTAGCTAACTTGTTTGAAAAAACTGCAATTGAGCGCTTTATTTAAAAAAGTACTTTACCTTTGGAGGGGCTTTTAGCATAATGCCCCTCGTCAACAGGGGTGTAGTTCCAATTGGTAGAACAGCGGTCTCCAAAACCGATGGTTGCGAGTTCGAGTCTTGCCACCCCTGCCAAATTTAGAAGGCCTAGCAAAAATGCTAGGCCTTTGTCTTTTGTACTATTCACAATGTCTCTCATTTACTTTCATACAGACAATCCATATTTGTTTTCTCTTCGATCAAACAAGCTACATAGTCGATTTCGTTTCTTAATGTGAAACACTCATTTTGACATCTTATGCTAGCTAACCTGAACTCGGGATAAGAATTGAACTAAACGCCCTCTTTACGATCAGATCTTTCGACCAAGAAGGATTTAATCATGCAGAGGGCGTATGAATAATTTAGTGGATATATTTTGTGATGTCGATGATTTTTGTGCTGTATTCATTCCGCAATGGAATACACAATGCCTGACTGACGGCACACGAAAACGTCAGCGCTCAAATCGAATGGACATGAGCGAAATAATGACCATTATCATACTCTTCCATACATCCCACCACCGTGACTTCAAGAACTTTTATACTGGTTATCTTGCTCGATTCTTTAAATCTGATTTTCCACATTTGCTCAGTTACAGTCGCTTTTTGGAACTAATGCCCACGACTGTCGTGCCATTGTGCAGCTATTTTTTGTACTATAAGAAGTCAGCCAACAGGGATTGAGTTTATTGATTCAACGAGTATCAAGGTCTGTCACAACTTACGAATTCCAAGGCATAAAAGTTTATCGGGCCTCGCTAGCCGAGGAAAAGGCTCGATGGGATGGTTCTACGGGTTTAAACTTCACCTAATTGTTAATCACAAAGGCGGCATTGTAGCCGCCAAAATAACGCCCGCGAATGTGCATGACACTCAGCCTGTTTCGGGGATGGTGGTTAACTCAATGGATAAACTTTATGCCGACAAAGGCTACATTAGCAAAGCACTGGCGAGCGACTTACTCGAACAAGGTGTTACGATCGTCAATAATGTCCGTAAAAACATGAAAGCTAAAGCATTATCCCTATGGGATAGAGCGATGCTTTCACGTCGATTTATCATTGAAACCATCAATGACTAGCTAAAAAATATTTCACAAATAGAGCATACAAGACATCGAAGCGTGCATGGTTTTATGTTGAATATGATAGCCGGATTGATTGCCTATCAACTGAAAGAAACTAAGCCACAACTCAATATTACGAATGCTGAGTTTGGCGCTATTGTTGTTATGGCTTAAACCGATCTCAGGTTAGCTAGTATTTTGTCGTCATAAGTCATATTTTATAATCGAAAATGTTTGGTTTACTATTTTTCGGCAATTCAAGCATTCATTAAATTCCCTATGACTGTGATTTTGTCGTTTTAAGCCTTGCGACAAATAAGGCTTAGTTTTTTGGTTAAATTAGCTTACAACCTTATTTAGTTAACTGTTATGCTTGTTGAAGTATCCTTGTTTTTGAGAGTTCGATGGATAAATCTGCTTTTTTAGATGCGATGAATATTACTCGCTGGCTCAGTGCTGATAAACCGTTAAAGCCTTACTTAGTGTTGCATGATCTCGATGCCGATTTATCTGATCAAACGTTTATCCATGATGTATTGCGTTTATTAAACGTTGATATTGAACAGTGCGAGTTTGATTGTGAAATGATCAAAGGACCACAGGTGATATGGGATATGCGTAAGACAAAAGTTCGTCCTCGTGTTGCTTGGGTTGTAAGTGCGCCGCTAACAGACCTTCATGCACTTGTGGATGAAAAACGTCATTTATGGCAGCAAATTTCTCAACATTTAGACAAAACCCAGCAATTAAGTAAAGGCCTGACCAATGAACAACACTGATGGTCACTTAATTGTCCCCCTTGGCGTTGAGCATGTTACTGCAATGGCGAGTATTGAAAATCAAGCTCATACTCATCCTTGGTCAGAAACTGGCTTAAAGGAGTGTTTTGGGCCTTTATATCGCGTATTTGGCATTAAGCAGCAAGATGATTTGTTTGCTTTTGCGATAGTGCAGCAGATTATTGATGAGGTGACTTTACTCGATATTTGTGTCGCACCAGATAAACAAGGTTTAGGTTTTGGTTCGTTACTGATGCAGCAACTGATTCATGATGCGAAGGATGCGGGTGCAGTTGTGCTGATGTTAGAAGTTCGTCAGTCAAATGAGGCGGCAAAATACTTATATGAGAAAGTCGGTTTTATTGAATCAGGCAGGCGTAAAAACTATTACCCTACCGATGATGGTTATGAAGATGCCATTTTAATGGACTTATTGTTGAGTTAATTTTTTAGTCTGATTCGACCGAATAAAAATAAAAAACAGCACTATATAGAGCGCTGTTTTTTATTCGGGCGAAGTAAGATTACTTAACTTCTTTACCTTGAGCTTGTAAGTCTGCGTGGTAGCTTGAACGAACAAGTGGGCCACAGGCTGCATGAGTGAAACCAAGTTCATCAGCTAAGGCTTTCAATTCATCAAATTCGGCAGGTGGAACATAGCGTTCAACAGGTAGGTGGAATTTAGATGGTTGTAAGTATTGACCAAGCGTGAGCATTTCCACGTTGTGGGCGCGTAAATCTCGTAATACTTCGGCTATTTCTTCGTTAGTTTCACCTAGACCCATCATTAAACCAGACTTAGTCGGGATCGTTGGGTGACGCTCTTTAAAGCGTTTAAGTAGATCTAATGACCACTGATAGTTAGCGCCTGGACGTGCTTTGCGGTAATGAGCTGGAGCCGTCTCAAGGTTGTGATTAAATACATCAGGAGGCTCGGTCGCTAAAATATCTAAAGCGGCATCGATACGACCTCGGAAATCAGGAACCAGAGTTTCAATCTTGATTTCAGGGTTTAATAAACGAATTTCGCGAATACAGTCAGCGAAATGCTGTGCACCACCATCACGTAAATCATCACGGTCAACAGAAGTAATCACCACATACTTTAACTTCATGTCTTTAATCGTTTGAGCCAGTTTTTTAGGCTCGTCAGAATCCGCTTTGAGTGGGCGACCATGGGCCACATCACAAAAAGGGCAACGACGGGTACAGATTGCACCTAAGATCATAAAGGTTGCTGTGCCGTGGTTAAAACATTCTGCTAAGTTTGGGCAAGAGGCTTCTTCGCAAACTGAGTGTAATCCGTTTTTACGTAATGCCGCTTTTATCTCGAGAATACGTTGATTTGACGCGGGTAATTTTACTCGTAACCAATCCGGTTTACGCAGCATAGTTTCGCGCTCTGATGGCACGACTTTTACAGGAATTCGTGCGACTTTATCGGCATCACGTAATTTGACACCTGGTTGTAATCTTTCAGGCCTATTCATTATTCTGCTAATCCTTGATGATGTACAAGTTGTTGGTAGCCCATAATTTGGCTAAAGGTTTGGATTAATTTATCGCCAGCTTCAAGCACAGTTTGTGGACCACCTAATGCTTTACATTGCACCATTTCTAAACCCGCATATCCGCAAGGATTGATACGCTGAAACGGGGCTAAGTCCATATCGACATTTAATGCTAAGCCGTGAAAAGAGCAACCTTTACGGATGCGTAATCCTAAAGAGGCAATTTTTCGTTCTGTTACATAAACACCAGGAGCGTCAGCTTTTGCGTAAGCATTAATAGCGTAACAAGCGAGCATGTCAATAATACTTTGCTCAATATTGTTCACTAACTGACGAACGCCTAGTTTATTACGTTTGATGTCGATAAGTGGATAAACCACTAATTGTCCTGGGCCGTGATAAGTAACTTGGCCACCACGATCGACTTGAATAACCGGAATATTACCAGGGTTGAGTATATGCTCGCTTTTACCTGCTTGGCCTTGGGTAAATACTGGTTGATGCTCAACAATCCAAAGTTCATCTTGGCTGTCGCTATCGCGAGTGTCAGTATATTCCTGCATTGCATGCCATGTCGATTCATAGTCTTGCATGCCAAGATGGCGGATGTGCAGTGTTTGTGCTTGCAAGGGCAACGTCTCCCCCAGATAAATTGTGTGTGTCCATCGAGTCAATGGATGAATTCTTGAGTATTATACTCAAGTTTATGAGTAAAGATGACTCTTTAGGCTCTTACAGTACGCGTTTTACACCTTCAATAGCGGCAAGATCAATATACGCTTTTTCAATATGTTCTTTGCTGGTAACAGTAATACGGATGGTCACTGAATAGTAACTGCCTTTACTTGATGCCTTAACGCTTGGAACATAATCACCGGGAGCAAGTTGTTGCGCTACAGCAACAACACGATCGGCTAAGGTATCGTCAGCATCACCAATCACTTTGAAAGGGCACGAATTAGGAAATTCCATCACTTGGTCAAACGTTGTATTTAACATTAACTTACTCGATTCTGTTTTTGGTGTTACTAATATGGTGGCAATTATACCCGATTCAAGCCCGGTAGATCTTAAAAAGTTAAAGCCGCTGATTAGGCGGCTTTAATTAGTTGATTCACTAATAGTTTCATTAGTGAATCATGTCAATCTGAATAATTACTCAAACCAACTGGCAAACATTTGTTTAAAGTAATCCATTAACTTACTGAACATACCGCCTTCTTGAACTTCATTCAATGTTACTAGCGGGAACTGAGCAATGTCTTTTCCATCAAGCTGGAAAAAGACGCGACCGACGGTTTCGCCTTTAGCAAGTGGTGCTGTTAGTGGCTTAGTTAATTCAAAGTTAGCTTGTAAATCTTTTGCTTTACCACGGCTAATAGTAATAGGGGTATCAGTCATCACACCGAGATCAACTGTTTCTCTATCGCCATACCAAATTTGTTGAGTTACGAAGGTATCGCCAGCTTTGTATGGTGTAATAGTTTCGAAAAAACGGAAACCATAGTTGAGTAGTTTCTTACTCTCAGCTTTACGTGCAGATTCACTCGATGTGCCCATCACAACGCTAATAAGACGCATGCCTTCGCTGGTGCCTGAAG
Organism: Shewanella sp. AC34-MNA-CIBAN-0136; assembly: GCF_040309945.1. NCBI lineage: Bacteria > Pseudomonadati > Pseudomonadota > Gammaproteobacteria > Alteromonadales > Shewanellaceae > Shewanella > Shewanella sp. AC34-MNA-CIBAN-0136. The sequence goes on along the minus strand of NZ_JBEOPJ010000029.1, from coordinate 23,344 downwards.
ATACTAGGTTGTAGCCTGCACCTGATGTATGGCCAGTTTTAATACCATCAACGTTTAAGCTTTTATCCCATAACAAGCCATTACGGTTATATTGCTTAATGCCGTTATAGGTAAAAGACTTCTCTGAATACACTTTATATTCTTCAGGTACATCACGGATCAGCGCTGCACCTAAAATGGCCATATCATAAGCTGTCGTTTTATGATTTTCTGAGTCTAAACCATGAGAGTTTTCAAAGTAGCTATCCTTCATGCCTAATTGCTTGGCCCATGAATTCATTAAATCAACGAATGCACCTTCTGTACCAGCAATGTGCTCAGCCATAGCAACACAAGCATCATTACCCGATTGGATAATAATACCGCGGTTTAAGTCGTGTACTTTGACGGTTTTACCCACTTCAATGAACATTTTAGATGAGTCAGGGAAATTCTTTGCCCACGCGTTCTTGGTAATGGCTACATCATCATCTAATGAAATATTACCGACACGGATTTCATGGCCAATAACATAACTGGTCATCATTTTTGTCAGACTTGCTGGGTTTAAACTTTCGTAGGCATTTTCTTCAGCAATGACTCTGCCAGAATTATAATCCATTAGCACGTAAGCTTTAGCGGCAACACTCGGCGCATCAGGTGTCACCATAGGTGCGCGATTGGGTGTAGGACGTATATCTGGTTGTGGCGTTGCTGCGATTGAAGAAAAACAGACAACTGATGCAAAGAGCATCGTTGTTAATTGAGCGGTTTTGGAAGTCATCATGAAGTTAGCACGTCTCTAGTTAGTCGAAGAAAAGACAAAGATCGATTGGTATAATTTTTCGATTATACATTAGTAGGCAGTCATTTCGCATTAAGGTTCATTCATCCAATGTAAATGAACCTTAATGTTACTCTTTATCACCAGTATTATGGCTTACGGTACGATAAAGCTTTGTGGATAACCATCTGTTTGCACACGATCGAGCAATTTATTGGTTAGATGAATTTGTCTGATCGGGCCCAACTGTAATCTGTGCATGCCATTTATAGATGTCACGCGAGAATTAACGGCGTATTTGGTTTCTAACTGTTTGGCTAACATATTAATACGCAGTTTATCTTGCGACGCTGCAACTTGAATAAAGTGATTATCATCATCTTTTAAATCGCTTATTACTCGCTCTTCTGGTGAGGGAATGTAAACGGTTTCAATGGCGACTTTTGCGGTTCCTCTGGCCAGCATGCCTAAGTGGTAAGCAGCGGCATAAGATAGATCAATCACTCGACCATGATGAAACGGTCCGCGGTCATTTACCCTAACAATAATTTGTTTATTGTTGTCTAAATTGGTCACTTTGACATAACTGGGTAAGGGCAGGTTTTTATGCGCGGCAGACATAGTGTACATATCATAAGTTTCGCCATTAGAGGTTAAATGACCATGAAACTTTGAACCATACCATGATGCATGACCTTGCTCTTTAAATCCCTTTCCGCTGTCGAGTACTTGATAGCTTTTGCCTAATACGGTGTAGTTACGATTACCTTGTCTGCTATAAGGTTCGTATTTAGGTTGGGCGTTTTTAACCAAGCTCACATCTGGTGCATCATCAGGATAACGATCGTTAGCCATTTGATAGCGGCTTTTTTTCCCTGAAGAGGTCTTTTTAGCATCATTTGACGAGCAGCTAATGAGAAAGATACTGCTCAACATGATTAATAAGATTAAACGGTAATTAATGACCATGTTGATTTACCGATTTATGATGAGCGTTAAGTTGTTGGCTAAACTGATAAACCGCCATGGCATATAATGGGCTGCGATTATAGCGAGTAATCACATAAAAGTTTTTAAGCCCGAGCCAGTATTCAGTGCTTTCAGCTTGATCTAGTTTAATTAACAATGCCGCTTGTGACGCATCCATATCTTGATTATCTGCCAAGCTTAATGATGGGCTAAGAATGTCTGATACCTTATAGTGAAGCTTTTCTTTGGTCCATACCTTCGCTTTAGGGGCCGTGCTTGAGGTGTGATTTAGCAATAACGCTACAGGTTGGCCTTTTTGCCAACCGTGTTGATGAAAATAGTTAGCTACACTGCCAATTGCATCAGCTTTGCTGGTTAATAAATCTCGTCGACCGTCACCATCAAAATCCACAGCGTAATGGCGGTAGCTAGATGGAATGAATTGACCGTAACCCATTGCTCCAGCATATGAGCCTTTTAAGGTGTCATTATCGAGTTTTTCTTCTTTAATCAATGACATTAAATTGGCATATTCACTGCGAAAGAACGTTGCCCGTGGTGGGTAATGAAAGCCCAGCGTGTACAGGGCATCTTGCACACGATAATTGCCTAAGTAACCACCATAGAATGTTTCAATGCCAATGATCGCCACTATAATTTGTGGATCGACGTTAAATTGCTTGGCTGCTTTATCGATGGTTTGCTGGTTTTCTTGCCAAAACTCTAGCCCTTTTTGCAACCGTTTTTCGGTCAAAAAAATAGGATAATATTGGTGCCAAGGTTTCGCTTCCCAAGGTTTTGATATCGCGTCAATAATGGTTTGGTCGAAGCTTGACGATGCTAAAAACTGCTCGACTTCTTGTTGCTTAAATCCTTGTTTTACTTGTTCGGCAATAAAGGTTTTCTGTAACGCTTGAGTATCAGTTTCGGTCACTGCATTTGCGTCAAAAACAGCACTCATAAGTAATGCTAAGCTGGCGATTTGAACGGTTATTTTTGTCATGGTTAACGTTAATCCTATCTATCGACAAATCGTCTGTGGGTGTGAATACTCATTAAAATACCAAAACCTGTCATTAAGGTCAGCATTGAGGTTCCACCATAACTGATTAGCGGTAAAGGTACACCAACCACAGGTAGAATGCCTGATACCATGCCGATGTTAACAAAAACATAGACAAAAAACGTTAGGGTGATACTTCCGGCCAATAAGCGTGCAAAACTGGTCTGTGCTCGTGAAGCGATAACCAGACCCCTGCCAATGACAAATAAATACATTGCCAGTAACACTAAACTGCCAATTAATCCGAACTCTTCTCCGATCACTGCAAAGATAAAGTCGGTATGTCGCTCAGGTAAAAACTCTAATTGTGATTGAGTCCCATCAAGCCAACCTTTACCCCAAAGTCCACCAGAACCAATGGCAATTTTCGACTGGATAATATGATAACCCGCGCCGAGAGGATCTTGTTCTGGATTAAACAAGGTTAATACTCGAGTACGCTGATAATCGTGCATCAAGAAAAACCACAATACGGGTAAAAAGATCAAAATCGCAGTAACAAAGCCGCCGACAATTAGCCAGCTCATGCCAGATAAAAACAACACAAATACTCCAGAAGCTGCGACCAAAATAGAGGTGCCTAAGTCAGGTTGTTTAGCAATGAGTAATGTTGGAATAAGTAGAATAATAACGCCACCGGCCAGATATCGCTTTTTGGGTGGCAGCGGGAACTTACTGATATACCACGCCATGGTGATGGGGAAGGCTAGTTTGATGAGTTCCGATGGTTGGAATTCCATAAATCCTAAGTTTAGCCAGCGCTGGGCACCTTTATTAATGGTGCCGAACAGTTCAACACCGATGAGTAACGCTACCCCAGCAAGATAAATAGGCAAAGCCCAACGCCTGAGTATTTCAGGATTGATTTGTGCAAAGCAAAACATGACGCCTAACGACAACGCCATACGCACCAGTTGACGCTCCATCATCGCAGGGTCTTCGCCACTGGCAGAATAAATCACAAAAAGGCCAAAGCTCATTAAGATAACGATGCCGATGAGTAATGGCACATCTAAGTGTATTTTTTGCCAAAACGATTTTTGATATGCATGATTATTCACGGTTTTACCGCCCATTCGTCTCGTAAAATATACTCATCGAGCAAGGCTCGAGCTAGCGGGCCAGCATTGGCGCCACCCCAGCCGGCGTTTTCTAATACCACAGCCAAAACAATACGAGGGTTTTCGTAAGGAGCGTAAGCAACAACTAATGCATTATCGCGTAAGTGTTCTGCGATAGTGTTGGCATTATATTTTTGATCTTTAGCTACGCTAAATACCTGTGCAGTACCCGTTTTCATTGCTGCAGTATAGGTAGCATCGGTAAAGCGAGATTTATCAGCCGTTTGGCGCATAGCTTCATTGATGATGTCCCAATTACGAGGGTCTTTAAGCTCTATTGGTACTTGCTCATCAATCGGCGAATCAATTTTAACGGTACTATTTTTAAATGATTTTAATAGATGAGGCGTAAAGCGCTTGCCTTTATTTGCCATGATAGTCACCGCATTAGCAAGCTGTAGAGGAGTAGTGGTCCAATATCCTTGGCCAATACCGACCGAAATTGTATCGCCGTTATACCAAGGTTGGTTATAACGCATTCTTTTCCAGTCTCGAGATGGCATTACGCCATCTGATTCTTCAAAAATATCAATGCCAGTACTTTTGCCAAAACCAAAGCGATCCATAAATATGGCCATTCTATCGATGCCAACTTTATAGACGAGGTCATAAAAGAAAATATCACAAGAGTCGACAATGGCATGATAGATATCTACCCAGCCATGGCCCCATTTTTTCCAGTCGCCCCATTTGCGATCGACGCCTGGCATTTGCCAATAGCCTGGATCCCAAATCCGCGTGCGTTCGCTAATGATTTTTTCTTCTAACCCAAGTAATGCCACATGCGGTTTGATGGTTGACGCTGGAGAGTATTGCCCTTGGGTTGAACGATTTATTAATGGCCGCGACTTATCGTTTAACAGCTCATTATAAGCTTTAGAACTAATGCCGTGAACAAAGGGGTTTGGGTCATATGATGGGCTTGAAATCATGGCTAAAACACCGCCATCTCTAGGATCTATAGCCACAACGGAGCCTTTGCGGCCATCTAAAAGCTCCATGGCCTTCTGCTGTAGTTTGAGATCTAACGTGAGATAGATATCTTGTCCTGGTGTTGGCGGAGTCACTTTAAGCGTGCGGATCACTCTGCCACGATTATTGACCTCTTCTTCGAGGTGACCAGGGGTACCATGAAGTAAACTTTCATAAAATTTTTCAATACCTTGCTTACCAATATCTTTGGTTGCAGCATAGTTTTTCCACTGACTGCTTTTTTCAAGTAAGGCTTTATCTCGGCTATTAATTTTGCCGACATAACCCAATACATGAGTCATTAGCGCATTAAAGGGATAATGACGCTTAAGACCAGCTTCAACATAAATACCAGGAAATTTATATTGATTAACACTAAAGATGGCGACTTGTTCGTCGGTTAATTTACTTTTAATGGTTAACGGCTTAAACCGGCGATGAAACTTTAAGGTTTCAGTGATGCTTTCGCGCTCATCTTCTGAGAGTTCAATGAAGGTATTAAGCTCGTCCAAAGTCGCGGTAATGTCATCGACTTTTTCTGGAATAAGTTCTAAAGAATAATAAGGTTGGTTTTCGGCCAATAGTACGCCATGACGGTCATAAATTAACCCTCTGCTAGGCGGAGTCGGAACCACACGGATACGGTTATCATTTGAACGAGTTTCATAGTCTTTGTAAGAGACAACTTGAAGATGATAAAGATTCGAAAATAAGATGCAGAGTAGAAAGAATACGCAAATAAAAGTGAATAATGCACGGCGTTTAAATAGCGCGGCCTCTGCGGCGTGATCATGCATGGTAATGCGCTTATTTGGCGACACTTATGCTATCCCCGTCTTTACCAAATGGAAGGTTGAATTATAGAAGGTCACAGTATCAGCTGATGAACATGAAAAAAAGAGTTGCATGATAATCATTATCGATAAGCTTAGTTATTCATGCGACTGAGTTTATTCTCTGTGATACGGATGATTGTTATTGACGCTCCAAGCTCGATATAGGCTTTCTGCCACAATAACCCTAACCAAAGGGTGAGGTAAGGTCAGGGCAGATAAACACCAGCTTTGGTTGGCCGCCTCTTTACAAGCAGGTGAAAGTCCTTCTGGGCCACCAATAAGTAAGCTGACATCTCTACCATCGAGTTGCCACTTTGTCATTTGCTCGGCAAGTTCTGGTGTTGTCCAGTTTTTACCGGGTAAATCTAGGCTGACAATGTGGTTACCTTTTGCTACTGCCGCTAGCATTAATTCGCCTTCCCTATGTAAAATTCGGGCGATATCAGCATTTTTCCCGCGTTTCCCTGCTGGGATTTCGATGAGTTCCAAAGCCATATCTCTAGGGAAACGGCGTTGGTATTCTTCGAAGCCTCGGGTTACCCAATCGGGCATTTTGGTGCCAACGGCAATAAGCTGTAACTTCATTAGACGCTGTGTTCAGACCAAAGTTTTTCAAGCTCGTAGTAATCACGAGTTTGTTCTTGCATCACATGCAAAATCACTGAGCCTAAATCAACTAATACCCATTCACTGCTGTCACGACCTTCGACCCCAAGAGGTTGCACGCCAGCATTTTTTGCTGACACGATTACGTGCTCACCAATAGATCGAACGTGTGTTTTTGATGTACCAGTACAAATGATCATAGTGTCGGTAATGGTTGACCGCTTAGATACATCTATAACAGTAATATTTTTTGCTTTTAAATCATCGACTTTGTCGATAACGAAATCTTTTAGTTCGGTGCCTTGCACTCGAAGTACCTCATAAGTAAAAATTAACGGAGTATTATACTCAAATTCACTGTTGATGCGCAATTAAGCATGGCTAAACAGCGATAGATTTAATTTTGTGTCCGATGCAGAGTTAACCAACAATCATAAAAATTGAGTTAACTGCTGTGCGGTTTGCAGTGTTAGCGATAGAGCTGATGTTGATGAATGTATTCAGTTGTTGTTTGGGGTAAAACCGTGCTGATATCAATATTTTGAGCTAATTTCTGACGTATTTCAGTTGAGGATATATCAACTAACTGGCTGTTTATGCTGAATATTCTTCCATTTTTAGCATGAAAAGGCGAGTCGAGATAGTCTGCGGTTGCTTGTCTGAATAATAATTGCTTGGTCATTTCGCTGTGGGTGTCCATTGCCCAACCAGGGCGTTGACACAACGCAATATGGCACAGATTAAACAATGATTGCCATTGATACCACAATGGTAATTGAACAAATGAGTCCATGCCCATAATGAAAAAGAATTCATCATCAGGATATTGTTGGGTGAGTAATGTGAGCGTAGTGACACTGTAAGAGGGGGTGTCGCGATTGATTTCGATATCACATAGCTTAAATTCTGGGTATTGCTGGCAAACTAACTTCACCATTTCAAGCCGGTGATGAGTACTGACTACGGTAGTATTTTTATGCGGAGGTATATGATTGGGCATTAGCCAAATCTGGTCTAAATGAAGTTGCTGTTTTACATCTAGTGCAGGATTGATATGTCCTAGATGGATAGGGTCGAACGTGCCACCCAAAATACCGATACGCATTCGCTGTCCTTACTTTTTGTCTCAGTCAGTTAATTCAATATGAGCTAAACGGTTATGTGCTCGTGGATCAAATAAAATGCAAAGATGGCTGAGACCAATCCAATCTTCAAGCCCTTTTTGTTTTAGATTTAATTCTAATTTAGACGCAAACGCGAGCATATGTTCGATATGATCTAAATCTAATCGCGTTATTGCAGCTTGATAGAGTGGTTTACGCTTATCCCAAATCCGGTGCTGGCCCCACAGTTTACTGAGTTGCTCGCCATTATGAACGGCCAGTTTCAAGGTGAGCAGCAAATTTATCTCTTTGAATAAAGCCCACATTAAAATGGGCATAGCAGTGCCTTCAGCCTGCAATTGAGCCAACATATGTTGCGCATGTTTTTGATGATTACCTAGAATGGCATCACAAAGTTGAAACACACTGAAACGAGATTGGTCTTCGAAATATTCACTGAGTTGTTCTGGGGCAATATTTTGCTTAGGGCTGAGCAGTTGTAACAATTGCATCGCTTGTTCAGCCGCCAATAAGTTACCTTCAAATAGGGTAAACAACATGGCTTTGGCATCATGGTGAACCGTGAGTTCATAATGAGAAATACGACTGTCTAACCAGCGTTCAAACTGTTTACCTTCAGGCGTGGTGCAGGGTAGGTATATACCTTTGGCATCGAGTGATTTAAACCATTTGCTATTGGTTTGCTCTGCACTGGCTTTGGGGCCTTGAATAATCAATAACATATCAGGATTAGGGTGTTGCAACAGCGTTTGAAATGCTGCAGCGCCTTCCATGCCAGGTTTGCCTTGCGGCAGGGTTAACTCAATAATCCGCCTACTGGCAAATAAGCTCATTGCTTGCCATTCTTGGACTAAATCTCCCCAGTTAAAACCGGTTTCTTGGCTTAACTGTACACGCTCTTCAAAGCCTTGTTTTTTAGCGGCGTTGAGGATCAATTGTTTACTGTTTTCGATTAACCATGGGTCATCACCAAACAGTAAAAAACATTGAGGTAGCGGTTTGAGATGTTGTTTGAGTTGATCAGGATAAACCCGCATTACTCTGCCCCGATTGACGCCAGAGTTTGGATAATATAATCGGCTGCCTGTACGCGCATTTCTTTAACCAACAACTCCATTTCACGGCTTTTTGCTAATGCAGTACGAGGATCGTCTTGATAATCTCGACGGATTTCAGTATCAAAATTTTGTGGCTCTTGTCCTGGTAAAGTGACCGAATAATGCACTAAGTAGATCAGCTCATATTCTGCGACATTTCCAGTGGGATAAAGTGACAATGTGGCACGTTCCAGTGAGTCGTTAATTAACCGTAATGTCGGTGTTTTTTCTGCTGCATCGACAAGGCTTATACGGTTGATCCGTAATCTGTCACGAACTAAGCGAGTTAACTCACTGTATTCATCGCTGCTGCTTAAATGCAATTCGGCCAATTCGGCAGGGATGGAGTAACTGCGTTGGAGTTTGAAGCCGCATCCTGCAGTGGTCAGTAGCACCAATGTCATTATGGCTAAACAGATTTTTTTGGCTAGCATAGTGAGGGGAGGCATCCTTGTTTATTTGCATGGTTAAATAAATAACTTACCGCGGTGTACCCGCGGTAAGTTATAACACTGAAGCGTTAACGTTATCACCCTAATTTCGGAGGCTGACGAGCCTCCTCATTAAGACAACTTAGTTAGCAACAATACTTAATAGTTTGCCGGGCACGTAAATGACTTTACGAACCGTTAACCCTTCAGTGTGTTTTTGTACGTGCTCATCACTCATGCCTAATGCTTCTACATCTTCTTTTGATGCATCAGCAGCAACAGTAATTTTTGCGCGAACCTTTCCGTTTACTTGTACCACAATGAGCTTGCTGTCTTCGACTAACGCAGACTCATCGACTTCAGGCCAACGGCTATCTTCAATATCACCTTCGTTACCTAGCTCATTCCATAACGTAAACGTCATATGCGGAACAATAGGGTAAAGCAAACGCGTTACTGCAGACAAAGCTTCAGCAAGTAATGCTCGATCTTGAGCCGTTTCTTGTGAGGCTTTCAGTAAATGGTTCATTAGTTCCATTACTGAGGCTACAGCGGTGTTAAACATTTGACGACGTGCAATGTCATCGCTGACTTTGGCAATGGTCTTATGTAATTCACGGCGCAATGCTTTTTGATCGGCATTTAATTTGCTGGTATCTAATGGGTCAGTTTTACCTGCAGCAACATGATCGCTAGCCAATTTCCAGAAACGTTTAATGAAGCGATGTGCTCCTTCAACGCCAGACTCTTGCCATTCCAGGGTTAATTCTGGTGGCGAGGCAAACATCATGAATAAACGTACGGTATCAGCACCGTACTTTTCAACCATAACTTGTGGATCGATACCGTTATTTTTCGATTTAGACATCTTACTCATACCAGTGTAAACCAGTTCATGACCTTGATTGTCTATCGCTTTAATAATGCGGCCTTTGTCGTCTTTTTCTACCACAGTCACTTCTAAAGGTGATACCCAAACTCGGGCACCTTTTTCGTTGGTGTAGTAATAAGCATCTGCTAATACCATGCCTTGAGTCAGTAATTGCTTTGCGGGCTCATCACTGTTGACTAAGCCAGCATCACGTAGCAACTTATGGAAAAAGCGGAAATACAATAAATGCATACAAGCGTGTTCGATACCGCCAATGTACTGATCTACTGGTAACCAGTAGTTAGCTTTAGCAGGATCTAACATTTCGTCTGCGTGAGGGCTACAGTAACGGGCGTAATACCACGATGATTCCATAAAGGTATCAAAGGTATCTGTTTCACGGGTTGCTGGCTGACCGTTGACGGTGGTTTCGGCCCAAGCCTTATCGGCTTTAATTGGACTTTGAATACCGTCCATCACCACATCTTCTGGCAAAATAACTGGCAGTTGATCTTCAGGCGTTGGCACAACAGTACCATCTGCGAGGGTCACCATTGGGATAGGAGCGCCCCAGTAACGCTGACGAGATACACCCCAGTCACGTAAACGGTAGTTTACTTGACGCTTGCCTTTGCCTTCTGCAGTTAATCGAGCATCAATGGCTTCAAAAGCCGCTTGAAAGTCTAAACCGTCAAGCTCTGGGAAAGTGTCTCCAGAATTAAATAGGATGCCTTTTTCGGTGTAGGCTTCTTTGCTGACGTCTACTTCGCCATCTACTGGCTTAATGACCGCTTCAATCGCAAGCTTATATTTAAGCGCAAATTCATAATCGCGTTGATCATGAGCAGGTACCGACATTACCGCACCCGTGCCGTAATTCATCAATACAAAGTTAGCTACCCAAATAGGTACTAACTTGCCGCTAATAGGATGAATAGCTTGTAAACCGGTTGCTACGCCTTTTTTCTCCATCGAAGCCATCGCAGCTTCAGTGGTATCAGCATTTTTACATTCTTCTAAAAATGCGGCTAACTCAGGGTTATTCAATGCAGACTGTTCAGCTAAAGGATGACCTGCTGCAATAGCTACATAAGTCACGCCCATTAACGTATCTGGGCGAGTGGTGTAGATGTCAAACGAGGCATCACTGTCAGCAACGGCAAAGGTCATTTCAATACCTTCACTGCGGCCAATCCAGTTGCGTTGCATGGATTTAACCTGCTCAGGCCAGCCATCTAACGTGTCGATGTCGTTAAGTAATTCTTCAGCGTAATCGGTAATTTTAATAAACCACTGAGGAATTTCTTTCTGAATAACTTCAGTATCACAGCGCCAGCAGCAACCATCTTGTACTTGCTCGTTTGCGAGTACAGTTTCATCGTTTGGACACCAGTTTACTGATGAGGTTTTTTTGTACACTAAACCTTTGGCATACAACTGAGTGAAAAACCATTGTTCCCAACGATAGTACTCAGGGGTACAGGTAGCGATTTCACGACTCCAGTCATAACCAAAGCCTAATAGCTTAAGTTGGTTCTTCATGTAGTCGATATTTTCGTATGTCCACGGTGCCGGCGAGGTCTTATTATTGATCGCGGCATTTTCTGCAGGCAGACCAAATGAGTCCCAACCAATCGGTTGCAAAACATTTTTACCTTGCAAACGTTGATATCGTGCCACTACATCGCCTATTGTGTAGTTACGGACGTGGCCCATGTGAAGACGACCTGAAGGATACGGAAACATTGAAAGACAATAGAATTTCTCTTTGCTTTCATCTTCAGTAACTTCAAAGGTTTTATGTTCGTGCCAGTGCTTTTGCACTAAGGCTTCAATTTCTGAGGGATTATATAGCTCTTGCATCAATCTATTTCCGGCCATGCCGCCCATTGTTTGATCTAACGCTCAGCAGCGAGATTTATAACTGCATAGAATAAACCAGAAGTGATCTATTAAAAAGGTGCGTATTAAGGAGTATTACTTATGAGTGGAAAAAGTTCAGCACTATTAGCCTTATATCAGTCACTATTCGAACAGGTGAAAACCTCGTTTGAGCAAGATAACTCATTGACTGCTAAAAGTTTGTTTAAGTCAGTGACCCAGGGTAAAGAGTATTTAAAACTAAAATCTCATGCAGATGAAGAAGAGCTCGCTTTAGTAGAAGAATTTTTAAAGCGTGACATTGCAGCCTTCTTAAATGAGGAAAATGCCGATAATTTGAGTTTTAGTCCGATGGTTATTGGGATTGAGAATACATTATGGCAGTGGTTGAGCGAAATAACTGATCGTAGCCAAGTGGAGTGGCATGAACTTTTACAAGATTTTAAACATCATGGTGTTTATAAGTCTGGGGAAATTATTAACCAAGGTAAACTGACCTGCGATAAATGTGGTCATCAAATGCAAATCGATTTTCCTGGGGTCATCCCCGACTGCCCAAAATGTGATTATAATGAGTTTTCAAGGGAGCCGTTAACACCATAATCAGCTAAGTGAATACTTAAAACTCTACTCGGTAATGGTAGTGACTCGTACTGCTGTTACCGATCATTTCATCATACGCTGTCTGAATTTCTAGCATGGCATAATGAATGCCTTGTTGTTTCAATAACACTTCAGCTTGTTTGATTGAGTTGAAACTCAGCTGTTTCCCTGCTTTATTGCGAACACTGTAAAAATTTCCCAGCAGATCTTTAACACCGAGCAAATAATGATTTGAGTCGGCATAACTAATAATCGTTGGATGTTTAGTTTGTTGGGATATGGCTAATTTTATTTCAAATAGTTGCATCGTAATCTTCACCAATAGTTGTTTACTTAAGACATTACGAAGCAAGCTGAAGCTTAGTTTATATTGATAGCTTATTTTTAACATCTAAATGCATTGAAAGACGGTTTTAGATTAGCAACCACTGACTACAGTTTGATATTGGGGTGCTGTATTTGCATCTGCGGCTTGAGTGTAAGAAAAGTAACAATTGTCATTGATGACCTGGCCATTATCATCTTTATCATATCCGATATAAGTAATAGCAATTCCTTGATATTGAATGGTAAAAGCGTCATCCACAACGATCCATTTTTCAATGTCCGTGTTGTCTAAATAGCCCCATTTTAACCGAGTTTCAAATACTCCGTCGTTGTCGATATCAATATCGATTAAGTCATCGCGGTTTGTGACGGCTTGCACTCGTAAGCTCGTCATTTTTGAACGGGCATACACCAGAGTATTGGCTGTTTTAATGCTGCCCATGAGGCCCGATAGGGTGCGCTGTCTCGCTTCGGTACTCAAGCCAATAAATTTAGGTGCTGCAACCAGCGCTAGAATGCCTAAAATAATGATGACCACAATCAACTCTATTAAGGTAAATCCTTTTGAGAGAACCTGTGTTTGGAGTCGAATCGATTGTGACATCAAATTGTCCTGTTATTTACGTAAGACGTTTCTGACACCAAATAACACTAATAAACCGCACAGTATGAGTAAGGGGAATTGACCTATTTTTCTAAACCAAGTTTCACCTTGATAAAGTGCAATATTGGTTACTAACACCCCAGTTTCAAACTGCGGGATAGCATCGGTAATTCGTCCATGCGGATCAACGACTGCAGTAATGCCATTATTGGTACCACGCAGAAGAGGTTTACCCATTTCAATGGCACGCATTTGGGCTATTTCCATGTGTTGTAATGGCCCGTTAGATGCGCCAAACCAAGCGTCGTTTGATACTGTGAGTAGCATATCTGTTTCATTTGTAACGCTTGCTCTTACTTGCTCTGGAAAGGCAATTTCATAACAAATCGCCGGTGCTACATGATAACCCAGTGCAATTAAATTAGGTTGAGTGTAGTCACCACGTTGGAATGATGACATTGGTAAATTAAAAAACGGTGCAATAGGGCGTAATAAATCCCCTAATGGCACGAACTCACCAATTGGCAGTAAATGATGTTTCTTAAACTCGTTGGTGCCACCGGCAATATAGTCAGCACTTTGTTGCTGTTTCTGATGGTGATTACCTAATACGATTAATGAGTTATAAAAATCATTTTGCTGGTGGCTAATAATGCCTGTAATAATCGCAATGTTATTCATATTGGCGACTTGATTGGCATTCAATAAAAAGTCTTCCACCATGGCTTCTGGTGCAGGAATGGCAGCTTCTGGCCAAATAACGATATCGACACTAGAGGCATCATCAAATTGCTCACGGGTTAAATCCATGTATTTAAGCATGGTTGGCCACAATGCATCTGGCTCCCACTTCATACTTTGGGAAATATTACCCTGCACTAATGCCACTTTAACTGTTTTACCACTGGCTGATATTGGGTTGAGTTGCGGTGCCGCCCAAGCGCTTAATGCCAAGATAGGTAATATGATTAACACTGGGAATACTCGCTTTTGTGTTAACAGCATCAGTGAGCCTGCAACTAAAGCCACCACAAAGCTCAGTCCTAACGCACCAATAAAGCTGGCAAATTCACTAAGAGGCCCTAATGTTTGGCTGTAGCCAGCCCAAATCCAAGGGAAACCTGTCAGTACCCATCCTCTTAACCATTCAGTTAGCACCCATAATGCTGGGAATAATCCTAGATAGGTAAAGTAAGGATTTAAGGAGTGCTTAGCTGTGCGAGATAACTTGCTGAGCAAGTATCCTGTTATTGCGGGATAAATTGCCAGATACAGTGCCAGTAAAGCCATTAAGGTTATCGACACAACAATGGGCATGCCACCAAAGGTATCAATACTGACATGCACCCAACTAATGCCAATGGCAAAGCAGCCAAAACCGAAACTAAGCCAGTAATACAAACTTTGTTTGGCGGTTAATGTATGACTCTGCCATAGGGCAAAACTCAATGCTAAAGGAAATATGGCCCAAATTTCATAAGGCGCAAACGAAAGTGCCGTACTGGCGCCAGCAATAAATGCCGTCACCAGACGAACAATACTCAAAGAAGAGTGTAAAGGTTGAGTTTTTAGCACGATTTAGTCGTCGAATTCTTCACTAATATTAGGGTCAGGGAGTTTAACACGAAGTTGCACCAAGCGGCGGTTATCTGCGTTAATGACTTTGAACTCGATATTGTTGATGATAATGCTTTCATTACGTTCTGGTAAATGGCCAAATGCATGCGACACCATACCACCGACAGTATCGAACTCTTCATCACTGAAGTTGGTACCACAGGCATCGTTGAAATCTTCAATTTCAGTCAGCGCTTTTACCATGAACACCGTGTTACTGAGTTTTTTGATTTCGGTATCTTCAACTGAATTATGGTCAAATTCATCTTCAATTTCCCCGACAATTTCTTCGAGAATATCTTCAATAGTGACTAGGCCTGACACTCCACCATATTCATCGACAACAATCGCCATATGGTAGCGCTGCGAGCGGAATTCTTTGAGCAGTACATCGACTCTTTTACTTTCAGGAACGACCACGGCAGGTCTAATCACTTGGGCAAGAGTAAAAGATTCATCAGATTGTTTAAATCCGTATTTGATCAAATCTTTAGCCAGTAAAATGCCTTCAATATGATCTTTGTCTTCATTAACAACAGGGAAGCGAGAGTGACCTGAATCCATGACGATTTCTAAAAACTCATCGACGGTCGAGTCTATTTGAATGGTAACAATTTGCGATCTTGGGATCATGATGTCGCGCACACGAAGGTCGGAAACCTCTAATACACCTTTAATCATTTCGCGAGTATCTTCGGTGATGAGGTCACGCATTTCTGCACCGGCGATGACATCAACTAAATCTTCGCGATTTTGAGGTTCGCCCTGAAATAATTGGTTAATTTTATCGAACCAGCTCTTCTTGTGGGCGTTTGTACTCGGGGGGATATCGTCACTCATAATATTTACCTAAACAGGGTTATCTATAAGATATACCTTGTTTATTTATGCTTCCTTATAGGGATTGTCAAAACCTAAGCCTTCAACAAGTTGGGTCTCTAATGACTCCATCTCATCGGCTTCTTCGTCGATAATATGGTCATAACCCAGCAAATGCAAGCTACCGTGTATGACCATGTGTGCCCAGTGTGCGATTAGCGGTTTATTTTGCTCAATTGCTTCTCGTTCCACCACTGGTGCACAGATAACGAGGTCACCCAATAATGGCAATTCAACTTCAGGCGGCGCTTCAAACGGAAACGACAATACGTTAGTTGGTTTGTCTTTACCGCGATAAGTTGAATTGAGCTGCTGACTCTCGGCAATATCAACAATACGAATGGTTAACTCGACTACTGGCATTGTTTGGCCAATAGCCGTTCGAACCCAAGTTTCAAACTCAGCTTGAGTCGGTAAATGTGGATTATCGACTGCAATTTGCAGGTCGAGATCTAATGATATCCCTTGCTGGCTCATTGAGCACTTTCCTCTTTATCTATTAGCTGACGTTTCTGCTCACGTTCACGATAAGCTTGTTCTTTGATGGTTTTTTGGATTTGCTCTTGTTGCTCGAATGCTTCATACGCTTCAACGATACGAGCAACAACAGGGTGGCGGACCACATCTTGGGCAATAAAGAAATTAAAGCTGATCTCAGATACTTCACTGAGAACCTCAATGGCGTGACGTAGGCCTGATTTTTGGCTACGAGGTAAATCAATTTGAGTAATGTCGCCAGTGATCACCGCACGAGAATTAAACCCAATACGGGTTAAGAACATTTTCATTTGTTCAACTGTGGTGTTTTGGGCTTCATCTAAAATAATGAAAGCATCATTGAGAGTCCGGCCGCGCATGTAAGCGAGCGGGGCGACTTCAATTACGCCGCGTTCAATCAGTTTTTCAACCTTCTCAAAACCCATCATCTCAAATAAGGCATCATAAAGTGGGCGTAGATATGGATCTACTTTTTGGCTTAAATCGCCCGGTAAAAAACCGAGTTTCTCGCCGGCTTCAACCGCAGGACGAGTTAATAGAATACGACGCACTTCTTGTCGCTCATACGCATCAACCGCCGCTGCAACAGCAAGGTAAGTTTTACCTGTACCAGCAGGGCCAATACCAAAGCTGATGTCGTGACGAGTGATATTATGCATGTACACACTTTGATTTGGTGTACGAGGCTTAATCACACCACGCTTAGTTTTTATATGGATGCTACTGTCGTCAGAGTCTTGCTGTGCTTCAAGGTTAATGGCTTCTTGAATGGCTAAATGCACTACTTCAGGTTCTAAGTCTGGCGTGCTGCCTTTTACGGTTTGGGTTTCAATGTATAACTGACGCAGCAAGTTATTGGCATTGAGCGCATTACGTGGTAGTCCAACAATAGTGAAGTGGTTATCTTTATGAACAATCTCAACACCTAATCGGCGCTCTAGCTGTTTGATGTTGTCATCAAATGGGCCACATAATGACACGAGGCGGCGAGTATCTGAAGGTTCTAGATACAAATTCATGGTAGTGACTTTAGTGGTCAAATAAGGCTCCAGGTTTTGGTATTGGACAACAAAATATATGCCATTTAGTAATAATGACAGTTTACGAGTCTCTGTATCGAATTACCATAATATGACTAATTTTAGGCAAAATTAAAGGCGGACAAGCCGCCTTTAATATCATCTTAAGCAACAAACATGAATTACGGCTTAAAGTGGGTCACACCTAATACGTCATCTTGCTTGTGTTTAGCCATAATATCAGCTGGTTGTAAACTGCGTCGTAAATCCATTTCATCTTCACCACGGACAAATTCGCCGCGTAATGAGTTGGTATAAACATCAACAATTTTCACATCAACGAAACTGCCGATATGAGTGTGGGCGGCTTCAAAGTTAACGACTCGACTGTTTTCAGTACGACCGCGAAGTTCCATTGGATTCTTTACCGATGGACCTTCTACTAAAATACGTTGAACCGAGCCTAACATATGACGGCTATAACGCATTGCTTGTTGCGTAATGCGCTCTTGTAAAATCGCTAAACGCTGCTTCTTTTCTTCGTCGCTAACATCATCAGGCAAATCTGCCGCAGGCGTGCCTGGGCGAGCGCTGTAGATAAAGCTAAAGCTGTGGTCAAAACCAACATCTTCAATCAGTTTCATGGTATCAGCGAAATCTTGTTTAGATTCGCCAGGGAAACCAATAATAAAGTCTGAACTGATTTGAATATCAGGACGCGCTTTACGCAAGCGACGAATAATCGACTTGTATTCAATTGCCATGTGACCGCGTTTCATTTGGGTCAAAATACGATCAGAACCCGATTGCACCGGTAAATGCAGGAAGCTCACCAATTCAGGCGTGTCTTCATACACATCGATAATGTCTTGGGTGAATTCAATTGGGTGGCTAGTGGTAAAACGTAGACGGTCGATACCGTCAATTGAGGCCACTAGGCGCAATAATTCCGCAAAGGTACATATCTCATCATCATGAGTTGCACCGCGATATGCGTTAACGTTTTGACCTAATAAATTGACTTCACGTACACCTTGGGCGGCTAATTGGGCCACTTCAAGAATAACGTCATCTAACGGACGGCTGACTTCTTCACCACGGGTATAAGGTACCACGCAGAAAGAACAGTACTTACTGCAACCTTCCATAATTGACACGAACGCGGTTGGACCGTCAGCGCGAGGCTCAGGAAGACGATCGAACTTCTCAATTTCTGGGAAACTGATATCAATCACGGCTTTTTCGCCACGTTGAATTTGTTCAATCATCTCAGGTAAACGATGCAATGTTTGTGGACCAAAGATAATATCAACGCATTGAGCGCGATCTTTAATTGCTTTACCTTCTTGCGAGGCAACGCAACCGCCGACCCCAATAATTAAATTAGGATTTTTATCTTTTAAAGATTTCCAACGCCCTAGCTGATGGAATACCTTCTCCTGTGCTTTTTCACGAATAGAGCAAGTATTAAGCAGCAGAACATCTGCTTCGCTTGCGTCCTCGGTCAAGGTATATCCTTGATAGTCGTCTAATAAATCGGCCATCTTTGATGAGTCATACTCATTCATTTGACAGCCCCAGGTTTTAATATGAAGTTTTTTACTCATCAGTGCTCGCCAGTAAATCACAGTAAAAATAGCGCGACATTTTACCTGTTGTCAGGCGGTCTGGCTAGCACTAGTGCAAGTTTCACTCATTTGAATCTAAACTTTGTAATAGCCTTGAAAATTGTAATGATTTATCGTTGGCGTTAAACGTGATGGATTGAGCGGAGTAAAAACCAAATTCCGCGGCCATTTGGCGACTTTGTTGCTGGACTTGAACGAGATTACTTTGGCTTAAATCGCGATTAAAGCTGAGCAACATTTCCGTGGTTTGTTGATATAGGGCATAATCGAATGCATTACGATATGTCACGGTAATGGTTTCAATGGAACCTATATTTGTTGCGTCCGGAATGATTAAATTATTTTTGGGGTTATTGGCACTGGCATTAGTCGACAGTATTAATGCGCAACTTATGATTGTGGTGATCAAAACTGTGGCAATTAAACCATAGCGAATGTAATGGCGTACAAATTGATGGTGAC
This sequence comes from Shewanella sp. AC34-MNA-CIBAN-0136, assembly GCF_040309945.1. Lineage (NCBI taxonomy): Bacteria > Pseudomonadati > Pseudomonadota > Gammaproteobacteria > Alteromonadales > Shewanellaceae > Shewanella > Shewanella sp. AC34-MNA-CIBAN-0136. Next base: position 3,973 of record NZ_JBEOPJ010000029.1, on the reverse strand, counting down.
GGTTCATGATGTCCTCTCTTGATTACGTAAAGTGGATCAATTAATCAGACAGTCACAGTATATAAAATCGTTTATTGATTGATTTTTGTTCATTGTAAGCGGATGTAGGAAAAAGCCGTTATAGCAACATTTGGTCATGCTTTAGCTCTTATAGACATATTTATACATATATTGACCTCTATTCACTGTCATATTAAACAGAAACTCATCTCACTATTTATGGATGCCAACACAATGCAAGATGCTTCATTCACATCAACGAACACCACTGGTCACACTAATCATTATGATGTTGTCGTTGTTGGCGGCGGAATGGTCGGTGCAGCAGCAGCGATTGGATTAGGTCAGTTAGGGCTCAGTGTTGCAGTGATTGAATCTCGCCAACCGCAACCTTATGAACCTGAGCAGCCTCTAGATGTACGAGTTTCGGCAATTAGTGTGGCATCTGAGCAATTGTTAGCGCGACTTGGTGTTATGGATGAGCTGCTAACCATGCGTCATGTGCAATATACTGGTTTAGAAACATGGGAACTTGATGGCTGCCTTACTGCATTTAGCGCCGAACAAGTTGGCCAGCCGCACTTAGGCTATTTTTTTGAAAACCGTTTAATTCAATTAAGCCTATGGCAACAAATTCATCAAATGGACAACATCACCTTACTGTGTCCAGCTAAAGTGATGCAGTTTTCGCGTTTAAGAGATGGTCATCAAGTCGGTGTTTTGCTGGATAATGGCGATATGCTTACTACAGCATTACTTGTTGGTGCCGATGGGGCTAACTCGCAAGTGCGCCAATGGGCTGGTATTGGGGTGACAGGTTGGGATTATGCCCAATCGGCAATGTTAATCAATATAAGTACTCAAACTCCGCAGCAATCAATTACCTGGCAGCAATTTACTCCAGCAGGGCCTAGAAGCTTACTGCCGCTTCCTGGAAATAATGCTTCGTTAGTGTGGTATGACGATGCCAATCGTATTAAACAGTTATCTCAACTGAATGATCTACAACTTGCTGAACAAATCAGGCTGCATTTCCCATCGAGATTAGACCCTAATTTTACTGTTGAAAATCGCGGTAGTTTTCCATTAACTCGGCGCCATGCACAACAATATTATCAAGATAATCTGGTTATTATTGGCGATGCAGCTCACACGATTAATCCATTAGCTGGCCAAGGCGTTAATATTGGCTTTAAAGATGTCGATGTGCTGGTGGCTCAAATTGCTAATGCTATTGGTAATGGTAAAACATGGTGGCATGCGAGTGTATTAAAGCATTATCAGCAGGCGCGATATTATGATAATCAATTGATGATGACTGCAATGGATGCTTTTTACGCTGGTTTTAGTAACAATTTATTGCCATTAAAATTACTGCGTAATGGCGCGTTAAAACTGGCCAATATCGACTCACCGCTAAAACGTAAAGTATTGAAGTACGCGCTTGGGCTGAATTAAACTATCGGTTGGCGATATGTGCCATTTGTTAGCTAGGCTTACTACGCAACAAACATGACTTCTATAAAGAGTCGTCAACCGTAAAGCATGAGTGGCTTTGAATGATTACATTATGAGTGAAATTGGTATAAAATGCCGCGTTTTGCATCATGTGTATTTTGATGTACCCCATGAAGGCATTTAGCAGCATTGTTTGCTATTAAACTGACTAGGTTGTGATGAGTAACATTAAATTGATTGTCGGGTTGGCAAATCCGGGTGCTGAATACGCACAAACTCGCCATAATGCTGGTGCATGGTACGCGCAAGAATTAGCGCGTATATGTAATGTCCCTTTGGTTGCAGAGAGTAAATATTTTGGTGTCACAGCCCGTGCAACGTTGCATGGCAGGGATGTTCGTTTACTGATCCCGACAACGTATATGAACTTAAGTGGTAAGTCGGTTGCAGCGTTAGCCAATTTTTTCCGCATTTTGCCCGAGGAAATCTTAGTCGCCCATGATGAGCTGGATATGGATCCTGGTGTGGCTAAATTCAAGTTGGGCGGTGGCCATGGTGGTCATAATGGTTTAAAAGACATTATTGCCAGTTTAGGTAACGACAAAAACTTTCATCGTTTGCGCATTGGCATTGGCCATCCAGGCGATAAAAATAAAGTCAGCGGCTACGTACTTGGCAGGGCACCAACGATAGAGCAAGAGCGAATAAACGCCGCGATTGATGAAGCGGTTCGTTCAACCGAGATTTTATTTAACCAAGACATGGCGAAAGCCATGCATAGATTACATTCGTTCAAAGCAGAATAAGCCAAGCGAGTTTTGTTTTAACACCCTTTCGACATCATTATCCAATGGGATAACTCTACATATATAAAGGTAAGCATATGGGTTTTAAATGCGGCATTGTTGGTCTGCCAAACGTGGGTAAGTCAACGTTGTTTAATGCGTTAACACAAGCGGGTATTGAAGCGGCAAACTTTCCGTTTTGCACTATTGAGCCAAACACGGGTGTGGTACCGGTACCAGATGCACGTCTTGATGCGTTAGCTGCTATTGTTAAACCTCAACGTATTTTACCTACTTCTATGGAGTTCGTTGATATCGCTGGTCTAGTCGCTGGTGCATCGAAAGGTGAAGGCTTAGGTAACAAGTTTTTAGCTAACATTCGTGAAACTGATGCAATTGGTCATGTAGTACGCTGTTTTGAAGACCCGAACATTGTTCACGTAGCGAATAAAATTGATCCAGCTGGCGATATTGAAGTCATTAATACAGAGCTAGCTCTAGCAGACTTAGACGCATGTGAGCGCGCTATTTTTCGTCAAGCTAAACGTGCTAAAGGCGGCGACGGTGATGCAAAATTTGAAGTCGCTGTACTTGAAAAAATGCGTCCATTGTTAAATGAAGGCCAAATGTTGCGTTCGTTGGAATTAACTAAAGAAGAGTTAGCAGCCGTTGCTTACCTTAACTTCTTAACGATTAAACCAACAATGTACATTGCTAACGTTGCCGATGATGGTTTCGAAAACAACCCTCATTTAGATGTTGTTCGTGCTATTGCCGCTACAGAAAATGCTATCGTTGTGCCTGTATGTGCTGCTATTGAATCTGAATTAGCAGAAATGGAAGCAGATGACCGCGCAGAGTTTATGGCTGACCTTGGTTTAGAAGAGTCTGGCTTAGACCGCGTAATTCGTGCAGGTTACGAATTACTGAATCTGCAAACGTACTTTACTGCAGGTGTAAAAGAAGTTCGCGCATGGACAGTACCTGTTGGTGCTTCTGCCCCACAAGCTGCAGGCGTAATCCATACCGACTTTGAACGTGGCTTTATTCGTGCACAGGTTATGGCATATCAAGATTTTATTACCTACAAAGGTGAAGCTGGCGCCAAAGATGCTGGTAAATTACGTGTTGAAGGTAAAACATACATCGTTAAAGATGGCGATGTAATGCATTTCTTATTTAACGTATAAGTGTCACTTACGTTAATTAGAAATTAAAATGGGGCGTAAAGGTGTTTAAGGTGTGTTAATTGGGTTTATTTTGTCGATTCGGCATTCAGTTTGGTGAAGTTATAGCCGAACAAGTCGAATTGATGAAAATAGCGAAAAAAACCAGTTGACCTAGATAACCTGAATAAGCATAATACGCCCCGTTCCTCACCAAGAGGGATAGCAAGAAATAGTGGCAATATAGCTCAGCTGGTTAGAGCACAGCACTCATAATGCTGGGGTCGCAGGTTCAAGTCCCGCTATTGCTACCATCTATTTCTTACCCATCTGCTCAAGATGTTAAACTAGAGTGTTGTGCGGGAGTGGTGGAATTGGTAGACACGCCAGATTTAGGTTCTGGTGCCGCAAGGTGTGAGAGTTCAAGTCTCTCCTTCCGTACCATTTATTAGAAATATTGGCTTAAGCGGATGTTTCAAAAAGTTTGATTGGGATATCGCCAAGCGGTAAGGCACTGGGTTTTGATCTCAGCATTCCAAGGTTCGAATCCTTGTATCCCAGCCA
>NZ_JBEOPJ010000028.1:0-46165 GCF_040309945.1 Shewanella sp. AC34-MNA-CIBAN-0136 | reverse complement strand
GAGCGGTAGTTCAGTTGGTTAGAATACCGGCCTGTCACGCCGGGGGTCGCGGGTTCGAGTCCCGTCCGCTCCGCCAAATAAGAAAAAAGCCTCTACAGAAATGTAGGGGCTTTTTTCTGTTCAAAAATCAACAGAATGTGTTATTCAGCCTAGAATGCAATACCTGCTAGATTATCAAATTTCAGCTCATTAGTGTTATTCCATCGCAGATCAATAGAAACCGGCCTGTCACGCCGGAGGTCGCGGGTTCACTGTCTTAACATCAGTAAAATTGCTGTTTTAGCCTAGCCAATAATGTGGTACACATTACTGGCCATATGCTTTATGACTTATAGCTGATTAACTAGAACGCGTAACTGACATTCAATTCGAGTGAGCGACCCGCACCAGCGATTTGTTGAAAACCGTTACTGTTATCAGCCTTATATTCAGCAATACTGATACCGCCAAGTGGCAATTGATAATACTCATCAAGCAGATTTTTCACTGCTATAGTCATTGTGGCATCTTGCCATTGGATACTGCTGCTTAAGTTAAGCAGTGTGTAACTGTCAGTTGTGTTTTCTAAACGCTGTTCATCCACGCGGTCTTTACTCGCAACCCATAGCCAACTGAGACTATTTTGCCAATCGCCTAGCTGTTGTTGTAAAGCTAGCTTAGTTTGCAAAGGTTTTATTTGATACAGCGCTTGGTCATTGTCATCTCTTTCGCCGCGCGTGGCACTGATATTAGCGTTAAGGAGCCATTTACCACTGCGGTTTTCTGTTATTTGATATTCAGCATCTATGCGTGCACCAAACAAGGTCACGTCCACATTTGCAAACTGTAAAATATGACGACGATTACTATCGATGCTTGTGCGATTAAAGCTGCTGACCACATTAGCATCAATATAATTATTGATGTCGCTATACCAAGCTGTTGCACTAAATGCTAAATCATCTTGTACTCGCTTGTAAGCCATACTCAATGTATGTGCAGTTTCTGCACTAAGGTCTGGGTTACCTATGTAGCCGTTTGCATCGCCGTACCAGCCAATCATAGTCGTCGACATGGTGCTTTGGCCCCAACTGTATCGCTCATATAAATTTGGGGCGCGGTTCTTTCGGGCTAAACCAAGTTCTATCACTTCAGTATCACTGAGTTGATAGCGAGCTAGAAGGGTGGCATCGATGTTATTGTCATTGTGCTTTCGATATAGGCTATTAAATTCATCTGCGGCCATGGCATTAACATTGGTCATGCCCATCATACTCATAGTGTTATAAGGTTGAACCTCACCTGTGCTGGTTGATACGTATTCATAACGAACACCTGCAGACAGCCACCAACGAGTATTAAGTGTTTGTTGCCACTCGCCATAAAGTGCAGCACGTTGGCGTTCGCCATCATTGATATTGACGTAGTCATTGGGGCCCATCATGGTAGAACCTTCAATCGCTGGCCATGTATCATCAAGCTGATAAACATAATATTCTTGGCCAATTAATAATGTACTGTCTGAACTGATTGGCAGCAGCCAATGCAGTTGGTAACTGTAATCTTTACCCTTAGTTTCCATTGGCATCATGCCGGTTTTTTCATCGCTAAAGAAACCCATCTCATGCTCGACATTGTGCCAGTTTACTTGGGCAGTGAACTCGCCTTCATTTTCCAGCGTTCGTTGATAGCGCACTAATGCGCCATAACTGTCATTATTCGTCATGTCCATATACTGGTTAGCGAAACCTTGAAAGGGGATATGTTGATGGGTCAATTTGACAGCAATTTGTTGGTTGTCATCTTGCCAAGCAGCAACTAATGCATGATTTTGTGATTGGTATAAGGTGTCTAGTACTTTATCGCCGTGGCCGTCGGTATAGCTGTTAGCGTCTTCAAATGCTCCTTGGTAACTAAAGCTTAATGTTTTATTTGCAACAGTGGCATTTACACCTGCGAGAATAGCGTCGTTGGTACTTCGGTAACCACTAGATATGTTACCACTTTGCCATGTCACATTGTCACTCTCGGTAAATACAGGGGTTAAGCTATTGACGTTAATTACGCCAGCAATGTTATCGCCACCGGCGCTCACCGGAGAGACTCCAGCAACCACTTGGGTCGAACTAATGTGATTGGCTGACACATAAGAAAGTGGCGGGTTCATCTGGTTTGCACATGATGAGGTAATATCACTGCCATCAATGAGCACCTTAATGCGATCGCCCATCATGCCATTTAAAATCGGTAATGCCGATACGCCACCTGCTTCAGAAAAGTCTACTCCTTGCTTTTCAAGTAAGCTTTGGGCTGAGCCGAGTAAGTCTTTGTTAGTCGTGTTTTGTCCATGTACTTCAACCCGCTCAATGCCTTCACTATTTTGCTTATCGTACTGCTCAGCCATTACTTGAGGTGTAATAGCAAACATTACAGCCAATGAAATTGATGAGTAAACCCATGGGTAATTTGTATTTGATTTAATGGTTTGGATTGCTTTTTTTACCAACGTCATCACCTTTGTTATTATTTTATCAACCTTTGATGAATATATTTCAAAGGTTTTTATCAGTTTTTTGAAATTATAACCTGCTAATAAATATGATGAATGCGACATAGTGTCGCACCTTGATGAATAGCTGTCTGTGGTGATGAATGAATCATGGAGATATCAATGACACTGCATCAGTTTCTGACATGTGGATTGATAACTTTTGTATGAAATGATTATTTTAGTGCTTGTTATTTAGCGAAAAACTTGCTTATACTGCGTGACATCTTGTCGGAGTGCCATTATGGCTGAGACCGTTTATTCGGGATCCGTTGAACCTGATCAGGCTAGAACCTGCGAAGGAAACAAGCGTAATAATCATGATAGTTGGGAAGATAAATAACGTATTAACAAGACCGTAAATGGACGTTTACCTCCGAGTTTTTTATCGGTTTATATATCCAGTTACGTTATTACTTTAGTATTTTTCTATGTGATTATTGACGTAAGCAATAGTATTTTTTATTGTTTACTGCTGCTATCAACACCTCTCCAGACAAGCAACTCTACTCTTAATATTGAGGTTGCTAATGTCAAATCCAAACCGTCGTCAAACTCGAGCTAACGCTCAACAATTTATTGATACCCTTAAACCGTTACAACATCCTAATTCTGAAAAAGTCTATTTAACGGGTAGTCGAGCTGATATCAACGTCGCTATGCGTCAGGTTAATCAAACTGAAACCGTGATTGGCGGCACCGATGCAAAACCCATTAAACAAGCCAATCCGCCTATTATGGTCTACGACTGCGCGGGTGCTTATTCTGATCCCCTTGCCGATATTAATGTGCGTGAAGGCTTACCTAAAATCCGACAAGCATGGATTGATGAGCGCCAAGATACAGAGCAATTAACCGGTGCAAGTTCAGGCTTTACCCAACAGCGACTAGCCGATGATGGACTCGATCATTTACGCTTTGATGCCCTTGTCGCGCCTAAACGTGCCAAGTCGGGCAAATGCGTGACCCAAATGTATTATGCACGCCAAGGTATTATTACCCCTGAAATGGAATACATTGCCATTCGTGAAAACATGGCTCGTGCTGAAGTAACCGACACCGTATTAACCCAAAAAGCGCCTGGAGAGGCTTTTGGTGCTCATATTGGTCAGCTGATCACACCTGAGTTTGTCCGTGATGAAGTCGCTCGAGGTCGAGCGATTATTCCGTTGAATATTAACCATCCTGAAACCGAACCTATGATTATTGGGCGTAATTTTTTGGTGAAGGTGAATGCCAATATTGGTAATTCAGCGGTGACATCTTCGATTGAAGAAGAAGTTGAAAAACTGGTGTGGTCAACCCGTTGGGGTGCAGATACGGTCATGGACTTGTCGACCGGGCGTTATATTCATGAAACGCGTGAGTGGCTTATCCGTAATTCGCCAGTGCCAATTGGTACCGTGCCGATTTATCAAGCATTAGAAAAGGTTAATGGCGTTGCCGAAGACCTCAGTTGGGCAGTATTTAGAGATACATTGATTGAACAAGCCGAGCAGGGCGTAGATTATTTTACGATTCATGCTGGGGTGTTATTGCGTTATGTACCCATGACCGCTAAACGCCTTACCGGCATTGTGTCACGTGGCGGTTCAATTATGGCTAAGTGGTGTTTAAGCCACCATCAAGAAAGTTTCTTATATGAACATTTTCGTGATATTTGCCAGATTTGCGCCCAATACGATGTGTCATTGTCGTTAGGCGATGGTATGCGCCCCGGTTCAATTGCCGATGCCAATGATGAAGCGCAATTTGCGGAATTAGAAACCTTAGGTGAATTGGTCAAAATTGCATGGGAATATGATGTGCAAACCATCATTGAAGGCCCTGGTCATGTGCCAATGCAATTGATTAAAGTCAATATGGAAAAGCAATTGGCCCTTTGTGACGAAGCACCATTTTATACCTTAGGCCCACAAACAACCGATATTGCGCCGGGCTATGATCACTTCACCTCTGGTATCGGCGCTGCCATGATGGCTTGGTACGGCGTGGCGATGTTGTGTTACGTCACCCCCAAAGAACACTTAGGTTTGCCAAATAAAGAAGATGTAAAACAAGGCTTAATTGCCTACAAGATTGCAGCTCATGCTGCTGATGTCGCTAAAGGTCATCCAGGTGCGCAAGTACGTGATAATGCGTTATCAAAAGCCCGCTTTGAATTCCGTTGGGAAGATCAATATAACCTAGGTCTTGATCCTGATACCGCTCGTGCTTACCACGACGAATCGTTACCACAAGAATCGGCAAAAGTGGCTCACTTTTGTTCAATGTGTGGACCTAAATTCTGTTCGATGAAAATAACCCACGAAGTGCGTGAATATGCCGCGAATCTTGAACAAGCTGAAGCACTTAAGATTGAAGTATCTTCCGCTAGTGCTTATCAAGCTCAACATACGGCTCAAGCCATAAATCCGGCGGAAGCGATGGCACAAAAGTCGGCAGAGTTCAAAGCGTCGGGATCGGCGCTTTATCATGACGTCAAATCTGTCGCACAAGTTGATACTGACTTAACGGTTGAGGTGGAATAATCGCCATGAATTCATCGACATTTGTCAGTGAATCCATAACGCAAACCCCACCCATTGTCTGGACCATAGCGGGTTCTGACAGTGGTGGTGGTGCAGGGATTCAAGCTGATTTATTAACTTTGCAAGACTTGTCGTGTCACGGGTGTAGCGTAATAACCACATTAACCGCACAAAACTCAGTTAGTGTGAGTCTTGTTGAAACCGTTTCTGAATCCATGTTGTTGGCTCAGTTCAACAGTTTACTCGTGGATTTGCCGCCAGTGGCGATTAAAATTGGCCTGTTGGCATCCCAAGCACAGGTGGACATATTAGCTGGCTGTTTAGCTCAAATGCGTGCTACTCAGATGATGGTACCTTTTGTGGTGCTTGATCCTGTCATGGTCGCCAGTAGTGGTGCGCACTTTAATCCTATCGATCTCGATTTTAGTCCTCTCATTGGCTTAATTGATTTACTAACGCCTAATCAGCACGAATTGAAACGTTTATGTTCTCAGTATGCGTTAGCGCAATATTGTGATGTCGATAACAAGGTTGCTCAGCAACAGCAAATGATCTGCGATGCCAAATTGTTATCCGATACATTTAAATGCAATGTGCTCGCTAAAGGCGGTGATGCTCAGTGGCAGCAACAATATGCAATAGATGTATATGTGAGTAAAAACGTTAAAGGTGCCAGTATTACACACAGTAATGCGGTGTTTATGCTAAGTAGCCAGCGGATAGCAACCACCAATAATCATGGCAGTGGTTGCACATTATCATCTGCAATAGCGTGTTTTATTGCCCATGAGTTCGTTATTCATGATGCTATTGTGCTGGCAAAAGCCTACGTCAATAAGGGACTCACTTTAGGCGTAAGCCTTGGTCAAGGACCTGGTGTCTTAGCCCGTACTGGTTGGCCTGATGATTTAGGAATGATGCCATCAATCAAGTTGGTATCTTCTGAGCATCTCGCTGATGATTCGTGCAAGCAAGCTGCACCGAATGGTTTTAAATCGCTGCATCAACCCTTGGGGATTTATCCTGCTGTAGCTGATATCGATATGCTTAAAAAATTGTTAAAAGCGGGCTGTAAGACGGTTCAATATCGTGCCAAGTTAGCTATTAATATCGATACTGATGACAGCCATGTAGTAGAACGATTAACGCTCGAAGCCAATATCATTGAGGCCATCAAACTCGGTCGCGAATATCATGCTCAGTTGTTTATTAATGATCATTGGCCACTGGCGATTAAACACGGTGCGTTTGGGGTTCATTTAGGCCAAGAAGATATGGCAACTGCAGATTTAACCGCGATAGCGGCAACAGGAATGGCGTTAGGGTTATCGAGTCACAGTTATTTTGAAGCCTTATTAGCCCACCAATGTTCGCCTTCATATATTGCTCTTGGGCATATTTTTGCTACCACGACCAAGCAAATGCCTTCCGCGCCTCAAGGGCTCAGTAAACTTAAACGTTATGCCAGTTTATTTGCGCGCCATTATCCTACCGTTGCTATTGGCGGGATCGATCTCAGTAATTTGGCGTTGATTGCGGATACCGGCGTTGGTGATGCTGCTGTTGTTAGAGCGGTGACTACTGCTGACGATCCGGCGAAAGCTTATCGAACGTTGCATCATAAATGGTTGCAGCTTACCCGACCTTTACCTAAAGCCAATTTATCTCAGGAGGGCGTATGAGTACTTTATCTGATCGAGATTATATTCAGTATTCGCGCACCATGTTACTGAGCGATATTGGAGAAGCTGGGCAGCTTGCCATTATGAATAGCGCTGTAGTGATCATCGGTGTTGGAGGCTTAGGGCATTTAGTGGCGCATTATCTAGCTGCCGCGGGTGTTCAGAAAATACTGTTAATTGATCATGATGTGGTTGAACTATCCAATCTACCAAGGCAACTCCTGTTCAGGGCCGCTGATATTGGCAAAGCCAAAGTCAGCATTGCAAAAAATGTGCTTAGTAGCGCTTACCCTGAAATCACCATCGATGTGCTAGCACAACGAGTTACATCAGCGCATTTTAATCAGCTTCTTAAACGATTTGCGGTAAAACCTGTGGTGTTTGATTGCACTGATAATGTGAGTGCGAGGCAACTGATAAACCAAATGTGTGTACAGCATCAGTTAACCTTGGTTAGTGGTGCTATTAGTGCATATCAGGGGCAATTATTTTGTATCGATTTTTCCCACACACATTCGCATTCATACAGCGGTTGCTATTGTTGTTTATATCCACTTGATACCCCCATTATGCAAAATTGTACTCAAACTGGAGTGCTAGGGCCTGCTGTGGGTATTATCGCCAGTATGCAAGCGCTGGTGGGCCTTCAGCACATCTGCAATACCTTTACCCAATACGGTGTTCTACATCGATTTAATGGTAAGGATTTACGCTGGCAGCATGCCCAAATGAGTCAAGACCCACAATGTGAAGTATGTCATCAATATCCATTAACTGATCATCAGGAGCGGTCTAATGTCACAAACTGATCCCCTCGAGCTAATAACCCTGCACCTTAATGGTGTCGAGCAACATGTTCGGGCCAATTTGAATTTGGCTGAACTACTTCTACTCAGCGATTTACCCACTCAAGGAGTGGCTATCGTGGTCAACGATACTGTTGTGCCTCGAAGTCGTTGGATGCATATAGTGTGTCAAGCCGATGACAATATCACCGTCTTTTCTGCCGTTGCTGGAGGTTAATGATGTTAACGATAGCCGATCATCAATTTTCGTCTCGGTTACTCACCGGAACGGGAAAATTTTCAGATCACAATACAATGTTACAAGCGATAGCAAGTTCTGGGTCGCAGTTAGTCACCTTAGCGATGAAGCGGATTGATTTGACTCGCGGCCATGACAATTTACTCGGTCCTTTGCAAAGTATGGGGGTTAAATTATTACCCAATACCGCTGGTGCGCGTAATGCCAAAGAAGCCATTTTTGCTGCTGAACTCGCTTATGAAATGTTGGGCACTAAATGGATTAAACTTGAAATTCATCCCGATCCCAAATACCTCATGCCCGATCCAATTGAAACATTGATTGCGGCTCAATACTTATGCGAACAAGGCTATATTGTTATGCCTTATGTGCATGCCGATCCAGTATTGTGTCGTCGCTTAGAAGAAGTTGGTTGCGCTGCGGTTATGCCACTCGGCAGCCCAATAGGCAGCAATCAAGGCTTAGCGACGGAAACATTCTTAAGCATTATTATTGAACAGGCCAATATTCCGGTAATAGTAGATGCCGGCATTGGCGCACCTTCACAAGCTTGCAGAGCTATGGAAATGGGCGCTGCAGCAGTATTGGTAAATACCGCGATTGCAAGTAGTGCCAATCCCCAACAAATGGCTAAATGTTTTGCTGATGCAGTTGCAACAGGAAGACAAGCATATCTTGCTGGATTAGGGGCAGTGAACAACCATGCTAACGCGACCAGTCCTTTGACCGGATTCTTGTCAGAACCATCAATCAATTCGCTTGCAAAGTCAGTGAATGGTAAGGGGGGGCTAGCATGACGTATTCAAGCGTGTTTTCGCAATTAGCCCCCGATGCGTTATCGATGAAGCTGTATTCAACAACCGCCAAAGACGTAGAGCTGGCTTTGAAAAATCCAAGCGGTAATCTTGATAGCTTGTTGGCATTATTATCTCCTGCCGCAATGGCATATATTGAACCGATGGCGCAGCAAGCGGCTCAGCTGACTCGGCAGCGATTTGGTGCCAATATCGGTCTTTTCTTACCCTTATATTTATCAAACTTATGCGCCAACGAGTGCGATTATTGTGGCTTTAGTATGAGTAACAAGCTCAAGCGTAAAACCCTTAATAGTGATGAACTAGCAGCCGAAATGACGATTATTAAACAACGAGGCTTTGATTCGATATTATTAGTGTCTGGTGAGCATGAAACTAAAGTTGGAATGGGGTATTTTGAGTCGGTGTTACCACTCGTTAACACGGCTTTTAATTATGTAGCAATGGAAGTTCAACCATTAGAAACTGAACAATATCAGCGTCTTGGGAAATTTGGCGTTGATGCAGTTATGGTATATCAAGAAACCTATCGTCCACATACTTACGCTCAACATCATACACGCGGTAAAAAACAAGATTTTATCTATCGTTTAGATACCCCAGACAGAGTTGCTCAAGCGGGAATTGATAAAATTGGCCTAGGTGTATTACTTGGGTTAGATGATTGGCGACTCGATGCATTGTTAATGGGGCATCATCTTGATTATTTGGAAAAAGCCTATTGGCGCAGTCGCTACAGTATTTCATTACCTCGTTTACGTCCGTGTACTGGCGGTATTACACCAAAAGTTGAATTAACCGATGCAGGATTAGTACAAATGATCTGTGCGTTTAGGTTGTTTAACCCCCAGCTTGAAATCAGTTTATCAACGCGTGAGCTGCCGTCGCTGAGGGATAATTTACTGCCATTAGGGATTACCCACATGAGTGCAGGAAGCTCAACTCAACCTGGTGGTTACATGGCACCTGACAGTCAACTTGATCAATTTGAAATCAGTGATAACCGCTCTGTTGAACAGGTTATTTCACAAATTAAATTACGAGGGATGAATCCAGTATGGAAAGATTGGGAGATGGGTTGGGTTAACGGCTAACTTTTGTTTGAAAACTGTACATATTAGTCGGTTTAGGCCATAATAAATCGACTTTTTTAAATCAGGAGCAGTATTATGCAAGTTCAATCAGCCTATGCGTCAGGTATGCAGGGATTGCAAAGTGCTCAACAAGGTTTAGCGCAAGCAACAACATCTGTTGCGATGCCAGATCAACAAAAACCGGCTGTGTCTATTTCACCAAGCCAAGATACTGTGACCTTAAGTTCTCGTGCTGTTGGGCAAACTGACACAACATCAGCTTTAGTGTCTGCGACTGAATCATCCAACCAAGCTCAAGCATCTGCTAAAGTGATTGAAGTAGCTTCTGAGACTGTTGGCAGTTTGATTGATATTGAAGTGTAATCATGAATGCGGCGATGGTTTCTGCAAACACTGGGGCAGTTAATAATACTGCCCAACTTAACCACCGCAATTCATTGTCCACGCCGCAAGCTCAACCACATACACAAGCAATCAATAGTGCTCAAACAACAAATAGCATTCAAGCCAGTAACCCTCGATCTGCCCCTACAATTGCTGTAGACATTCAATCTGGAAATATCCAGTCAGGTTCAGTTAAAAACAGCTCGCTCAAATCCAGTTCATTTCAAACTACGGTCTCATCAACAGCGGCGTTTAAGGTACCGATAGACCTTAAACCCACTATAAGCACAGATACTCAGCATAACTCTACATCTAGCTTAACTGCGAGCAATGAAACCAAGTCTCAAAAAATTATAGTTGCTGATACATTCAATAGTTACAGCTTAAAAAGTGGTCCACTTAATCTTACTGGAGTATTAAATCGTTCACCTACTCCAATCCAGGCAACTGATACCGTTGCTGGGACATTTGTGAGTACCGATACACCAGCCGCAACGAGTCATGGTGGAGCCGTTAATGCTCAACAGCCAGTAGTTAATATCTTTAATCAACCCTCGGATGCTTCAGCGACAGAAACAAATACTTCAGCTGTAGCGACAAATAGTACGGACCAAAATTCAACAGTGGATGATCCGTCAGTCAATGCAGAATCTCAAACATCAAACCGTCAAGCTGAAACAGCAGCTCAACAAGTTGAGCAACAGGTAAAAGACAAACAACAACAAATTGAACAAGCTGAAATTAAACAAATTGATCAACTGGCACAACGAGATACCGAAGTTAAAACCCACGAACAAGCCCACGCAGCAGTGGGAGGCAGTTTGGCACAAAGCCCGAGTTATCAATATGAAAAAGGCCCCGATGGACGTCGCTATGCGGTGGATGGTGAGGTCAATATCGATGTGTCTACTGTTGATGGTGATGCGCAAGCAACGTTAAGTAAAATGCAGAAAGTGTATGCCGCTGCGATGGCGCCAGTACAGCCGTCAATGGCTGATATTCGTGTGGCGGCGCAAGCATTACAAAACATGAATGAAGCAAAGAAAGAGTTAATAACAAGTAATTCAGATGCTTTGTCATCAACAACAACGAATACTTCCATATCGCAAAACAGTCAAACTTTAACCAATGATCCTCTTAATGCTGATGATTCAAACATGAGTTTATTGTCTCCAAATCGTTCATTATCAGCAGAACAGCGTCATTCTACTATGGCAAACGACACTGCAGCAGTTGACGGTTCAACTAGTCAGTCTCTACCTTCCCCAGAACGTTATTCACAACAGCATCAATCCATCGAAATCTACGTGTAGTTTTTTTCGATGTCTCTGCAGTATGCATTCAACACCAACTAAATTCGATAATTTAGCGATGGTAAATTATCTGAACTCGATATTAACGACTTAATCAGAACTTGGCTGAATGCATCCTAGTATCGCAAGCCAAATCATAATGCCCTATGTATATTTTGCCAAATGAGCTAATTTATATGGATGCTAAGATGTTTAATTGAAAGTGCAGGGAACAATGATTTTTCAGCGATTTGTGCAAGATAAGGATTCACGAGCATGTTGATTAAATATCTACAACACCAAATCTAAGTAAACTTTTGTATACTGATAATCAGCCATTAAAAGGTAAGTTATGCTGTTTTAAAATTAAGCTTTCTAATAACTTACAAGCAGGGCCTTGCTGATCGCGATTAGGGACAACCAGATTCAATATTGCTTTTCGATTATTACCTCCACGCAAATGAAGACGGATGAGTTGTTTATTTTGCAGTTCTTGCTGCACAACAAAGTTCGGGATCCAACAAAAGCCTATGTTACGCGCTAAAATCGATTTTGCTTCATGAAAGTTAGATACCGTCCAACGTTGTTCCGCTTTTAGCCAACCAATATCATTGGTTGCATTTATTCCCGTATCTTTAATCACAATTTGTAAATGCTGGGCTAACTGCTTGTCATCATCAATGCGTTCTAATTGCGCAAGCGGATGGTCTGGATGACACACAAGTTCAAAATTTAATTCACATAATGGCTCTGCAATATGGCCTTTGGGTGGTGTAGCGCAAATAGCAATGTCGACTTCATTATTAAGCACCAGTTCATGAGTACCAGTGATCACCGAGTCGATAATCGTTACCCTTGTACCACGACTTTGAGGTAAAAATTCGTCTAGAGCTGCCACTAGAGTGTCCATCGGATAAATGATTTCTCTGGCAATAGTAAGGTTAGGTTCCCAACCTTGTCCTAAATTTGAGGCTAATTGTTCTAGCTCTTCAACCGATTGAGTTAAATGACGAGAACGACGTAATAACACTTCTCCTTGCTCGGTTAAATAGGCTTTGCGGCCTTTTACTTCGAGTAAGTTAATCCCCAGTTGATACTGCAACTTGGCCACCGCATGGTTTAGTGACGATTGGCTCTTGTTGAGCTTTTCTGCAGCCTGAGCATAGCCTCCAAAATCAACAACAGCTTGGACAATTCGCCATTGTTCTAAGGTTGATTTAGCTCGGCTCATTAAGTGTTCTCTTTATTGTTGAGTAAAAATGACGGAAAATCATAGCATTGTTTGAAATAAAAAAGGCAAATGCACTGCATTTGCCTCAAACGTATCACTGCTAATATTTAGTGTGATTTAGCATCGTTCATAGACGCTTTAGGCTTAACAAGTTTTGGTAAGTATTTCTTGGTACTAGAAATATTATTTAAATATGGTCCTTTATGTAACGTTTCAGGCCACTCTAATAACATCATTGCTAATACGTTTCTGTGTTCACCAGAAGATAATTCAACTTTGCCATGTGGTGAGGGGATCATCATCGTTTTAGGATCGTAAGCCGCAATCACATGCTTTTTCACTTTCTCTACAACTGGGTTATCGCCGTTACCAGTAATTAAGAAACTAATACCCACTTCAGTAATAATATCTTCAGTAGTATCGGTTAAAATGCGATCAATGTTGTTTTCAAAGTAATCTAAAATCCACTGATACTCTTTTGGATCGACTGGATGTTGATAATACTCGCTAGCTGAAAAAATAAAGTGAGTCATACCATAAACTTTGTTTTTATATTGGCCTTTTTTGAGCTTATCATCATTACTATCTGGATAGGTTTTAATGAAGGCTTGTTTGTAAGCTTGGTAATAGTCGCCAACACCGATTTGCTTGGCCCAATATACATAGTTGATTAACTGCGCGGCCCAAGCTTTGATCATTTTTGGATCAGTGAAAGCAGGTTCTAAATTAGCACTTTTTAGGGTTTTTATCATTAAATCATGACAAGGTCCGGTAAAGCCAAACTCATCGACTCGACTGGCATAGCGCAATAGCACATCGGTATATAACATAAAGTTAGGGTAGGGAGCGATGGCTTCCTTACGGGCGGTAGCCCGTGGGCCAGAGCCTAATTTATCCGCTTCAATTTTTGATTCACTTTTAATAAAACCGGGTTTATCCAGATTACAAGAATAGTATGCTTGGCGCTCTGCAATGGTGAGCAAATCGATTAATGAACCGTTAGCGTATTTTGCTTCCCCAGTCATGCGGAATTGACGTATAGCATAATGGCCTTGTACACGAGGCGGTAATGAATAAAGATTGGTTTCTAAATTGGTTTTAATGCCTTGATAAACTTGGTCAGCCGTTAACTTATGTGGTGTTTTTTCAACGGACTCTTTTGCGAACGCCACACTACTAAACAACGTAGCTGATAATAGTAAGTACGAGAGTGTTTTACTCTTGCGTAGTTCCAGCATGTTTAAATCTCCTGATAAGTGAATGTGGGTCTATTGGTGGGCCAATAAGCTGCTCAAGTTGATCGTCTAAAGTTAAATGTGTTTCGTTTACAACCAATAAATTAAATATCGCGCGAGTCGATATATTGGTCGGTGTGTCAGCAATGATTAATTGAGTCAATGCGGTTTGCCATAAAGGAAGATAATGATTAATTCCTTCATTAGCAATAGCTTGATAACTATATATTGCGTCCGTTGCATTTGGCCATGGTAGGCCAAAGCTTTGCTCAAAAGCCACTGATAGTGGTTGATTATGACTTAACCAAATATCCTGCTGTGTACCTTTGAAATTACCTTTATATTGATAAAAAGCCAGTGAAACCTTTGTCCTAAATACCCATAATTGCTGTTGATATTGTGCTGCTAATTGGTGTCTTTTAGGCAATTGGGATAAGTTCAGCTGTTGTGTAATGTAGTGTGCTAACCACTGTGTTGCAATCGCATGGGCATCAGTGTTTTGTGCTCTATTGGTAATAAAATAAAACTGCCCACCTTGCGCCAAGGATACTATTGCTTGGCTTAATCTGTTAATTAATTTTTGTTGTTGTTTCACATGGATTAATTGCGATGGAAAACTTAGCGAATATTGGCCAAATTGATGACCGACAACAGTTTGTTTTATCAATTGACCATCTATATTTAATGGATTGTGCTGCTTATCTTGTGGGTAGGTGAAAATTTCACCCAGTAATCGCTGTTGGTGCCAAACGCGGATGAGGTGTGCCTCACTTAAGCTGCTATGTTGACTGTCTGCAAGCGATGTCGTTTTATTTATTTTATCATCGTCTATTTTATCATCGTCTGTTGTGATCAGTTCAAACTTGAGATCTAAAGCTTTAAGGCTTTCGAATATTTGCTGTAAAAATGCATCCGTAGTAATCGATTTTATAGCCGATGAATTACTTACCCGACTAAGGGCATGGGCAATATTCCATGGCGCGATACCAAGATTACTTGTTTGGCTGGCTAAGAATTGCTCTAACAACTGCGGGGTTAGCCCATGAGATGAGAGTTGTGCCTGTGCGCTATTATCATAGTCTTGAAGAATTGCGTGCTGCTGTTGTAATTGATGGATCAATGCAAGCGCTGGAGCTTGTTTGTCTTTTGCGCGAATTTGATAGGCAAGCCAAACCTGTTTTCTACAGTGTTCATTGGGTTGTGTAATTAAATATTTAGCAATACGAATATCAATATTAGTATTGCTGCTCTCTGAACTAAGTTCATTGGATATTACACAGTCTTGCTGATTAAATTGCATGCTGAAGAGTCGTTGAGACAATGCTTGATTATTACTTGCCTGGGCGCTGTGCAGTTTTGACTTTTCGATTAGCTCCCACTGTGATTGTCTTATGGCGACTAAGCGTTGTCCTAATTGATCATAAGGCGGTCGAAGCTGTAACAACTGATCAATTAAGCGTTGGGTATTGGCTGCTGTAGCTAACGCATAAAGTTCATCGGCAAGGTGTAATTGGCACCATAATAAGCCTTGCCTATTTAGGCTGTCGTTGGCGAAAGGGCGGTAATATTGAATTCTGTCGTTGATATTATTTAACGCAATTGTGCGCTTTTCAAATTCAACAGCTTGTTGTTCAACAGACTGAAAAGAAACAAGCTTGTCTTGTCCTAAATCAGGTTGATATTGTAAGCACTGTTCGACGAACAGTGCTAAGGGATTAGCCACAGCGCTTGCTGTGGCTAAAAGATTAAAAAATAGGGTTGCTACAAAAATGCTTTTTAGCATAAGCCACGCGTTCCTCAACTGACATTGTTGAGCTTTTCATCGCTTCTACATGCTTAAGTCGAGGTAAAATCCCTCTACCATTGGCAATTTGAATGGTTAGACCAGGACGGGCATTCAATTCAAGTAACAGTGGGCCTTTGTTTTTATCTAACACCATGTCAGTACCTAAATACCCGAGCTCACACATTTCATAGGCACTTGATGCTGTGTGGAGTAAGGTTTCCCAATGAGGAACTTTGATGTTCGACAGTGGAAAGTGAGTATCAGGATGCTTATCAACGGGTAAGTCAAATTGCACAGCATGCAAACTGTGTCCGGTAGCGATATCTAAGCCAACACCTACAGCGCCTTGGTGTAAGTTAGCTTTACCATCTGATGCAGCAGTTGATAAACGTAACATTCCCATGACAGGAAAGCCTTTAAACACAATTAAGCGGATGTCTGGGACACCCTCATAACTTAAGCCTTCAAAGACGGGGTCAAATTCAATTAACCCTTCAACAATTGCGACATCAGGCTTACCGCCGAGAGAGAATAAACCACTTAAAATGTTAGATACATGGCGATAAATTTCGCTATGAGTCACTTCGTGGCCATTGGGCTTGTAATAACAGCCATTACTCACTCTGGTGATCACCATAATGCCTTTACCGCCAGAACCTTTTGCTGGCTTTATCACAAAACCGCTACGGTCGAGGACCATAGCTGGGATTTCTTGGATTTTATGTTGTTCATGAACAACCCCAATTAAATCGGGAACGGCTATGCCATTAGCAAGCGCAAGTTGCTTAGTAATTAGTTTGTCATCAACGCGTTTATAAAACTTACGCTGATTATAACGACCAATATAGCTAATATTGCGCCTGTTCATGTTGAGTACACCGCTACGGCTCAATTCCCAGGGCCAGGCGTACTTCATTATTGCTCTCCAACTAATGGTTTAAAGCGTTTCAATTCAGTTAAACGGTAACCTGTGTACTGTCCCATCACTAATACCAACGCTAAAATCACTAAGTGAATGCCTAAGAAGTTGAATACCCAATGCTGAACTAATTGGTTGTCCATGGCTAAGTACGCCAATGTGGCCACAAATAAGCTACCGCCACCTGATACAAAGACTTTCTTAGGGCCTTCTTCTTCCCACAGAATAGACATGCGCTCAATGGTCCACGCAAGAATGATCATCGGGAAGAAGGTAATCGTTAAGCCTTCACTTAAGCCTAATTTGAATGAAATTAAGGTAAATAAGCCGATAATAAAAATAACCACAATAATTACCGCCGATATTCGGGATATGAGCAGTAAGTTAAGCGTCGACAGATAGGAACGGATCATTAAACCAAAGGCAACAATAAGCAAAAAGCCAATTAAGCCGGTTAGTAGGGTCGTTTGAATAAACGCTAGAGCAATCAATACCGGCATAAAAGTACCAGATGTTTTGATGCCGACAATGACGCGTAAGAACACCACGACTAATACCCCAATTGGGATTAACAGAATGCCCTTAAATGTGCTTTGTTCTTCAAGCGGTAACTGATACAAAGAGAAATCCATTGCATCGTCATTCATCATCATGTCGATAGAGGTGGCTAATGCTGAACGAGTATCTTGCAGCATTGAGAAGTTAACTAATGAGCTAGTTCCTCCCATAACATCAAGTACTGAGTGGCCAGTGTATTCCCATAATACTAAAGTATTGTCACGGCCTTTTTTGTTGTTTGGAACGTCAAAAAGTTCCCATTGACCGTTATTGTAAACTTGAACGTATGATGTGAGCTGCTGACGACGTCGTTGATCTTCAAGTTGCAAACCGTTAACAATACGTGCAGGTACCCCTTTTGAGTGCAACATGTGCACAAACAAATTGGTTGAGGTGTTAGCCGATAATAACAACGCCATATTTTGGCTCTGATCATTATCGTTAATCAAATTCATTAACTGCTGAGCAAACGACAGGTTAGTAGCACTGCGAGCCCAGACTTCTTCAATGACTTGCTCTGCTGCTGATTTCTCTGTTGCAGGCCATGAATATAATTCTGGCGTGGCAGGTTCTTCGACGGCTTCAATATTAAGCTTGCCTGTGGGTACCAAAGTGACTCGGTAATACAATGCTTGTGAGCCAGAAGCCTCACGAATAGACCACACGGCGCGACGGTTATTAGTATCTTCTGAAATATTTAAGCCATAACCTGGTGATGATGCATTTTCAACTAAGATGTCAAATGCAGGATCGTTAGGTAATGAGAAATTGACCTCAGCAGGTTGATTCTTTCCATTAAAACTGATTTTGGCATCAACGGCCCAACTTTGTACCTGGTCCCCAGGTAAAAAAGGCACATTGTGTTCGATACCACGATATATGCTGGTGCTGATCCCGATGATAAATAGCAACGCAACGAATATGTAAAACGGTTTACGAGAATGCATTACGGATCCTACTTAATTAACGTGGTAATTTGGTTTTTGGCTTTACCATGAATGTAGATTTGGCCTACATCAACAATGGCAATATCTTTCATAAACTTGCGACCTAGTAATAAAGGATAATCTAGGTGGCTTCGATCCGTTAGGTTTAAATCTGTTTCGGCGGCATATTTACCTATTTTTAAATGGGCATGGATTACTGGACGACGATCATCAGCCGTATCTGCATCTTGTTTAATACGAACAAAGCGTTCAACTTTAGATTCAAAGGTGTTTGCAGGTTGTTCAGTGTTATTAGTTATCACATCATAGCGAACCCACTGTACGCCTTCTCGTTCAAATAATACGATATTGCGTGCGTCTAGAGATGATGACTCTGCACCAGTATCAATGCGTGTGGCAAACTTTAATTTTACTTCATCTATGTAGACACTTTCGACTTCACCAAGTAGAAACTTCTCACCAATAATGGCTTCAGGACATTGCTGTGGGACCGCCACAGGCTTTGGTGTAGGTGGTTGAACAATAATTGTTTTTGGTTTTTGACTCATTGCGGTGCTTACCTGAGTCTTCAACTTTCTAATTTCGTCAGAAAGCGCACTAATGTCATTTGTCTGCTGACTATTTTGTACATTGATGGCATCAATAATGACGGTTTGCGAAACTTGCAAACTGCTATTCAAATCAGCATTGGTCAGCGGTGGTGTTATTGTTTTTTGGGTGGCGGTACAACCCGATAATAGTGCCGCTGCAACGGATAGAGCAATTACCTGCTTTAACATGTCAATTCCTGTTGAATAGTAATATTTATACTAAATCGTGATTCGGTTGGTTCTTTGTTGCAATGATGATAGCCCTCTTAGGCGCGGGATAACCTTCTACGGTTAAACTCACATCATTTGGATCGAGATAATCGACTAGAGATTCATTTTTCATCCAGTGGGTGCTGCGTTGTTCTGCTAGTGAGGTGATATCGATATCTACACAACGAATATCAATAAACTCACATTTCTTTAACCATAACATTAAGGCTGCAACTGATGGTATAAACCAAACGTTGTTCATTTTGCCATATCTATCTTGTGGAACAAGTACCGCATTTTCATCGCCATCAATCACCAGTGTTTCAAGTACCAATTCACCACCCACTCTTAATTGGTCACGTAATTGTAGTAAATGATCTATCGGAGAGCGACGATGATAGAGTACGCCCATCGAGAATACGGTATCAAAGGCATCTAATGCGGGTAATTCCTCTATCCCTAATGGCAGCAAATATACCGGGTGCTGATTACCTGCAACTCGCTTGATAGCTTCAAATTGACATAAAAATAATGGCGAAGGGTCAATCCCTACAACACGAGTTGCGCCATCACCTAACATCCGCCACATGTGATAGCCACTACCGCAACCAACATCTAACACTGTGCGATTTTTTAACGGTGAAATAAAATTTTTAACTCGGTCCCATTTCCAATCACTGCGCCATTCTGTATCAATTTGAATACCATGAACGGAAAATGGACCTTTACGCCATGGTTGAAACACCGCCAGTAAATTAGTCAGTTTTTCGACTTGTCCTAGGCTGAGTTGTTCCCCGGTTCCAATTGTTACACTGCTGCTAAAATCTATTTTATCCGGTTGAGGATAATGTAATTTATTGAGCACTTTTTCCCATTTAGGTAAATTGCCGTGTTTATGATCTCGTTGCCATTTACCTAAAATTGCCGGTAATGTTTCCAACCAGTGTTGTAGGTTTGAATCAGCAATGTCTTTATAAAAAGAGCTAAAATTGATCATTTAATGGCTACCATAGATGCAAAGTTAAAACATTGAAACCAGACTGAGAAGTGACTAAAGCCGTTTTCAGTTAAGCGTTTTTGGTGGACATTTAAGCTGTCTGGACGCATAACGTTTTCTAATGCACTGCGTTTTTGACTTATTTCGAGCTCACTATACCCATTTGCACGCTTAAAATCTAAATGCTGTTCATCTAATAACTGTTGAATTTGATTATCTTCAAAGAATAATTTTTCTGAAATGACTAAAATTCCACCGGGTAACATACCGTCGTAAATACGTTTTATTAGGGCGTCGCGATCATGGGTCGGTAGAAATTGTAGGGTAAAGTTGAGCACCACCATCGACGCATTCTGGATGTCGATATCTCTGATATCAGCACACAATAAATTGACTTGAATGTCGCTGACATACGCAGCAAGATTTTCAGTACAACGCTCAATCATAGACTGACTATTGTCTACCGCATAAATTTGACATCCGCGCCCTTCAATTTGACGACGAATACTTAATGTAGCTGAGCCTAACGAACTACCGAGATCGTATATATTGCTTTGGGGCGTGACAAAGCGATTAGCAAAATCACCAATGGTATTGATAATTTGTGCGTACCCAGGAACAGAGCGGCGGATCATGTCATTAAATACACCAGCAACACGTTGATCAAATTGAAAATCAGTAATTTGGTCGGTCACATGAGCGTATATCTTATCTTGTTGAGAGTTCATCAGCTGTAATGTGGAAAAGTTAGAAATGTATTTTAGCTAATGATGGTGAACTGCAGCAAGTATCTAGCTAATAATTTGTGAGTTTTTTTTCAAATAGTTGACAATGTTGTTAATGGGACAGGTTTTGAATGCTTATGAATGCTGGTATTATGTGCATAAGCTTCAGAATATTAATTTCTATTCATAAAATTAGCATGACTCAAGACTGAATAATGATATTATTTATTCTTGTAACAAAGTAGCAACAAAGCTGTTTTTTAAGCCATTGCAATCATTTTTTTCTAACAGCTAAAATATTTATGGCTTGGAAAACGGTAGTTAATTTACCCCAAAATGGCAATGAACAAGCTTATTTAATAAATAAGTATAAAAAGTGAAAGTATTAGGGAAAAAACTTGAAATTTATACCTTGGATATTAGCAATATTATTTGCGTGGATATCATTACCTGCGCAGGCAATACATTCAGATAAAGCCAATACGTCAGTACGCCAACTTCCCTTAGTTATCGTGATGGGAGAAGATACTTATCCATTTGAATATTTGGATGAAACGGGAACTCCTGCAGGTATTTTGGTCGATTTGTGGCGCGAATGGTCCATTATTACTGATACCAAAGTGCAATTTGTGTCTCGGCATTGGCAACAGTCACTCGATCAGCTTGAACAGAAAAAAGCAGATGTCCACATTGGCATGTCTCAAAACCAAGCTAGGTTAAAAAAGTTTGATTTTGCCAAGCCCTTTACTTCACTCAATACCTATTTATACATTCATAAGTCGCTCAGCAGTAAAAAACAAATTAGTGATTTAGTGCCCTATCAAATTGGTATCGTGAGTGGCTCATCCCATGAAGCAACATTATCAGCGCTAGAACCTAAGCTTAGTTTTAAGCGTTATCAAAATCGTGAACAATTATTACAAGCAGCCGTTAAAGGTGAGTTATTTGTTTTTGCCGGTATTGAAGGATATCAACGCAATTTAGCACTTGAACAAGACATTGCCGCCAATTTTTACAGCTCATCGCGCATACTCATCAAAAAAATCAACTTAGCCCCTGCGGTGGTCAAAGGGGATTTAGAGCTTCTCAACAAAATTAACAATGGTTTTGAATTAATGCCGGCGAAGGTTATTCAGCAAATAGAGCGGCGGTGGTTAGGCTATCATCGACAAACTGCGGGAGTCATTATTGCCATGCAAAATGGTGTCGAGCCTTATGCCGATATCGGTGCTGATGGCTTGCCACATGGAATGTTAGTTGATTTGTGGACTTTATGGTCTGAAAAAACCGGTATCAATATTGATTTTGTTGCGGGTGACATGAGCAGTTCCATTGATGATGTTAAACGTGGTGTTGCAGATGTTCATATTGGTTATCCTGAAAGCCAAGATATGCGCACTGGCTTAAAGCAAGCGTGGCATATTATTTCGGTTAAAAGTCGCTTTTTTAGTTCGAACTTAGCGTTAAATAGCATTGAAAATACGGCTATGCGGATCGGGGTTTTCCCTACCGCGCCTTATATTAGTGATATTAAAAAAGCCTTTCCTAAGGCGCAGTTACGTTTTTATGATTCATTAGACGGCATGGTTAAAGCGGCACGTAAAAATGAAATTAGCGGTTTTGTTTCATCTGCAGCAATGACGTCTCATTACTTATTAGCCAATAAGTTGTGGGCAGAGTTTCGTCAATATACCGATATCGAATTTTCAACAGATATGTATGTTTTAACGCGCATTGATGACAGTGGTTTAGCGGATCGGATTCAAGCTGGATTTAATTTGATTTCTGTCGAAGAACAAATTCAAGTTGAGCGTAAATGGTTAATTAACCCAGACGATCGTTTTTTTGCTAATTCTGCCAATAAAATCAAACTAACAACTCAACAAAAGCAATACGTTAGTAGTCTAGGGGCCATAAAAATGGGTTACCTGAGAAATTGGGCTCCTATGGAGTTTCAAGGTAAAAACGGTGAGTTTTTAGGGGTGAATGCAGACATCAAAAACTTATTGGTTACCCAACTCAATTTAACCATTATCCCGGTGGCTTACGATGATTTTGGCAACATGATGAGCGACTTGGTTAAAGGTGAAATTCATTTAGTAGCCAGTATGGCTAAAACGATTGAGCGCGAAAATACACTGGCATTCTCATTAGCATATTGGCCGTCACCTTGGGCGATAGTCACGTCGTTAACTCAGCCTCCCATTTTTAATATCTCCCAAGTTACCGGTAAACGATTGGCTGTTGTTGATGGCTATCACATTGTCGATCAGCTTCGCCAACAATACCCAGGTATAAAATTAGTGCCTGTTGCAGACACTAAGCAAGGTATGGCAGCGGTTATCACGGGTCGTGCGGATATGTTTGTTGAACAAGTAGCTACATTGGCGACTACGTTAAAAGGTGGCCAATATCCGAGTTTAAAAATGTCTTTATTAGCTGAGTTAACTGAGCAGCATAGCCATATAGGCTTATTTCCGGGCGTCAAAGGTTTAGTGCCTTTGATTGATAGAGTCATTGCGACCATTGATGAAACCGAACAACAGAACATGTATCAAAAATGGGTTTCGCTAGATCTTAATAGTGACACATTACGTTACCAACGTTGGTTGAAAATATTAGTGATTGGTTTGCTAATTATCACCTTAATTGCCATCGTGGTTTTAATGTCGAATCGACGTTTAAATGTCGAAATTCAAAAACGTCTTAAAGCTGAAGAGAACCTTCGATTTATGGCTAATCATGATAATGTTACGGCATTGCCAAATCGCAGTTTACTTGACGATAGATTAGCGCAAGCCACTTTGACTCATCATCGGGATAAATCGAAGTTTGCACTGTTATTTATTGATTTAGATGGTTTTAAAGCAATAAACGATCGGCATGGTCATCATGTGGGGGATAAGTTGCTACAACGTATCGCCTTATTATTAAGCCAACATGTGCGAGATTCTGATACGGTTGCCCGTTTTGGTGGTGATGAGTTTGTGGTGTTATTAAATCATATCGAAGCCAAAGAAAATGCTCGTCAAGTGGCTGAAAATATTTTATTGGGATTAAAGAAACCGTTACTAATCGATGATATCAATGTCACTATTTCGGCCAGCATCGGTATCGCTATTTTTCCTGATGATGCCGATACCGCTGCTTCATTATTGAAAAAATCAGATCAGTTAATGTATCAAGCTAAAAAAGTCGGTGGCCATCAACATAAAATGAGCTAGTTTTTGGTTGATGGTTTTTCCGTCAGTCGATTGAGTTTATTCGCTGTAGGTCTGGTTAATTGCTGCAATCTGATTGATACTTCAATGCATAAGTTTGAGTCACGGTATATAATGCCGTTTTTATCGTTTTCGATTTCCAAAATACCGCTTTGTGGATAAAGGATAGAGTTCAATGCGCAGTCATTATTGTGGAGACATTAATACGTCTCATCTAGGTCAAGAAGTTACTTTAGTTGGTTGGGTTAACCGTAGTCGCGATTTAGGCGGAGTTGTGTTTTTAGACTTACGCGATAGAGAAGGGCTAGTTCAAGTTGTTTTTGACCCAGATCTAAAAGACGTTTTTGATATAGCCAGCACATTGCGCAGTGAGTTTTGTGTTCAAATTGAAGGTGTTGTGCGCGCTCGTCCTGATAGCCAAGTCAATTCACAAATGAAAACCGGTGCGATTGAAATTTTAGGTACGCAACTGACAGTGATTAATGCTTCAGCGCCTTTACCTTTAAGCATGGATAATTATCAAAATAACAGTGAAGAACAACGCTTAAAATACCGTTATTTAGATTTACGTCGCCCAGAAATGGCCGAGCGTCTTATCTTCCGCGCTAAGGTCACCAGTTCTGTTCGTCGCTTCTTAGACACCAATGGCTTTTTAGATATCGAAACGCCTATTTTGACCAAAGCCACTCCAGAAGGTGCGCGTGACTATTTAGTCCCAAGTCGCACTTATAAAGGTCAATTTTTTGCTTTGCCTCAATCACCACAGCTGTTCAAACAGTTGCTAATGATGTCTGGTTTTGACCGCTACTATCAAATTGTTAAGTGTTTTCGCGATGAAGATTTACGTGCAGATCGCCAACCTGAATTTACTCAAATTGATATTGAAACCTCATTCATGTCTGCCGAACAAGTCATGGAAAAAACTGAGCAAATGATGCGCGGTTTGTTTCAAGATTTATTGAATGTGGATTTAGGTGATTTTCCTCGCATGACCTACGCCGAAGCAATGAAGCGTTATGGTTCTGATAAGCCTGATTTACGTAATCCACTTGAATTAGTTGATATTGCTGATTTGGTTAAAGATGTTGAGTTTGCGGTATTTAATGGCCCTGCAAATGATGTCGAAGGTCGCGTTGCGGCACTACGTATTCCAACAGGTGCGTCATTATCTCGTAAACAAATTGACGATTACACTAAATTTGCCGGCATTTATGGTGCTAAAGGTTTAGCGTGGATGAAAATTAATGACTTAGCTGCAGGCATGGATGGTATTCAGTCGCCTGTACTTAAGTTTTTAACTGAATCTATTGTTAACGACATCATCAGCCGTACAGGTGCACAAACCGGCGATATCATCCTATTTGGTGCAGACAAAGCCAATGTGGTTGCTGAAGCATTGGGCGCCTTGCGCTTAAAAGCTGGCGAAGATTTCAAGTTACTTGAAGGACAGTGGCGCCCAATGTGGGTTGTCGACTTCCCAATGTTTGAGAAAATTAACGGTGGATTCCACGCGGTTCATCATCCATTTACTGCGCCTCGCGGTATTAGCCCTGCAGAATTAGCAGCAGATCCAGCAGCAGCTATTTCAGATGCCTACGATATGGTATTGAATGGTTGTGAATTAGGTGGCGGCTCAGTGCGTATTCATAACGCCGAAATGCAAAGTACAGTATTCAGTATTTTAGGTATTGAAGCTGAAGAAGCACAAGAAAAGTTTGGCTTCTTACTTGAGGCGTTACGTTACGGTACACCTCCACACGCGGGTTTAGCGTTTGGTTTGGATCGTATTGTCATGTTGATGACCGGCGCAAGCTCGATTCGTGACGTAATGGCATTCCCTAAAACGACTACCGCGGCATGTCCATTAACTAACGCTCCTGGTTTTGCTAACCCAGTGCAGTTAACGGAATTGGGTATTGCGGTGATTGAAAAGGTTAAAACTGAAGAGTAAACATTATTGTTCAGCGTAATACGCTCTTAAATAGGGCACCACATACCGAGGCTGCTGCCTCGGTATGTTTTTGACAAGTATGGTTTTTTACTTGAATTATCCAATTGGATAAAGGAGCTTAAGATGGCAGGACACAGTAAATGGGCCAATATAAAACATCGTAAAGCCGCACAAGATGCTAAACGCGGTAAGTTATTTACCAAATTTATTCGAGAGCTTACTGTAGCAGCTCGCGAAGGCGGTTCAGATGTTGATGCTAACCCCAGATTACGCGCTGCAGTTGATAAAGCCTTATCCAATAATATGACCCGTGATACCGTTGAACGCGCCATAAAACGCGGTGCCGGTGAGATAGATGGTCAGCAACTAGAAACCATTATTTATGAAGGCTATGGTCCAGGTGGTACTGCGGTCATGGTTGAAACGATGACAGACAATCGTAATCGCACCGTTTCTGGGGTGCGTAATGCGTTTAATAAGTCGGGTGGTAACTTGGGTACCGATGGTTCAGTGGCCTATTTATTTACTAAATCTGGCATTATTTCCTACGACACCGATATTGATGAAGATAGCCTAATCGACAGTGCATTAGACGCAGGCGCCGAAGATGTTATCACTCATGATGATGGTTCAATCGATGTATTCACCACTCCAGAGACCTTTGGCAAAGTCAAAGATGCACTTGATAGTGCTAGTTTTGGTTCTGTTCATGCTGAAGTGACTATGGTTGCATCCTTAAAAGCTGAACTTGATGCAGATACCGCCGAAAAATTTTTACGTTTAATCGATACCTTAGAAGACCATGATGATGTACAAGAGGTATATCATAATGCTGAGATATCAGATGACGTTATGCAAGCGTTAGACAACGCATGAGGCATCAATGGCCATTATTTTAGGAGTCGATCCCGGCTCCCGCATTACAGGCTACGGGGTGATCCAATGCCAAGGCCGTCAACAGATTTACCTTGGTAGCGGCTGTATTCGAACCTCTGCCGATGAATTACCACAACGATTACAACAAATTTATGCAGGCTTATGCGAAATCATTACCCAATATCAGCCGGATGAATTTGCTATTGAACGGGTATTTATGGCCAAAAATGCTGATTCAGCCTTAAAGCTTGGCCAAGCCAGAGGCGCGGCAATTGTTGCCGCTACGTGTGCTGGACTGCCCGTTGCGGAATATAGCGCAACCCAAATAAAAAGTGCTGTAGTGGGGACAGGCCGAGCTCAAAAAACGCAAGTTCAACATATGATTAAGCAACTACTCAAACTACCTGCTTCACCACAAGCTGACGCGGCTGATGCATTAGGAGTAGCAATATGCCATTTTCATACTTATCAAAGCCTTATCGCTATGGGTGGTAAAGCTAGCAGCAGAACATATGGAAGATACAAATGATAGGTCGTTTAAGCGGTATTTTAGTTGAAAAACAAGCGCCTGAAGTGGTGCTTGATGTCAATGGCGTTGGTTACGAATTACAAGTGCCGATGACCAGCTTTTATGAATTACCAGGGTTAAATCAAGCTGCGATGTTATTTACTCATTTTGTGGTGCGTGAAGATGCGCAGTTACTTTATGGTTTTATCACAAAACAAGAGCGTGCATTATTCCGATTATTGATTAAAACCAATGGCGTTGGCCCTAAACTGGCATTAACGATTTTGTCGGGTATGACTGCATCTGAGTTCGTGTCATGTGTTGAACGAGATGACATTGCCACCTTAGTTAAACTGCCAGGTGTCGGTAAGAAAACCGCAGAGCGTTTAGTGATTGAAATGCGTGACAAGCTTAAAAGTTTACTTGAAGCTTCTGCAGGCTCGGAGCGCGAGTTTATGCTGCAAAGTAATTATACTCCAGCTGCCCCAGTTGATAGTGCAGAAGAAGATGCAATTTCAGCTTTATTGTCGTTAGGTTATAAGCCTGCTCAGGCCAGCAAATCGGTTTCTGCGGCTTTTAAAGAAGGCATGAGCTCAGAAACGCTAATTAAAGCTGCATTAAAATCAATGCTATAAATATGATATGCATAAACAGGGTACGTAAAAATGATTGAAGCTGATCGCCTAATCCAACCGCAGGTACAAGGTCAAGATGAACTGATTGATCGTGCTATGCGCCCTAAAATGTTGGATGAGTATACCGGTCAAGATGATACTCGAGCGCAGCTTAAGGTTTTTATTCAAGCAGCGATAAATCGCCGTGAAGCCCTCGATCACATGCTGATTTTCGGTCCTCCCGGATTAGGTAAAACAACGTTAGCGATGATTGTGGCTAATGAAATGGGCGTGAACATCAAATCCACTTCTGGCCCTGTGCTTGAAAAAGCCGGTGATTTAGCGGCATTGTTAACCAATCTTGAAGAAGGTGATGTGCTGTTTATCGATGAAATTCATCGTTTAAGCCCTGTAGTGGAAGAGATCCTTTATCCGGCGATGGAAGATTACCAACTGGATATTATGATTGGTGACGGCCCTGCAGCACGTTCAATTAAGTTAGATTTACCGCCATTCACGCTTATAGGGGCGACCACTCGTGCTGGAGCACTAACATCACCACTGCGGGCGCGTTTTGGTATTCCACTGCGTTTAGAGTTTTACAATGTCAAAGATCTTACCACTATCGTAACACGCTCAGCGAATGTGATGGAGCTTGAGATTGATCAGCAAGGTGCGATTGAAATAGCCAAACGTTCACGAGGCACCCCGCGAATTGCTAATCGTCTATTACGCCGCGTTCGCGACTATGCGGAAGTCAAACATGATGGTAAAGTCACCCAAAAAGTTGCCGAATATGCGCTTGATTTACTTGATGTTGATGAGCAAGGTTTCGATTATTTAGACCGTAAACTCTTGCTGGCAATTATTGATAAATTTATGGGTGGTCCAGTAGGATTAGATAACCTTGCCGCCGCGATAGGTGAAGATAGAGAAACGATTGAAGATGTATTGGAGCCTTTTTTAATTCAACAAGGCTTTATTCAGCGCACACCTAGAGGACGTATCGCTTCTCAAAGAGCCTATGATCATTTTAGTTTGGTTAGACCTGAAAAAGCGTAATCTGTTTATTAGCTATTTTAGTCCCACACTAATGACTTGTAGATATATAGCCTAGCGCAGTAAAATTTTGTACGAAATCTCTGTCATCAAAATGATAAAACCAGCTTTCGCTGGTTTTATCATATCTAACGAATTTAAAGTGTACTTTCAAGCGCACCTATTTTTGCTACTTAGGCAATATTAGCCAAGTGCTTCAGTTGCTGATTTTTTTTGAATTAATTCGATTTTGTATCCGTCTGGATCTTCGACAAACGCAATTTCAGTTTTGCCGCCAGCAACAGGGCCAGGTGCTCGAGTGATTTTACCGCCAGCAGCAGCAATTGCTTCGCAGCGCGCATAAATATCGTCTTCGCCTATGGCCAAATGTCCAAAACCATTGCCTAAATCGTATGTATCGGTACCCCAGTTATAGGTTAATTCGATAACGGCTTGGCCTGTGGTTTCTTCACCAAAACCAACAAAGGCTAGGGTGTATTTATATTCTGAGTTTTCAGATTGACGCAGTAGTTTCATTCCCATCACTTGGGTATAAAATTGAATGCTGCGATCTAGGTTGCCTACACGGATCATCGTATGAAGTAATTGCGACATGATATGCTCTCTTATAAAAATTTATCTAAGTTTAACAAGTTCAGATGACAATGAAAATATTAGCGGTTGATACCAACAAAATTTTGCTTTAGCTCACATTTGTGAGGATATTTTTTGGGTTAAACGCTAAAAAGCGTTATTGTTGCCATATACACATTTGGAGGCAAGACAATGAATACAGAATTGAAAATGGCATTAGGCACTACAGTTATTATTGCGATTTGTTTTAGTGCATTTTTTGTGTCGTTGTTTTAAGCGTCAGCAAAAAATAGATAGTCCCATTTGAGCCATCACTAAAGATGTATTGCATATTAATTGATGAGTTAATATACAATACATTAATATAAAACCCCTAAAGTGCCTTCGGTGCTTTGGGGGTTAATTTTCTGGGTATATCTTGTCTTTAAAATCACAAGTCTTCAATTATACAGCAGTCGCATCGTGGTTTTCTCGATAAGCACCGTTCGCTGGTCTTGGTGTATTCGACTGTTTCAGATCCAAAAGTGACATTTCATCGGTTGTGATCTCGCCAATTTCTGTATGCCTAATTCAGTTTGAACTGGAATATAACGAAGAGAATGGTGTTAACCAAACTTGTTTTCATGATGTTTTAAGGTTAATTCTACCCGTTCCAATGCTGTCATGATCATCGCCGCAATTGATGGAGATTGGTTTTTAATAAATAATGTTGACGAATGAGCCGCACACAACACTTCAGCACCGCTCCATTGCTTCGCTATATCCGTGGCCCAAAGCCGAAAATCATCAGCAGCTCCTTTGCGTCGTTCCAATGTTTTCGACAGTGTCATATGAAAAGACAATTCTGGACTTTTTAAAAAACGAAGTATACCGGGTAATTGAAGGTACATTAATGTGTCGTCAACGTGAATGGTTTTTGATTCTTTGTGGTAAGCAAGCACCGATGAAAAATGTAGGCGCTCGTTTTTGGAAATAAAATCGACCCCTCGGGGCACTGAAAATTCAAAATCGTCTGAAAACAAAGCGGCAAACTCGTTTGAATTAGTTAACTCTGTTTGCCATGTTAGATTGGGCAATTTATCGATATGGCGCTGTGTGCCATAGAGTTTTGCGTTTGGATAATCCCCATGTATTTTTTCAATATGTACGGTGTGGAATGGATGCAAATTAATAATCGCTTCAATGTTGACTCCATTGTTGGTCAGCGAATCGATTTGCTGTTTAACGTCGTCTTGCATCTCATAAGCGTCAAGCAATACAAACATGCCATTACCGCGCTTTACTAAAGAGGCGTGGGTGCCAATATTTAATAAATCGAAAACGTTAAACTCACCACGAATATTCCAAAACTTATCTGAAATTTTTAATATTTTGTCAGTCATAGTTGATACTCATCGTTTGTTTCACCTCAGGATAATTCGCCAAGTATAAAGAGAGTGAAGTAAATTTTTATTTACTTCACTCTGACGGCTTATGCCCTAGATGCTAGGCTCTTATCTCGTATCTAAAATTCCGACACAGAGACCGTAGAGCAAATGGATTTACTGAGAAATGACAACATAAGCACTCAGGCAACGGATCCTTCCGCTGTACCATTTGTTCTCTGGTCCGACAATCCGTTCGAACCCGCATGCTAAAAATGGCTCTCCAGTGTTGGCTTACAATTTAAGTGGTTAAACAGTAGACACTAAGCTGCTGTGATGCTGAACGTTGACCATGCCAGTTTGCATATTGCTCCTGTCCAATAGAGCGGCTGTCTGGTTAGAGCGGCTGCCTAGTGGGGCGGATGATAATTTCGTTGACATCAACATCTGTCGGCTGCTCAATGGCATAAGCAATTGCTCGCGCAATCGCATCAGGGTCAATGGCCATCTCGTACATTTCATCAACACCCTTGGCAGTATCGGGGTCGCTGATTTTACTGGTCAGCTCGGTCGCCACGGCCCCAGGCGAAATATTGGTGGAGCGGATTTCCCCATTGCCTTCCTGACGCATGCCTTCTGATATCGCCTTCACGGCAAACTTGGTAGCGGAATAAACGGCGGACGCGGGAAAGACCTTATGTCCGGCTATCGACGAGAGATTAATAATGTGGCCGACATGCTGCTCGCGCATGGTCGGCAGCACCGCGGCAATGCCGTAGAGCACGCCTTTGATATTGACGTCAATCATCTTCTCCCACTCGTCGACCTTGAGTTCATCGAGGGGCGATAGCGGCATCAGACCAGCGTTGTTGACCAGCACGTCGATGCGGCCGTAAGCTTCCTTCGCGGCCTTGGCCAGCGACTCGACCTGAGCGCGGTCAGTGACGTCGGTAACCTGATAAATAGCTTCACCACCCTGATCCTTAATCGTGTCACGCAGCTCCACAAGGCGTTCCTCGCGGCGGGCAGCAAGCACCAGTTTGGCGCCACCTTTTGCCAGGCGTAGTGCTGTGGCTCTACCCAGACCACTGCTGGCACCGGTAATGATAACGACTTTGCTATTGATCTCTGACATGGATTTTCTCCTGTTGAAATGAATGATTGAATTTTACAAGTTAACGGTCCAAGCCTGGTGTTACGCCAGTGACGCGACGGTCAGGCTGATTGCATATTCTGCACCATACCGTCGTAACGGCCTGTAGTAGCGGCCTCCACCAGTACATGGGCCACATCCGCTCGAGATGCTTTGGCCGATTTGTCGACGTCCTCACCTAGGATCACATCCGTGCCGCGGCTCTTGTTGGTCAATGCCACAGGGCGCAGGATCGAGTAGGTTACTCCGGAAGCCTTGAGGTATTCGTCTGCTTCGTGTTTGGCATTCAGGTAAGGGGCCATGTCGCCGGTGGGATTGGATTGATCTGCGCCGATCGAGCTGAGCATCACGAAACGCTTCACGCCAGATTCCTTCGCCAGATCAATCAGTCGCTTAGCGCCGTCCCGATCCACTTTTTTGGTCATTTCAGGGCCCGTGCTTCCTCCCGAGCCAGCGGCAAAGATCACCGCGTCCATGCAGTCGCACAGGCCGGTTTCCAGGTCGGTCAGGTCACCATGGCGCAGGTCTACGCCTTGGGGCAGTGAACTGGTATCCGAACTTTCGCGAACCAGCGCTATCGGCTTATGGCCCTGTTCTATCAGGTACTGGGCCAGAAGCTGGCCCGTTTTGCCGGTGGCACCGGCGACAAGAATGTTCATGCTCATAGAGAAATCCTTAATGTTGGATGAAATGGGCGAAATTTTGGGTGTAAAGCGAGGTCAGGGCAGAAAAATCGACTTTACGTTGACGAATTCCTTCATACCAAAGCCACCGTGTTCACGTCCGTACCCAGAATTCTTGACCCCGCCAAATGGCATATTCGGATCAGCAGCCCCAAACGAATTAATACGGATCATGCCTGTGTCGAAGTCATCGCGCGCCAGTTTGAGGGCACGCTCCTCGTCCTTTGAAAAGATCCCACCGCCGAGTCCATAGCGGCTGTCATTAGCCAGCCGCATGGCGTCCTCATCATCACTGGCGCGGATAATCGACGCGACAGGTCCGAAGATTTCATCGTCGTAGGCCGGCATTCCTGGCGTGAGGTCTGCTAGCACAGTGGCTGGATAATAGGCACCCGTGCGGTTTGGTACTTCACCACCGCAGAGGATTTTTGCACCCTTGGCGACGCTGGCATCCACCTGCTCCTTGACGGTGTCAAACTGCTCCTGGCTGGAAAGCGGGCCAAGCTGGGTATTCTTATCGGTGGGGTCACCCATGTTGATCTTTTGCATTTGGGCGACGAAAGCCTCGACAAAGTCGTCATAGACCTTATCGGTCACGATGAACCGCTTGGCAGAAACGCAGGTCTCTCCGTTGTTGTAAAGTCGACCCATTACCGAAAATTTTACGGCGGTTTCGATATCGGCATCCTCAAGCACCAGGTAAGCGTCATTCGAGCCCAGTTCGAGTACCGTCTTCTTTAATTCTTTGGCGGCCACAGCACCGATGTGTCGCCCAGCGCCATCGCTGCCGGTCATTGTGACACCACGGACCTTAGGGTGGGCTATCAGCTTGTCGCTGGTGTCGTGGTCAATCACCAAAACCTGGAACAGGTCCTCGGGCAAGCCGGCCTCAATGCATAATTCACGCAAACGTAGACCGGATCCGGTGCAGATGCTAGCGTGCTTCAGAATACAGCCATTACCAGCCATCAGATTGGATGCCAGTACACGAACCGGCTGGTAAAGGGGAAAGTTCCAAGGCTGAATTGAATAGATAACGCCGATGGGCTGATAACTGATGACGCCGCGTTTACCGTTGAGTGCTTGCTCGCGATCTTCATCGGCCAGCACGTCGGGTCCATTTTCAGCGGTGTAATTAAAGATAGCTGCACAGAGTTCGACCTCAACGTGTCCATCCTTAAGGAGCTTGCCGGTTTCGTTGGTCATCAAAGCGGCCAATTCATCGGCATTGTCGAGCAACTTTTGAGCGATCATCTTGAGGTAGGGGGCCCGTTCCTGATGGGTCAGTTCGCGCCATTGCAGAAATGCCCCATGGCAGGACTCAAGCCGATCCGTCGCCTGCTTTTCGGTCATGATGTCGTAGGTATGGATTTCTTTTTCGGTCGCGGGATTAATGGTGGTGATTGTCGACATGGTTGCTCCTTCCTAATCTGATAGGCTAACGCCGTTGACGCTAGCTAAGGTGGATTATCAGTGTATTGGCGGGATCTGTCTGTTCGCTTGCCAACACTACCGCGTTGCAAACATCGCCGAGCTCCTGCTGGTAGTGGATAAATGGCCCAAAGAAAAAGTATAAAAAGAATAAACCACATGCTTGATCTATTCATCATGGTCTGATGTTGTTGGGTTGAGGGTCATTGAACCCACAGTTGGAACAAGTCAATGGATGAGGAAGTTAGGAATTGTTAGTGCTAGGTATCAATTTTATTCGATAAATCGACAAAAAAGTGCTAGGTAGGCATGTCGACTTCCCCCCTTTTTGTAAGAATGCTTGTAAGAATGCGGGACCAGTGAACAAATTTGTTGGTGCTAATCCCCTAGGCGATATCTTGTTGTTAGATGGCTCGTATTGACCCACTTGCTGTAATGGCAGCAAAATAGTTTATCTTTGAACGCTTGATTTGTTATTCCTGTATGGCAGGACATGATTAAGTGAACCACTGGACTCACGAAAGTATTTAGTCAATTATTATGCTATATGTCGGATCAGTAATGCTATATGTCGGATCAGTAATGCTGTATGTGAGATCAGTGATGCCATCTGTGCGCATTCGATGAGTCAGAATAAGCGTATTCAAGCGGTGTTATATATCAGAGAGAATTTGAACGTCGGCTAGCTAAGTGTTACCGACCTACAAGCTGCCTGGAACAATACGCGTACTAGTAGCAGAATGCCGATGGTTGGCTCTTTTTTCCAGAATTCCATGTCCGATCAGCCAACCTTCAAAAATGTTTTGATAGTCTAATTAAATTAGACCAATGCGACAAAGCTGACGTTTAGTTCATGAAAGTTTCTCTGATCCCAGAGGTTACTTTTCATTTTCAGACGATGATGGCTTCTGTGAGTCTGCTGATTCTTCTTCTGACTTTTCTTCTGACTTTTCTTCTGACTTTTTTTCCGGCAACATGGTATTGAGCTTCTCACCGCCTTTGGCGCCAAAATCCAATGTTCTGATAGGAAATGGAATTAAGATATCCGCTTTTTCTAGCGCTTTTTTAATTTCTACAACCGCCGTATGTCGAGCTTTCATAAAGCCAGTGTCACCTGGGTAATCGATCCAGAACCAGACTACTAAGTTTATACAGCTGTCTGCAAACCCCTCAGCAAACACGGCAGTTTGTTCTTTTTTGATAACAAAATCACAAGCGTTTATCGCTTCTTCAATAACTCCAGCTGCCTTCTCTGGGTCGTCTGCGTAAGAAATACCCACGGGTACTACGATGCGCCTGACCCCTGTAACCGTATAATTTGTGAGTACGTTTCGAAACAAGATTTTATTTGGAATAACTTCTATTTGGCCAAAAAACGTTTCGACTAATGTGTTACGCAAATTAATGGTTTTTACGGTGCCAAACACATCTCCTGCCTCAACCACATCGCCAATTTGAAATGGCTTACGAATACCCATCGCAATACCAGCAATAAGATTCTCTGCCATGTCTTGAAAAGCAAAACCAAGTGCTAGGCCAATAATACCTGCGCCAGCTAAGAGTGACGTTACAGTACCGGTTAATCCTAAAAACTCTAGGGCGATAAATAGCCCTGTCAACAGCACCAGCATCTTGATAATTGATGAAAGTAGATCGGCAATTTGTTCAGATTCTAAGGTTTTATGAAGCACTTTTCGAACGACTCTACCAACATATTTAGCCAGTAAGCCAAAAAACATGGCTAATAGAAAGGCGACTATAAAATTCGGCAAGTGTTTAATGCCAGCTTCTAGCCAGCCTTGTAATTTTTCGTCAATTAGCTGCCAGAATTTGTCTAATACAGAGAGGTCCATTAATATTATTCCCACTATTATTTATCATCGTTCTTCAATGCAGATTCAGCCCGTGTATTGAGCTTCTCTAGTGTCGAGGATAGGTAAAATAAAACGTCATTTTTCACAAAATGAAAATCCATGTAGCCTCATATTCTCCATACTAACATCTCTTTACTATCCTTGAGGGAGTGAAAGTCAGCGCACTGTTGTCTACTACTTAAAAAAGCTCAGCATATACTGCGGACAACAGAGCTTTCTGCACCGTCATCACCCGATGTTATTCGCTCAACGTTAAAGATGTCACAAGTTGACTTTGCGTGGTGACTGGCGTAACGGTGGGAACGTTGATCTTCCTCAATTGCCTCGGGAGAATTTGGGACGATTTTTTTAGCTAAAAATAGGTGTATCAATGGCAATAGTGGGCTAGCCAAATATCGGAGTATCGCTGTTGATAAAACCAATTCTATCATTGCGAAAGAGTAGGTGAGTGCCATAAG
This sequence comes from Shewanella sp. AC34-MNA-CIBAN-0136, assembly GCF_040309945.1. NCBI lineage: Bacteria > Pseudomonadati > Pseudomonadota > Gammaproteobacteria > Alteromonadales > Shewanellaceae > Shewanella > Shewanella sp. AC34-MNA-CIBAN-0136. Next base: position 9,833 of record NZ_JBEOPJ010000028.1, on the reverse strand, counting down.
CACAAATAGTTAAGTTAAGTTAAGTTGAGTTAAACCTAGCATTTTTGGTTCTTTTTCTTTATGTCTTTGCTTCTTGAGGCAGTCCAGTTTCGCGCAATGCTTTTGTATCTTTTAATGGATATGCACCCAAAAACGGCAGTATTCCCAACTGAATTGAGAGGGGCTCTCGTAGCCAACTTTGAATGTCGTTGTCACATCTAAGTTGTCGGTTAACATTAAACGACGAGCTTCGTTCAAACGTAAAATTTTCGAAATTGCAGAGGCGTCACTGAACGAAAATGACTGTAAGATAAGTATAGATATATGCCTATTTGGTGTTGGACTCTTACGCTCAGGGCGGCGAATTGTCAGTGAAATGGTAAACAATACACCATACCAATAGGTTTGGAACTTTTCCCTCTTTATCCCGCAACAGGACAAAAGAGAGAACAGACATGACACATATCGACGTCAACAAGGTGATAGACTATTCAGTTTTATCTTTAAACTCACACAGGTCTTCGATAATACAAGAACCGCAACGGGGTTTTCTGGCTAAGCAAGTGTAACGTCCGTGAAGAATAAACCAATGATGTACATCCACTTTAAACTCGCTCGGCACCACTTTAAGCATATTCAGTTCAACTTGGTCGACATTTTTGCCAGGAGCAAACTTCGTTCGATTTGCTAGCCGAAAAATATGCGTATCAACGGCAATAGTGGGCCAGCCAAAGGCGGTATTGAGTACTACATTGGCCGTTTTTCGTCCCACGCCAGGTAAAGCTTCTAATGCTTCTCGATTCTCGGGTACTTCGCCACCATGTAAATCCACCAGCATTTTACAGGCGTTAATCACATTAACGGCTTTGTTATTGTATAAGCCAATGGTTTTGATGTATTGCTTAAGCCCGTCAACGCCTAAGTCATAGATTGCTTGAGGCGTATTGGCAACAGGAAACAACTTATCAGTTGCCTTGTTGACACTGACATCGGTTGCTTGTGCTGATAGCGTGACAGCAACTAATAACTCAAATGGACTAGAAAAGTTCAGTTCAGTTTCAGGCTTAGGATTATTGTCTCTTAATCTGTTGAGTATTTGTTGTCGCTTATCTTTATTCATAATAATCGGTCATTTTATCGTTAAGTTAACGGTCTCAGTAGTTTAACTGCAAAGTCTTGTTAGTTGACTTTAGTGATCCGCGCACGCGTTACGCTAACACTTTCTACCTTAGGTTGCAGGGCGTTAACTCGGCTATCGATGACATTTTTAAGGGCTATTAATAATCCCATGCCAATAAAAGCACCCGGCGGCAACATAGCCAATAAAAATGGCGTGTCCACATGCCATACATGAATGGTTAACACACTTGCCCAATCACCTAATAGTAAATCTGCACCGCCAAATAACGTTCCTTGGCCGAGCAATTCGCGGCTAGCACCTAAAACAACCAGTACAGCGGTAAAGCCTAAGCCCATCATTAATCCATCGAATGCCGAATGCGCTAATGAGTTACGCGAGGCAAATGCTTCTGCGCGGCCGATAATGACGCAGTTGGTTACAATCAGCGGTAAGAAAATACCCAATGACAAATATAAATTATAGGCATAAGCATTGATCAGTAATTGCACGCAAGTAACAAGCGCGGCAATGATCATGACAAACACGGGGATACGAATTTCTTTAGGCACAAAATCACGTACCAAGGAGACTAAAATATTGGATCCAACTAATACCAACAACGTCGCGACGCCCAAACCCAATGCATTGGTGATTGTTGCGGTAACGGCTAGTAGCGGACATAACCCTAATAATTGTACTAATCCCGGGTTATTTTTCCATAGTCCTTGAGCTGCAATCTCACTATATTTACTCATGGTTGGCCTCACAGACATAATGACTTTGATAAAGTGCTTGGCGATGTTGTTCAACAAATGTCAGTGCATTGGCAATCGCTTTAACGTAAGCGCGTGGAGTAATAGTGGCACCCGTAAATTGGTCAAATTGACCACCATCTTTCTTTACTTTCCACATATTGCTGTTGTCTTTAAATAACTTACCACTGAAATGAGTGACCCAATCCGATTTTCGCAGTTCAATTTTATCACCAAGCCCCGGGGTTTCTTGATGGGAAAGGGTACGAACACCTAATATTTTACCTTGGTTATCTACACCAATAATGAGTTTTATTTCTCCGTTATAACCATCTGGTGCAATAGCTTCAATCGCGATGGCTACGGGGAGTTCATTTTTATAAGCAAGGTATGCTGGTAAGTCAGCTTTAGTGCCTAACAGTTCCGGGGAGTTAACCAAAATGCATTGTTCACTGAGTACATTATCGTATAACTCAGTCGGCACAATTTGGTTAAGCGTTAAGGTTAATTGTTTTTGTTGTTGCAATAATATGGTGTCACTGGTTAACGCGTTCACTAACGCAACTAGGCCAGTGCAACATAAGGCAAATAGGCCAAGTAATAGGCCATTTTTAATCATCGGGTTAGTTGTTAAAATAGACATTATTAATTTCCTACTCGATGACCATAACTGCGTGGACGAACATAATAATCGATAAATGGCGCGCACATATTGGCTAATAAAACGGCGAAAGCGACGGCGTCAGGATAACCACCAAATGTTCGTATTAAGTATATGAGTAAACCGATCATGGCGCCAAAAATAAGTCGACCTCTAGGACTTGCTGCTGCGGTAACGGGATCTGTGGCAATGAAAAATGCCGCCAGCATGGTTCCTCCTGAAAATAAATGCATCACAGGGCTAACGAAGGTATCTGGGCTGATCAAAAAACCAATACTGGCACAGACAAACAAAGTCAGCACAATAGCGCCGCTAATATGCCAGCGTATCACCTTAAGCTTTAGCATCACTAGGCCACCAACAAAATAGGCCATATTGACCCAAAACCAACCTTCGCCGACACTGCCAGAGAAGATGGTTTTAGTCATACTTTCTGTTGTGGTAAGCCCCATAGAAAGGTCTGTTTTTAATGTGTCGAGCGGCGTTGCCATGGTGGTGCCATCAATCGCCAAATGGAAAAAATCTGCAGCATATCCCGTGTTTAATTCAAAGATACTGTTGAAGGTATGCAACATATCTGCGTAATTGACGGTTAAGGTTTGAGGGGCAACCCATGAAGTCATTTGTACCGGAAATGATATCAGCAGCAGTACATAAGCGGCCATTGCAGGATTAAAGACGTTATTACCTAACCCACCATAGAGTTGTTTAACAATAACGATAGCAAATAATGTTCCGATGACGATTAACCACCAAGGTGCTAATGGCGGGATCGCGACCGCAAGTAAGCTTGCGGTAACCAATGCGCTATTATCAGTTAAGGTAGCGACAATATTTTTATTACGCAGTTTCATTACTGCAGCTTCTGCTAAATAAGCCACCGTAATTGCGAGTAATAATTGAACTAACGTGCCGTAACCAAAATAATAGCTTTGTACTGCAATACCTGGAATAAGGCATAGTGCGACACGCTTCATTACCGTATTGGTGTGCAATGTTGTGCTGACATGTGGAGATGAGGCAATTTTAAATGCCATAGTTATAGTTCCTCTTGCTTAGCACTGTTAGCGAGTTTCTTGGCTTTCGCTTTGGCAACCGCGGCAGCAATTTTAGCTTTTTTTTCATCGACAGGGATTGCTGCAATGGTTATATCAATTTCGATTGCTGGGTTCACTTCGTTTACCGTATCGCGAGGCTGATCGTCGCCCACGTCATTTGTCGCGCTAGAATCAACAGCTAATGCCGCTTTCTTGGCTTTTGCTTTGGCAACCGCGGCAGCAATTTTAGCTTTTTTGTCATCGACAGGGTTTGTTGCAATGGTTGTATCTGTTTGGCTTGCTGAATTAACCTCGTTTGCGGTATCGCGAGGCTGATCGGCGCCCACGTCATCTGCCGCGGCAGATTCATTGGCTAATGCTGCTTTCTTGGCTTTCGCTTTGGCTACGGCCGCAGCAATTTTAGCTTTTTTGTCATCGACAGGGCTTGCTGCAATGGTTGTATCTGGATTAACTTCGTTTGCCCAATTATTAGCCTTATCGTCGCTCACATCATCTGCCACGGCAGATTCATTGGTTAATGCTGCTTTCTTGGCTTTCGCTTTGGCTACGGCCGCAGCAATTTTAGCTTTTTTGTCATCGACAGGGCTTGTTGCAATGGTTGTATCTGTTTGGCTTGCTGGATTAACTTCGTTTGCGGTATCGCGAGCCTTATCGCCGCTCACATCATCTGCCACGGCAGACACATTGGCTAATGCTGCTTTCTTGGCTTTAGCTCTAGCAACTGCAGCAGCAATTTGTGCTTTTTTATCATTAACGGGGTCAATGTTCTCGTTAGTTATATCCGTTGTGACCGCAGCTACATCACTTTGATTATCTACTTTAGACTGAGCTGCAAAGGCGGCTTTTTTAGCTTTCGCACGTTCAATAGCGGCATTAACTGCTGTTTTCTTCGCGCTGGTACTGTCTATTGCTGCTTTTGGTGCATCATTATCAGATGTTGTTACAGCAGTATCAGCAGTTATGCCTTCTGCAGCCAGGGCTTTTTTAGCGGCGATACGTGCCATAGCAGCGGCTACCGCATCTTTATCACCCGACTTCATATTTGCTTGGCGTTTGGCAGCTGCTTGTTTTGACTTTTCTTCTCGAGCATTTTTTTCATCTTCAAGTCGTTGTAAGCGTGTTTCGAAACGAATTTTTGCTTTTTCAGCTTGTAGTTTTTCTTCTGCGGTATTCTTCAACGCTGATTTCGCGACCCGATAATATTCAACTAAAGGAATGTCACTTGGGCATACGTAGCTGCAACAACCGCATTCAATACAATCTTTTAAGTTAAAACTTGCCGCTTTGTCGTATTCCTCCGCTTTGGCGTGCCAGAATAGCTGTTGCGGTAACAATAACGCGGGGCAGGCGACTGCACACTCACCACAACGAATACAGGCTTTCTCATCTGGATCAGGAGCTATTTCTGCTTGGCTTGGTGCCAATAAACAGTTGGTTCCTTTTGATATTGGCACATCAAGATCACTCAACGCGTATCCCATCATCGGACCGCCGACAATGACTTTTTGTGAACTCTGCGGTTCAAAACCGACTTGGCTGAGGGCATCAGCTACTGTAGTGCCAATTCTCAGCCAATAGTTTCCAGGTTTACCGATGGATTCACCGGTTAACGTCACTACGCGTTCAATGAGTGGTTTACCCTGTAATACCGCTTCTTGAATGGCATAGGCGGTACCGACGTTATGCATAACAATACCAAGTTGAGCAGGAATGGCTCCACTGGGCACTTCTTTGCCGGTAATAATTTGAATAAGTTGTTTTTCGCCGCCTGACGGGTACTTTGTCGGAATAACGGTGACACGGATCATATCGTTAGGTAATGAGCTGCGACGAATAGCAGACTCCATTGCTTGAGCCGCTTCAGGTTTATTATCTTCAATAGCGATAATAATACGTTGTGCGTTAAGCAAATGCTGAATGATACTAATACCAGTTAATATTTCATCACTGTATTCACGCATTAATCGATCATCAGCACTAATGTAAGGTTCGCACTCCACCCCATTAATAATGATTAAATCGATTTCACTCGCGGGGTTGAGTTTTACATGACTGGGAAACGCTGCGCCGCCCATTCCTGCAATACCTGCTTGCCTTATTTTGGCTAAAATATCGGCTTTGGACAGTTGTTCAATCTGATTTGAGGTAAGTTCACACCAAGTATCATGTCCATCGGCTTCGATAATGCAACTCAGCACAGGCAATGAAGAGGGATGATTGCTACCGTGTTGCTCTATCGCGACAACGGTCCCGGAAGTAGGGGCATGGACGGGTAAATAAATAAAACCAGCACCTTCAGTGAGTGGTTGTCCTTTTAATACCTGGTCTCCGACCTTGACACTCAAGGTCGCTTGTTGACCAACAAGAGGAACCGGTATCACAAATCGCGATTGCAGTGGCAAAGGTGATATGGTGCTTTGGTTGGAAAGTGATTTAAGTTCAGGTGGATGGATCCCGCCAGGAGAGCGCCACAAAGTACCTTTATCTAATTGCTCTAATAACGTTAGCACCGTTTGTCCTCTTGCTCTGTATTGATCACGTTGATAGGGATCGCGCGTAATTTCCAATCCCAATTTTGTATTGTGGTTTCAACTGGGATCATATCAATGCAATCGACAGGGCAAGGCTCAACACATAAGTCACAGCCGGTACAATCTTTGGCAATAACGGTATGCATTAATTTACCAGCACCTAAAATGGCATCAACTGGGCAGGCTTGAATACATTTGGTACAACCAATACATTCATCTTCACGGATATAAGCTACTTTTTTAATACTGGCTTGTGCTTCTTCGCCTAATGCTTCAGGTTCAACCCCCATAAGCTCGGCAATCTTTTCCATGGTAGCAGTACCACCAGGAGGGCATTTATTGATTTTGTCGCCGTTAGCGATAGCCTCAGCATAGGGGCGACAACCAGGATAACCACACTGACCGCATTGAGTTTGCGGAAGCAGGGTTTCAACTTGATCAATAATAGGATTACCTTCAACTTTGAATTTTTTTGAAGCAAAACCTAAAATGACGCCAAACACTAATGCTAAAACGCTTAATACAGCAACAGCAATTAATATATTAGATACCATTAGCTAACTAGCCCCGCAAACCCCATGAAGGCTAATGACATTAAACCGGCGGTGATCATGGCAATTGCGCCACCTTTAAAAGGCAAGGGCACGTCTGCAGCGGCTAATCGCTCGCGCATGGCCGAAAACAAAATTAACACTAATGAGAAGCCAACTGCAGCACCAAAACCATAAATAGCTGATTGAATAAAGTTATGGTCTTCATTGACGTTAAGTAAAGCGACGCCTAATACAGCGCAGTTAGTCGTGATAAGTGGCAAGTAAATGCCCAGAGCACGATGTAAAGATGCACTGGTTTTTTGCACAACCATCTCGGTAAATTGCACTACGACGGCAATAACCAAAATAAAGCTCATTGTACGTAAGTAGTTGAGGTCAAATGGCTGCAGTAAAAATTCATTGGTGAGATAACTCAGAATAGAGGCTAGGGTCAACACAAACGTGGTTGCCATCGACATGCCAATTGCTGACGCCAATTTGCTCGACACCCCCATAAAAGGGCATAGACCTAAGAATTTTACCAGAACGAAGTTATTCACCAGCACTGTGCCGATCAACAAGAGAAGATACTCTGTCATTGCTACAATTTTTTGACTAATACATCCTAGTATTATCTTAGGTTTGGCGCCGATAAACAACGGATAAAAAATAAGGTTAAACATAAAATGTTTAACCTTGACATAAAATCGTTATTTTTACCGTTTGTTAACGTTGTTTTTACTGTTTAGTTAACAATACTTCAGGTTTAGCAATATAATATCCTTGTAGTCCATCCACTAAAAGTTTTTCAAGGGTGAGTTTTTCATCTTGTTTTTCAACACCCGTGGCAATGACTCGAATACTAATGCGTTTGGCGATATCAACAATCATCCGGATAAAGAATTTATTGTTGTTATCCTGTTCAATATTATCACTATAACTGCTGTCCAATTTGATAAAGTCAGGACGGACCTCGCGGAAAAATTTAAATGAGGTAAAACCTAGACCAAAGCGTTCGACAGCGACTTTTGCGCCAACTTTATGGATCTCTGTGACAAATTTATGACTAGACTCTAAGTTAGCCTGCATTCCAGACTCATTGAGTTCAAACACTAATCTAGCCGCAGTACCACGGTGTTTAGATAATATATCCTTCAACCACACGGTAAAACTCTCTTGCAGAGCAGAAGAAGCACTAATGTTTACCCCCATTTGGCCTGAAATACTGGGGTTTTCACTTAACACTTTAATGGTTTGAGTGACTATCATTTTATCGAGTTCTACACTCATACCATAACGCTCAGCCATCGCAATCACAGTGGTTGTGGGTAAAGGTTTACCTTCGGAGTTATAAAATCGAGCCAAAAGTTCACGGTAAACTTCGGTGTCATTATTACAGGGCTGAATAGGTTGTTGATAAAATTTAATACTTCGACGGTTAATTAAGTCGTCAATGGTCACTTTCCAATGGTTATTACCAAATTGTTCATTCGCGGATAATTTTTCTAATTGATAGTAGCGATTGGGTCCGAGCGTTTGTGCCACACTGACAGCGGTATCGGCTAATGCCATCAAGGCCAATGGTTCATTTCCTTGTTGGTAAGGCACCATACCCGCATGAGCAATAGAGTCACTCTTGATACTCTGGGCATATTCATCAAGATGACGCTTAAGTTGCTCTAAAAATCGTTCACCCTCTTTAAGAGTAATACTTTCAATGAAAACAGCAAAATCACCGCTAGATACCCGAAAACACTCACTCAATCCGAGGTTTGTAACTGACTTTCGAATACAAGTAGCCAGTTTAGCTAAATAATCATCACCAGCAGCACGGCCATGTAGTTGGTTAATCGTTGCCAGTTCTGCGGCCTTAATAACAACGAGGACACCATGCTGTTGTTTATCTGTTTTGCTTATAGTGTCAATATGTTGTGTAAAGCGTTGTCGAGTAGAAAAGCCACTCACGGGATCTTGATATGCCGCTTTAGTTAATTGTTCATTTTCTTTGCGTACGCGATCTAAACTGAGTTTTAATTGGCTACGACATGTTTCTAATGCTTTGCCGATGGGATGGAGCACACCTGGGAAGCGAGATTTCTCAATGGCTAGGAACGATAAGTCTGGAATATGAGTAATGTATTCGGCGGCATAGTTAATTCTTTTACGATGTAATTGCATTAACACCGCAAATAACAACATCAAAGCAATATAAGCGGTAATCAATAACGTCGCAGTTTGCTCTAAGTCATTAAAACTAGGGGACAACACACTCGCGGTGTCTAATCTAACTTGTAAACGCCCGTCAGGAAAATCATGCACATGGCCTAATTCAATATTAAAAATCTCGCTGGCAAAATCATCAGAAGGGCGAAGTAAACTGCCATGAGTATAATTTTCATTGCTGTCAGTATTATGGATATATTGGAAAAATTGAAAAGAAAACGCTGTAGACATACGTTGGTATAGCGCTTCTCCGCTACCCTGCCATTGATCAATGGTTTGCACGTATTGCTGGTAATTAGCTCGTGCTATTTCACCTTGTTCTTGTACTTCGTTGTTTTCGACCGTGTAAATTCGAAAAATTAATAAACCGAACACGATAAAAAGGACAAGCTGAAAGGATTTCGATAAGCCCATAAAACAACAATTCCTATGAGTGTATGGCTAAATTTGCTCGGTCTTGCACAAATGTCGTGCTGTAGATGTTCGACCGTGGTATTTAATCAATAATATAATGCTTTAAGTAATAATGCTTTAAGTAGTTTATATAATAACCAATATCATCATAGCAGAAATGAGATTAAATGATTACTAATCTAAGGTATTATTTATAATAGAAAAACTAGCGATTTAGTACTAACTAATACCGATGAATAAGCGATTATAGTTAAGGTAAATTAAACTATTGATTAAAATATTGAAATTATAGGGTAGGTTGAGCAAGAGTGTGTTTTGCAGATGATAACGTTGCGGGATTTCTGTGGCTATTGTTGCGTTTCATGTTGCGTTTAATAATGGCTCCCCAGACTGGACTCGAACCAGTGACATACGGATTAACAGTCCGCCGTTCTACCAACTGAACTACTGGGGAATTAATTATTACTATAAATACTTAATTTGAAATGGCTCCCCAAACTGGACTCGAACCAGTGACATACGGATTAACAGTCCGCCGTTCTACCAACTGAACTATTGGGGA
>NZ_JBEOPJ010000027.1:0-46251 GCF_040309945.1 Shewanella sp. AC34-MNA-CIBAN-0136 | reverse complement strand
TCCAAGAGGGGATTGCTGTTGATCCCCTTTTGGCCCGTGCAGGGTGGAACCTTGCGATCTTAATTCAAACGAAGTTTAAAAATAGATATGGTGAAGCGCCACGACGTTGGTGGCCGAAGGCCATCGCCAAGACTAAAACCAAAGAACAGAGCTGGATTCCGGCTCACAAGCATTACCGGAATGACGGGAAATGGCGACCGGAATAACAGAGAATGGCGACCGGAATGACGACCGAAATGGCGACCGGAACTACAGAGAAGAGTGACTGGCATGTCAGATGTACTTGGCCCGTGCAGGGTGGAACCTTGCGGTCTTAATTCAAACGAAGTTTGAAAAATAGGTATGGCGAAGCGCCACGACGTTAGTTGCCGCAGGCCATAAGTACAAAGTATAAAAAACAAAGCTGGATTCCGGCTCACAAGCATTACCGGAATGACGGAAAATGGCGACTGGAATGACGGGAAATGGCGACTGGAACGATGGAAAGTGGTGACCGGGATGATGGGAAATGGCGACCGAAATGACAGAGAAGAGTGACTGGGATGTCTGATGTATTTGGCCTGTGCAGGGTGGAACCTTGCAATCTTAATTCAAACGAAGTTTGAAAAATAGGTATGGTGAAGCGCCACGACGTTAGTGGCCGCAGGCCATAAATAGCAGAACTAGAACCCATAAAAGAATCGCTTTATGAATTATCCCATTGATGACAAAACTCAATAAAGCTTTTCAACAGCGGGCTGTGATACTTATCTTTGTGAACCACCAACCAAAACGGTCGCTGCATATTGATATGATTCCCCTTAATTTGGGAGTTGAGCTGAGTCACACGGCCATCGTTAATCGCATATTGTGCCGCCAAAGCAGATAAACATCCTAAGCCAAGTCCGGCGGCGACACTGTTAATTAATGCTTCAGTGGTATTCAGTTCAAACACTTCATGCCACGACTCTATTTGCGGCGCGATAGTGCGCAAAAAAAACTCTCTAGAGCCAGAACCTGCTTCACGTAATATCCACTCACTTTGCTCTAAATCGTTAAACGTCCATTGTGCCTGCAGACTTATGGATAAATGAGGCGCAGCGATAATACACATTTCATCATGGCTAAACTGACTGGCGATGAGTTCTGGGTGATGACTTTTACCCTCAATCAAGCCAATGTCTAACTCGTAATCCAGTAGTTTTTGGCAGATTAGACGTGAATTGGAAATCACCACGCTTTGTGAGAAATGTTGATGTTGCTGCCTAAATTGGCTCAATAACCCGGGTACAACATGATTACCTAAGGTGTCACTGGCACCTATTTTCAATTGACCCGTAAAAGCGTGGTCTGCATCAAACAATTGACTGATATTATTTGCTCTACTAAGCAGCTCGTCGGCCAGTGGTAATAGCTTGTGTCCTTCTTGATTAAGCACCAAGCGATTATTGACCCGATCAAATAGCGGGTGACCCAGTTGTTTTTCGAGTTCAGCCAGTGCCATGCTCACCGCGGCTTTAGACAAATACAGCGCCTCGGCTGCAGCTGTTAAGGTTTTATGTTGGGTAACACTGGTAAACACGTTGAGCTGCTTTAATGAAATGTGCATAGCGCCGCTTAGTTTGATATAGAGTGAGTTTGAAATAGCATTAGTTTGATGGTTATAAAGTTAATGTGAACGGTTTTATCTTCATCGTTATTGTTATGATCGATATTTCGTTCAGATTTTCTGAACGTATGTTTCATATAATTGGATATATATAAACAAAGTGCAAGCGTAATATAAGCTTATTCTCTGATGGGTTGTTTTGAGGTTGTAATGATTCGAGCAGTAAAACAAACACTAACGACTGTTCCAACCCCTATGGCTGGATTAGCGTTGGGTATTGCAAGTTTAGGTTGGAGTTGGGAACTCCTAGTTGATTTCCATCATTATAGTCAGTGGGCAGGGGCTGTAATCGCAAGTGTATTATTACTGATTTTAAGTGCTAAATTTTTATTACATTCACATTTATTACGTCAAGATCTCGCTCATCCAGTCGTTGGTAGCGTGGTACCTACTTTTGCAATGGCGTTAATGGTGGTGTCGAATTCGCTGGGTTATGCCTCGGCACTCGCAGGTGATTTATTATGGTCATTTGCCGTTTTGCTACACATCGGTTTTTTGGTCGGGTTTATTTATCATCGCAGTAAGCAATTTTCTCTGCATCATATGGTGCCGAGTTGGTTTATTCCTCCTATTGGTATTGTGGTGGCAGATGTGTCGTTTTCAGGCAATATTCATCTCGCGTGGGTTGCTCATACCGCGCTGATTTTTGGCATGTTAAGTTATGCCATAATGTTACCGATGATGATTTATCGTCTTATATTTACAGAACAAATTCCTGATGCAGCCAAACCAACCTTAGCGATTTTAGCGGCGCCAGCCAGTTTATCTTTGGCGGGTTATTTAACCGTAATTGAACAACCATCGCCGGTCATTGTTGGATTATTATTTGGTATTGGAGTGTTAATGACTGCAATTATCTATTTGTGTTTTTTCAAACTGATGCGTTTACCTTTTAGTCCTGGTTATGCCGCGTTTACGTTTCCGATGGTGATTGGGGCAACGGCATTATTTAAGATGTCTGTTTGGATGGAAAGTGTTGGCATGGCTGCGGAATATGTACAGCAAATTAATGCATTAGCTGAGTTTGAATTGCTTGTCGCTACCGTGGTTGTCAGTTATGTTTGTCTGCGATATCTGCATTTTTATCAACCGAATAGAGTCTTGGTGGCTAATCCATAAATGAGCGTATATGACCCCAGCAATTGAGATAGCAAAAAAGCATAAAATAGATTTTGAAGTACATGAATACCACCATGATACTAATAGTGAATCTTATGGTTTAGAAGCAGCGCAAAAACTGGGTGTGCCAACGGAACAAGTGTTTAAAACCTTGGTGGTGAGTTTAGATAATCAAGCGCTGGTGGTTGGGGTTGTGCCAGTGTCGTCGATGTTGAGTATGAAGTTAATCGCGAAAGCCGCAGGCGCAAAAAAAGCCCGCATGGCAGAGGCATTAGTCGTTGAGCGTTCTAGCGGTTATGTACTGGGTGGAGTGAGCCCATTAGGGCAAAAAAAACCTCTGCCGACAGTTATCGATATTTCTGCACAGCAGCATCAACGTATCTACATTAGCGCCGGCAAAAGAGGCGTAGATATTTCGTTAAGCCCTGCTGATTTACAACGGTTATTGAACGCCACGTTTGCTGATATTTGTGCCCAACGCTAACGTCTATTTGCCATTAACTGGCCGATGAGATTGTTAGCTTAATGACCATTGTCAGCAAGCAATACGCAGCAAGCATTTCGCAGCCAACATTTCGAAATAAGCATTTTACAGCCAATAATTTTTTACAAAGAGTTTGCTATAAAAGGTTAGCTATAAAGAGATCGCCGTAAACAATTCACCTCAAACAATTCACCTCAAACAATTCACCTCAAACAATTCACCTCAAACAATTCATCTCAAACAATTCATCTCAAACATTTTATCGTAAAATATCTGCTCTTAAACAAGTCAGTCTAAAAGAGTCAGTCTCAAATCATTAGTTTCAAAAGAATGAGTGTCGAACTATTCAAGTTCAAACTCTAGGTTTTACCTTCGTTCAATAACACCCTTCATTATCAATTTATTTTGGCTTTAAACTCTGCTTGGGTATTGGGATTAGCTTTTTGATACCAATAATCGAGCATTCTACTGATTTCTGCTTGGGTGATATTTTCAGTTTTATTAACCTGAGTGTCGGCAGTATTGTTACTTGCGGTAACCTCTGCCGTTTTTGCGACTGGTACTATGGCTACTGGCGCTACTGGCGCTACTGGTACTACTGGTACTACTGGTGCAATTGGCGCTGCAGTAGCTGTTTTTTTGTTGATAGGTTTAGCTGATGCAATTGCAGCTATGGCGCCAGATTCATTATATTGTGCGATCTCTTGAGCAAAATCACGGCCAATTTGTAAGCCTGATTTCATCAGTTTATCTTGAGTAAATACAATGCTTTTACCCGTATTGTCGGTTAACGTTATAGTGGGTTGATCATTAAATTGATTGGCGCGTGAGGCAGAGTTAATGGTCGGCAATGTGAGTTGGTAGTTTTGCTCGCTGGCCTGAAAACGTAAGATAACAACATCAGAAACAAAATTATTTTGGCTGCCATTATCGCGATAACGGGCTTGATAGCGAAAAGCGATTTGTTGCATGTTATCGGGCATGCTTAAGTCCAGTTTTACACTAGATTGCTGTTGTGATGCTTTACCGTTAACTAATACCGTTTCGACTCTGTCTGGCAGTTGTAAACTGGCGGCGATGCCCATAGGGCTAAGAGTAAGACAAAGTAACGCGATGATATGACGCATAGTGTGTGGTTCCATTGATGTTGATGAACAATATTGTGTGTTATGTGTAAGCACAATAATTGCTTAATTGCTTAATTGCTTCATTGCTTAATTGCTTAATTGCTTAATTGCTTAATTTCCTAATAGCTTAAGTGGTGATAAATGCTGGTCGGTAATGCTCTGGCAGTTCAAAGGTTTTTAGCATGTTGCTTAATGGGCAAACAAAACGGAAAAAACACGATGTCAGTGCAAGGTCGGGCGAGTGCTCGTTGCCATTGCCATGCAAACGATCGCCTACAACCGGGTGGCCTAAGCTAGCCATATGAATCCTAATTTGATGTTTACGGCCGGTGTCTATTTTTACCTGTACTTTGGATTGATTCAACTCTGAGTTGTAGGTCAGTAAGGTGGCGTGGGATAACGCCGGTTTATTATCGACTGGAGTATTAATGGTAACGGGTTTGCTCGGAAACTCACCTTCAACAATCACTTGATAGTACTTTTCCAATTCGCGAGTTTCAAATAGCTTAGCAATAGCAGCAGTGGCTTTTTTACTGTGTCCCAATACTAATAAACCGGTAGCAGCACGATCTAGACGATGAATAATAAAGGCATTGCGCTGCGGCTGCATATTTAATTCAGCGTAGCGATTAATGGTGGTGTGATCGCTCCACTTTGAGCCCTGGCAACGCATACCATAGGGCTTGTACCAAATGCTGTAGTCGCCTTCATCAAACAATAACTCTGCCGGTGTGACTTGTTCGTCTAAAATGTATTGATTGTAATAGAGATGCAGTTTGTCACCAGGTTGCAAAGGCTTTTTTGCACGGCGAATACGATTAGTTTGTTTACCATGGCTGTGCCAGATAGCACCTTTTTGCATAGCATCTTTCAATACTTGCTTGCTCAGGCTACTGGCTTGCGCCAAAAGCTCAATAGCGTCAGTACTGTGCTCGGTAATATCAATATGGTATTCGGTTTTATCGGCCATCATTTGGTTAACTCTAACAATGCAGTTTATCAGCAGTAAATAACGCTAAATGTTACCTTATTTAGCGCTTCAATGTTGATTAGTTAATGAAACTTTCTCTTCGCTTAAGTATCTATGTATCATCTGTCGTAAAGTTGTTTTAGCATAACGCGACAAAACACCATATCAATCTGGAGTAGGTAACTTGGAACACATCGTTTGGGATTTTGATCCTATATTAGTCTCGTTTATGGGATTAACCGTACATTGGTACGGCGCGCTTTTTGCGTTGGCTATAGCCACTGGTTTTCAGGTGATGAAGCACTTTTACAAAAAAGAAGGCTTAGATGTTGAGTCTCTTGATAACCTATTAGTGTATTGCGTTATTGGCATTATTGTTGGGGCTCGTTTAGCTCATTGTATTTTTTATGACCCTGGGTATTACTTTGCTCATCCGCTGAAGATATTTGCGATTTGGGAAGGCGGCCTTGCTAGCCATGGCGGCGGGTTAGGAGCGATATTGGGTCTGTATTTTTACCAACGTAAAGTGAAGTTACCGTTTTTGTTTTTACTCGATCGTTTAGCTATTGCGACAGCCATATTTGGCTTTTTTGTGCGTATGGCGAACTTTGCTAATTCAGAAATTTTGGGCGAACCCACTAATCAGCCATGGGGCATTATTTTTAAACGTATTGATATGTTGCCGCGCCATCCTGCGCAGTTGTATGAATCGTTTGCCTATTTATTAATATTTATCGGCTTATTCGCCATTTATAAATACACCAATATGAAGCAAAAACACGGCGCTATCTTTGGTTTGTTTTTGGTATTGGTCTTTACTGCGCGTATCGCGATTGAAAGCGTGAAAGTCAGCCAGGCGGCATATCATGAGTCAATGCTCAGTGCCGGCCAGTGGTTAAGTTTACCGTTTCTATTCGCGGGTATTGTGTTGCTGGTTATGGCTTACCGTAAACGCAGCTAATATGCTTACAAACTGAAAGTGATATCCAATAAAAACGTCCTATGGCTAATGCGAGAGGACGTTTTTTTATGAGTAATCTGAGTCAGGATTTAATGCCTTTTACTTGGCATTACATACCTGCAGGTAAATACTTAAATCGCTTCATTTGTTCATAATGGGTATCAACAATTTTTTGTACTTGTTCTGGTGTCAGTTTGGTTTTCCACTGATGCTTGCCACCATTTCTAAAGAAGGCATTAGCATTTTCATGTTTTTCAACAAAGCCGAGTTTAGTTTCTTGGGCTTTCAATTGAGCAAAAGAAGAGTGCTTAATGGCATTTTTCAGGCGGACAGGATCTTTTTTCAAACCTAAAAAGGATTCTACTTTACGGAAGACCTTTTTAGGATCATCTAGCATATCCTCATAGCGTAAAATCAGCTTTGAGGCATCATCGGCAGTCCAGCTAGACACATGCATAGACCAAGAGGTAATAATTTGTGGCACATGCGGTGCTTCATTTGGCGTGCCAGTCATTTCTTCTGCCATATAAGCTATGGCTTCATCGATGCTGTAACCAAAGTAATTGGCCATTGAGATTGCCACATCTAGCGGGTTACGAACCACATAAATTGCCCCAGATGTGACTGAGGAATTATGCAGTGGATGACCGTTGTATTCGCCTAGGTAGTTGTGGGTTTTTACAAATGTGGTGCCATTAGCTTGATGCGCAATATCAGCCTGAACCTGTGGCCGCAATACACTCACCTCTTCTAACGTCAGCTCAGTGGTGGCAGCTTTGTCTTTTGGTAAATAATGCTGGTAACGATGCGCGGCCGACTCTGCCGTCGAAATGGTGTGCATGGTATTAATATCAATCGGTTGATCTTGATTTTGAATATAGTTTTCTAAAAATGCGCGTACCCAAGTGTTACCCGATTTAGGGTAAGAGGCCACCCAAAGTATGTTTCCCATCCGTAATCCTTTGTTATTATTTTTACGTCGTTCAATGCAGTAAAACTACCGATAATTGTTCAAAATGGCAAGTTTACTGGGGTGTTTGTATAGGGATTAAACTGTGATTATAACGACGATAATGTCGCTAAATGTAAACGCTGTAATGAATTTCAAGCTTCATAGCGCATGGTTTATTGTTAAGCGCTGACATTAATTGCTTTGCATCAAATTGCTTTGCATCAAATCGCTAGCAAATGTAGCATGCTTGTTAATAAATGCCTTGCGACCGTTTGGTAGAGGTATTTTAGGCTGTATTATGTATAAAACAACAAGGAGAGTTTTGATGAATATTAATGCAACGCTGGTTGGCCAGTTAATTGTTATTTTCGCATTGCTAGTGGGTGTTATCAGTTATTTTCTTGGTCGTCGTAAAACACAATCACCGATTATGGCGGGCGTGCTTGGCGCTGTATTATCAATTGTACCGCTATTTGGTTTGATCTATTTAGTGGTGTTGATACTCAAAAATGATGTTAATTTAGGCGCTGAAACCGCAAGCAATTAAAGGTTGTTCCTAGGTCTCCTTTTAATGTTAAGGCTGCTGTTTTGATGCAGTTACCATTTTTTCTGCTAGTGATAATAAGTTTCGGGTCAACTTATGCAACGTTAATTCCTCGCTCTGCTTATGAAGCATTCCGGCTATTGGGTTCTATTTCAGAGTGTGTTTCAGTATTAATGGCTTACGGCTTAATCGTTGCGTACAACAAATTTACCTCAGAAAAAATTGCGGTTATCTCTTCATCATAACGTTGGGCTTTGTTCAGTTGAGCATTAAAAGGGGATAGCTGAGTGTTGTATCCACTTTAGCTGCTCTGACAAGGCTCTAAACCAGTAAACGTGTCCGCGGTGTTACTGTTTAAACGCTTTGATTTTACTTATGCAACCCTTTATACTTGCCGCTGCATTTTTATGCACTGCGCGTTTAATAAATTTTAAGCCTAATTTACCCATATTGCCGAGGTCGTTTTTCCATAATGAATATTAAGCCGCATTAGTTTTCCCTCCCTATTTGGATCGTTAAGATCCGTCCGTAATTGCTGCCATGTTGGTAGTTTTTGTTGTATATCACTATCCAATATCATTTTGTCGCATTAATGAGTTAATTTCACCGCTGACGCACGCTGATATCTCAGGCGTTAACATATGTTATTGGCATATTGGCTAACATTAAAACAGAGTAAAATACATGATACAAAACATGAAAAAAGAATGGTTTTCCAACATCCGTGGAGATCTGTTAGCAGGTATAGTCGTCGCGCTAGCGTTAATTCCTGAGGCGATTGCCTTTTCTATTATTGCTGGGGTTGATCCAAAAGTGGGTTTGTACGCTTCATTCTGTATCGCTGTGGTTATCGCGTTTACGGGTGGACGTCCTGGAATGATCTCTGCGGCTACTGGTGCTATGGCGCTATTGATGGTGACCTTAGTTAAAGAACATGGTCTTGAGTATTTATTAGCAGCAACGTTATTGACCGGCATATTTCAAATTGCAGCAGGTTACTTAAAGCTTGGTAGTTTGATGCGTTTTGTCTCGCGTTCGGTGGTGACCGGCTTTGTGAACGCACTCGCCATTCTGATCTTTATGGCGCAGTTGCCAGAGCTCACAGATGTGACGTGGCATGTATACGCTATGACCGCCGCTGGACTGGGTATTATTTACTTATTCCCACTCATCCCAGTTATTGGTAAATCGTTGCCGTCACCTTTGATCTGTATTGTCGGCTTAACCATTTTTGCGGTTTACATGGGATTAGATATCCGTACCGTAGGCGATATGGGACAACTTCCTGATACGTTACCAATCTTCCTTTGGCCAGAAGTGCCATTAACCCTTGAAACGTTAATGATTATCTTCCCTTACTCTGCTGGTCTTGCTGTTGTGGGTTTATTGGAATCGATGATGACAGCGACCATTGTTGATGATTTAACCGATACGCCAAGCGATAAAAACCGCGAATGTAAAGGCCAAGGTATTGCGAATATCGGTGCTGGTTTATTGGGCGGCATGGCAGGTTGTGCCATGATTGGTCAATCAATTATCAACGTTAAATCAGGCGGGCGTGGGCGTTTGTCGACATTCTCTGCCGGTTTGTTTTTGCTAATCTTGATCGTGTTTTTAGGTGATTGGTTAAAAATGATCCCTATGGCTGCACTCGTTGCCGTGATGATCATGGTGTCTATTGGAACCTTCTCTTGGGATTCTATTCGTAATCTTAAACATCATCCTTTATCGACCAATCTTGTGATGGTTGCCACAGTTGTTGTGGTTGTCGCTACCCATAATTTAGCGATTGGGGTATTTGTAGGTGTGTTACTTGCCTCGTTATTTTTTGCCAATAAAGTGGGCCGTTTTATGGTGGTTAAAAACACCGACACTTCAGCAGACACTGGCCGTCATTATCAAATTATTGGCCAAGTCTTTTTTGCCTCAGCAGATAAGTTCAGCAACTCATTTGATTTCAGAGAAGTGGTTGATAAGGTGACTATTGATTTATCTTTGGCACATTTTTGGGATATTACTGCGGTATCGGCGCTCGATAAAGTGGTGATTAAATTCCGCCGCGAGGGCACTGAAGTTGAGTTAATTGGTCTTAACGAAGCCAGCGCTACCATTGTGGATAAATTTGGTGTGCATGATAAACCCGAAGACGTTGAAAAAATGATGTCAGGTCACTAAGCCCATAGCCACACCATAAAAGGATAATAATGATGACAAATGTGATTGCCTGTATCGACGGTTCAAAAGCAACACGCGCGGTATCTGATGCTAGTGGGTGGGCGGCTATGCAGTTGAATGCCCCTGTGACTTTACTACATGTATTGGATAAGTCTGCCTATCCTACAGAGTTAAATCTGTCGGGAAATATTGGCCTTGGAAGCCGAGAGCATCTGCTTGCTGAAATGGTTGAACTTGAAGGGCGCATGAGCAAACTCGCGCTCGAACAAGGTAAATATATGCTACAAGATGCGCAAACGAGCATTGTGGCGGCGCAACCTTCTGTGACTGTGCAAACACTGCAGCGCCATGGCGATTTAGTTGAAACGCTACTTGAGCAGGAAGCTGATGCCAGACTGGTGGTTATTGGTCGTCAAGGTGAGCAACATCAAGATCAAGCGCAAGCGATTGGCAGTCATTTAGAAAGTGTTATACGCACGCTTAAACAGCCGATTTTAGTGGTGATGGCTGATTTTACAATGCCAAGCCGTTTTATGATTGCTTATGACGGCAGTGCTACTTCGAAAACCGTGCTTGAACGCTTGATAAGCAGCCCACTACTTAAAGGGCTCGCATGCCATTTAGTGATGGTGTCTGACAATCAGTCTCAAGCGCTAACCGAATTGACTTCAGTTGCAGACTCTCTTACCGAGGCTGGTTTTGAGGTAACAACTGCGGTTTGTCAGGGCGAGGTGCAAACGGCTCTAGAGGCTTACCAGCTAGCACACCAAATTGATTTAATGGTAATGGGTGCTTACGGTCATTCACGTATTCGTGAGTTTTTTGTTGGTAGTAATACGACACGGATGATCAGTAAAAGCCACATCCCGTTGTTATTGTTGCGCTAAGCAAAAAAGACTAGCGTCGCTTCGCTGCTAGGGCGGACTACGTCCTGCTAGGATCGCTTCGCTGCTAGGGCGGACTATGTCCTGCTAGGATCGCTTCGCTGCTAGAGCGGACTATGTCCTGCTAGGATTGCTTCGCTGCTAGGGCGGACTTGCGTCCTGCTAGGGTGCTAGGTTCTTGATTTTATAGGATCTAGCCGCGTAGCGACCTAGCAGCGTAGCGCTACTAGGCTACTAGTATGCTGTGAGCTAGGCTCTGCTTAAGCAACAACACTTGGCAGCAGTGACTTTTCTGCTTTTACTGCACACACCTTATATTCTGGAATTTTTGCAATGGGATCCAATGCATTAATGGTCAGTTTATTGGCTGCGGCTTCGGCAAAGTGGAATGGTAAAAATAATACTCCTACCTGAGCCCGCTTAGTCACAAAGGCGGCTATGTCTATTTCTCCGCGGCGAGTACTCAGTTTCAACATATCACCGTTATTGACTCCCAATTGCTCGGCATCAAAAACCGAAATCATTACTCTGGGCGACCCTTTAATATCCAGTTCCGGGGTTTTGCGCGTCATAGTACCAGTATGGAATTGTTCCAGTAAACGGCCTGTTGAAAGGGTTAATGGATATTCGCTATCGGGCATTTCGGCAGGTAGTCGATAGCTCACTGGCATCATCCTGCCTTTACCACGTAAAAATGTTTCGGTATGCAAAATCGGTGTGCCAGGATGGTTTTCATCAAAGCATGGCCACTGTAAACCATCTACCTTATGTTCAAGTCGTTGCCAGGTAAGGCCTTGATATTGCGGGGTGACGTGGTTAATTTCTTGCCAGATATCTTTGGTGCTGTGGTAATTCCAATTAGCATCAAGGCTGTTGGCAATCATTTGGATAATTTTCCAGTCTACAATCGCATCCCCAGGAGGGGTTAACGCGACACGTAATTGTTGTACCCGACGTTCTGTATTAGTGAAATGGCCATCTTTTTCGGCAAAGGCAGTTGCGGGTAGTACCACATGGGCCATCTGCGCGGTTTCGGTTAGAAAGATATCTTGCACTACCATAAATTTAATTTTGGATAGTGCAGCGATTACGTGAGCTTGGTCCGGATCGCTTAGCACTGGGTTTTCACCCAATACATACAGAGCATCGAGTTTACCTTTGACAATAGCCTGCATGATTTCAGTTGCTGCTAATCCTATCTCTAAATTTAGCGATGTATTGCCCCAAGCTTTGGCAAATTTAACGTTATTGAGTGGGTTATCGACTTGCTGATAACCGGGATAATAATTGGGTAACGCGCCCATATCACAGGCACCTTGCACATTACTTTGGCCACGTAGTGGATTGAGTCCGCCGCCCGTCACGCCAATGTTGCCACACAGCAATTGCAAGTTAGAGGTGGACACAACGTTGTCATAACCCGAGGTATGTTGAGTAATTCCCATGGCATAATACAAGGCGGTTTTATCCGCGGTACCAATCATTTTTGCCATAGCGGCAATGTTTTCAGCGCTCACACCAGTAATTAACGCTGCATTGGCTAAGTTGTAATCTGGCTTCATCACTTCTTGCTTGAGCAATTCATAGTCTTCAATACGGCTATTGATGTAGTGCATGTCTTGCCAGTTATTGATGATAATTTGCTGCATGATGGCATTGAGTAACATCACATCTGTGCCCGGTTTATGTGACACATATAAATGGGCACTGTCTGCAATAGCCGTTCTCTTTGGGTCCGCCACAATTAAGCGCGCGCCGTGTTGGCTGACCGCTCTTTTAATGTGAGAGGCGATAATAGGATGGGCGCTGGTGGTATCGGAGCCGATAATAAAAATAACATCGGACTCTTTGATACTGGGAATATCATTGGTCATGGCCCCGCCGCCAATGGTATCGGATAACCCTGCAACAGATGATGAATGACATAGTCGTGCGCAGTGATCGATGTTATTAGTGCCCATAATGCTACGGGCGAATTTTTGCATTAAATAGTTTTCTTCATTGGTGCATTTAGCTGAAGACAATGCCGCAAACTTGCTTGGCCCAGCAGCATCTTTAATCGGTTGAAGTTGCTGTGCTATATAGTTAATGGCCTCGCTCCAGCTGGCCGGTTCTAGCTGACCATTTTTGCGAATTAATGGTGTGGTAAGGCGTTTAGGGCTGTTTAAAAAGTCAAAACCAGAGCGCCCTTTAACACATAACATGCCTTCATTGACCACTGATTGAGTATCGCCAGATACTCGCATTACATGATTTTTGGCCGGGTCGACATGCAGTTCAACCCGGCAACCGACACCACAATATGTGCACACGGTTGAGGTTTTGGTTAACGCTCTGTCGCTGCCTTGGGTTTTATCGCGGGCATCAACCAAAGCGCCAGTAGGGCAAACTTGAACACAGTTACCGCATTGCACACAATCACTGTCATTCATCGACGCAGTAAAGCCAACACGAGGGGCGTTGCGGCTAATGCCTGCTGTTGTAGCATCGGGTAGTGCTTGATAACTATTGGCTTCAAAGCTGATAACGTTATGACCACTTTGTTGATGGCAAGCGTCAATGCAAGCGGCGCAACTGATACAGCGATTAGCGTCGAAAGTAATAAAAGGCGCACTGTTATCGACTTTAAATTTACGCGACTGAGTTTGATCCAGTGTTTTTCCGTCGACTTTATATTCGGTGGCATAGTCGCGTAACTTACAATCGGTATTGGCTTGGCAAGCACACTCCAAACAACGCATAGCTTCTTGCATTGCTTCATCGGGAATGAATCCTAGCTCTACTTCGGCAAAGTTAAGCGCTCGATTGAGCTGGTTTAGCTCTGGCATTTTTAAGCGACGACGTTTGGCTGTCTCAGGGTATAAGTTAGGGTAAGCGTTGGGATGTAGCGCTGCAGATAACGAGGCTGTTTTGTTGGCTTTTCGTGAGTTAAATAGTCCAGGCTCTAAATGACATGTTAAGCCTTCAGTTAATAATCCTTCAATGGCTTCAGCGGCTTTTCGACCGTCTGCCACCGCACCAACTGCAGTACCTGGGCCGGTGCGGGAATCACCGATAACAAATAGCTTTTCCACTCCAGCAGACATGGTTTGCTCGCAGCCAAGGAAGGTATGCCAGCGGGTCAGGGCGATATGGCCAGTGTCTATTTGATTTTCTGGCTGGTCTAAAAAGGCTAAATCCACTTGTTGAGATACCGCAGGAATTACAGTGTCGAATGCTTCTTCAAAGGTTTCGCCAGTCGCTTTAGGAGAACGGCGACCAGATTCATCGGGCTCGCCGAGCTCCATTTTAGCAAAGGTGACGGATTTAACCCGGCCCTGGTTATCGCTGTGGTTTTCCAGAGGATTAGTGAGAAAATGAAACTTAACCCCTTCCTCTTCTGCTTCATGTATTTCATAGGGCTCAGCTGGCATTTCATCACGGCTACGACGATAGATTAAGGTCACATCAGCACCATCACGGACAGCGGTACGGGCGCAATCAATGGCAGTATTACCGCCACCAATGACGGCTACTTTTTTGCCTGTAATGAATTTTTTGTCGGTGCAATAATCGCGTAAATAGTCCACACCTAAATAACAGCCGATTAAATCACTGCCAGGATAATTCATTGGCACGGCTTTTTGCGCCCCAATCGCGAGGCAAACCGCATCATAATTGGCCACTAACTCGGTTAAATTGGTATCACGACCCAGTTCAACTCCAGTTTCAATCTTAAGTCCATTGCGGGTGAGCAGTTCAATCTCTTTATCCAGTATATCTTTAGGTAAGCGGTACTCAGGAATACCGTAACGTAACCAGCCTCCAGCTTTAGGAGCCGACTCCATAATGGTCACATCGTGGCCATTATTAGACAAATAATAACCCGCGGTGAGTCCTGCAGGGCCACTGCCGATAATGGCAATGCGCTTGTTGGTAGCGGGTGCTTTTGGCGGAACATAAGACTCTGCATCTTGTAAATCTAAGTCTGCTGCATGACGTTTTAATTGGCGAATTGCCACAGGTTCATCTACCAGTCCGCGGCGACACTGGGCTTCACAAAAAGCCGGGCAAACACGGCCAATAGACAAGGGTAAAGGTAAGGTTTGCTTGATGACTTTGACGGCTTCTTTATGATCACCTCTGCCGATATGATACAGGTACGACTGCACGTCAACGCCGGCAGGACAGGCGGTTTGGCAAGGTGCTTCACAATCCGCAAAGTGATCACTCAGAATATCTTTGAGTGCTTGTTGACGAAGATGGCTTAAGTGGCTCGACTGGGTAATGACCTCTAAGCCGGTTTCAAGCGGGGTTTCACAGGCACGAACACATCGTAAACTGCCATCATGGTTTTTGATTTGTACTTGGCACAAATTGCAGTGTTGTCTCTCTTGGCGATGAGAATAATCACATAAGCTAGGGATGTTAATACCGGCGTTTTTTGCTGCCTTTAACAAGCTGTCAGCTTTAGGAAGCGAAAGTGTTGTTCCGTCGATAGTGATATCAATCATTGCAAAGCCTTTTCATTTTTTGAGTCACGGGCAAAGTCTAATGCCTTTGAGGATGGGACGAGTAGGGCGTCAATAGGCATAAAAAACTAAACCTAAAATGGGATTAATGTCAGCAATGGCAGATTAAGCTGATAACCTTGCGCTCGCATCTACAGTCTATGCATCAAGTTTAATTTGAGGAGTGATTTTCAGATGTGACTTAGATCATTTTTATTGCGATTAAATATGTATTTTATATTAATGTTATAATAAACAATTAACTACTTGTGGTTTTATCTCGTAATTATTGCTAGGAGAGTGATGATTTGTTGTCATTGTTCACAATTGTGGACAGTTGGTTGTGATGAGAGGATTCATCGCTGTTGCAACCATTGCTGTTACAACAATGGCTGTTACAACAATGGCTGTTACAACAATGGCTGTTACAACAAAGCAGGCTGAATAAATGATATTCAACCTGCTTGTTTATTGCTACTTCAATCTAAAAACCACTTCAACTCTGTCGCTAATGTTAACTTGGCCTTGTTGATAGGTTTGCGCCACATCGGCATTCATTTTCATGCTGGCGCGGTACATTTCTGGCTGATTGGCTTGTTGCGGAAAGTATCTTACTTGCCATACCCCAGCAATTTGTTCACCAAAGCCTTTGGCTAAAGATTGAGCTTTTTGCTTGGCGTCATCAATCGCGGCTTGGCGAGCCTGGGCAATAATTTTGGCTTCTTGGCTCGACTTTAGCTCGATATTATTAACGTTATTAATCCCTTCAACCAAAGCGCTGTCGAGTAATTCATTTAAGCTGTTAAGGTCAATTACGGTAATGGTCATTTGACGACTAGCGTTATAACCCGTGAGTTTACGCGGTTCATTTTGCACATACATATATTGCGGATTAAGTTGTAAGTTAGCACTTTGGATGTGTTTTTTGTCGACTCCAGCTTTGAGTAATCGTTGCATAAATTGGCTAACGGCTTCGTCGGCTTTGTCTTTAGCCGCTTTAGCGCTATCAGCTTCTATAGATACTTGAACATTAATAATAGCCATGTCTGCTGCAGCTTCAATGGTGCTTGTTCCCACTGTTTCAATATGAGCAAAACTGAGCTCGGCTGCTTGTACTGGCGATAAACTGCTGGTGGCGGTTAAAGTAAATAATGAGGCAGAAATGATGCTTGTGAGTAATATTTTGTTCATTGATAACTCCGCTAGTGGTTAGCTAAATACTGTTTTCACACAGGTAAAGTGGGTCTGTTATGAGTGTAAACGGTGCAAATATAAAAAAGGGTTTTTATTTTTGACTATTTTCTGCGATTTATTTCTTACGGTTTATTTATGACTTACTAACTACTTAACAGAAACTAAAACAACTGGGCTGAGATATTAAGCAGTTTGTTTCTGATCCATTGATTTACCGGATCGTCTTGGGCTTGTTGATGCCAATACATGTGTACCGCCAGTTCTGGTACTTCAAAGGGCAATGGCGACACTACAATTGGCATGGTTTGTTGTAACAACATGGCGTAGGTGTTTGGCATGGTCATGATCAAATCTGATTGGCAGATCACGCTGATGGCGGCAAAGTAATGCTCGCAACGTAATGCAATATTGCGGCTAACGCCTTGATGGGCGAGCGCCATGTCGACGGTGTCGATGCTGAAGTCTTTTAAGCTCACTAATGCATGAGATGCGGCGGCATAATTGGCGAGGGTGAGCTGCTGTAATATCGGATGGTTTTGGCGGCACACTAGTGAAAATCGTTCGCTGCATATTAGAGTGTTGCAAATATCTTTATGGGTTGGCATCAGTACATCGATAACAATATCTAAACTTTGCTGCGTCAGTGACGGCTCAAGTTCAGTGCGTTTAATTTGACGACTGTTTAGGGTGATATTGGGGGTGTTATTGAGTAAATCGGGCATAAGAATAGGAAAGAACATTGACTCTAATATGTCTCTTAAGCCTAGTTTTATCTCGCGTTTGTGCTGTTGTATGTCAAATATTGCGGGTTGGCTAACGGTATTATTGAGTAACAGCAGCGCTTGTTGCACGTCGGGAATGATTTTTTGGCATAAGGCTGTTGGCACCATTTTACGGCCATGGCGGACAAATAATGGGTCGTTAAATTTGTCGCGTAGCCGAGCAATAGCATGGCTTACAGCGGGTTGTGTTAGGTGCAGTTTACTGGCCGCAGTAGTAATGCTGCCGTGCTGATATACCGTGCTCATAATGAGGAATAAGTTTAAATCAATCTTACTATGCAGCATATTAATAGTTATCTATGATTTAGTATCATTTGAATTTATTTTAGGCTTGGTTAAATTAAAGTCAAACTAAACCAATAAAAGCAGACTCAACATGACCTCAATAAATGACACTCAAGCACAGCAAATTCAAAAAATGACTATTGGTACTGATAAGTATCCAATGCCGTTACCGCCAAAATTTGATAACAAACAACAGCAACAACAATATGAAAAACAGCGCTTAGCCGCGGCATTTAGGGTATTTGCCCATTACCGATTTGATGAGGGTTTAGCGGGGCATATCACCTTGCGTGATTGTATTGATCCTGAGTCATTTTGGGTTAATCCATTAGCGGTGCATTTTTCTAAAATTAAAGCATCAGATTTAGTGCGAGTTGATCATAAAGGCAATATTTTGGAGGGCAAGCACCCAATCAATAATGCCGCATTTGCTATCCATTCGCGTATTCACCATGCGCGCCCAGATGTCAACGCAGTGGCCCATGCCCATACTACTTATGGGCGTGCATTTTCATCACTAGGTGAGTTACTTAAACCTATCTCTCAAGATGCCTGTATGTTTTATGAAAACCACAGCGTGTTTGACACCTTTACCGGCGTGGTCGCCGATTTATCTGAAGGCGACATGATCGCAGAAGCGCTACAAGGTCATGCTGCGGTGATATTGCAAAATCATGGTTTGCTAACCGTGGGTAAGTCTGTGGATGCGGCAACGGCTAATTTTGTCATGTTAGACAGTTGCTGCCATAGCCAGTTATTGGCACAGGCGGCGGGTGAACTTAAATTGATTGGCCATGAAATTGCGACTAAAACTCGTCAAGTTAATGGTTCTGATTTAGTGACTTGGGGTAATTTTCAACCTTTGTATCAGGTCATGTTGGCACAAGACAATAGCTTTTTAGATTAAGCCTGTTAACGACGCCAAAGGGCGGTTTGATTTTGATAAAACCGTATTCATGCAGTCATATTTCGCAAGAACGTATTCTGTACTGAAGCTTATGATACCCGCTAAACCTGTTTAGCGGGCAAGGATGTTACTCCCAATGACAGGTTCGATTATTACCGAAATACTGCTGCCACTTGCGCTGGCGTTTATTATGTTTGGCATGGGCTTAAGCTTAACCCAGTTTGATTTTTTACGTTTGTGGCAAACTCCCATGCCGATTATTGGCGGCTTTATAGGCCAAATCATCGTGTTGCCCTTGCTGGCTTTTACTCTATGTTTACTAATAGATTTATCGCCAGCGATGTCGGTAGGGTTAATGATTTTGGCAGCCTGTCCTGGTGGGACTACCTCAAATGTAATTAGCCACTTAGCCAAAGCGAATTTGGCATTGTCAGTGAGTTTGACTGCACTGAGTAGCATTATGTGTGTCTTTACCGCGCCGTTTATCATCCAATTTGCGGTTAGCTATTTTAGTGAAACCCATGATATTGAGGTGTCGTTAAGCAGCATTTCATTAGGGTTATTGGTGATTACCTTACTACCGATTATGTTTGGCATGATTGTGCGACGTTATTATCGCGATTGGGCTGTGAAGGTTGAGGTGTATTTTAGGCGCTTTGCATTAGTGTTTTTATTGTTGATGATTACTGGGGTGGTGATTCAAGAACGTGACATTATCAGCGACGCTTTTAACGAGGTGTTTATTGCATGCATGTTGTTAAATTTTCTTGCCATGATGGTGGGCGTAATTACTGCCAAACTATTCAAATTAAGCCACAAAGATAGCCTAACGTTGGCCATTGAAATTGGTTTACAAAACTCCACTATGGCAATGCTTATTTGCATTAGTTTACTGCAAGCCCCGAGTTATGCTGTGGTGGCTGGAGTGTATAGTTTAACGATGTATTTAGGTGCTGGCTTGTTAATCTCCTATGCCCGTTATGCTAGAAACCAAAAACATACAGTTCAATCTAGCTAATTACATTAGTGCTATTGATTAACGGATTTTGTCGGTTAGTTAATAGCTTAGTTACTTACTTAGGGCTTAGTTAATCACTTAGTGTTTAGTTACATAGTGTTTAGTTACATAGTGTTTAGTTAGTTACTTCGTTAGTTAGTGCTTAGTCACTTATGTTCCTAAATCGAATTTTATTTTACTCTTTTTTGCTGGCGGTATTCACTGGGTGTGGTGCCTTGCCAGCGTTTAAATGCCCGTCGAAAGTTAGCCACATCAACATAACCTAATTGATATGCCAATTGCTTAATACTGCCAGTAGATTGCGATAAGTATTGCTTCGCAATATGGTGATTCACCGACGCGACAATGTTTTTATAGCTTGTTTGTTGTTGGGTTAAATGGCGATGAAGAGTCCGTGGGGTCATATTAAAATGCGTGGCTGTATCGCTTAAGCTTGGTAGTGGCATCGGACTTTGTAGTAAATACTGATACAACTTATCGCTAAGGCTTTGCTGTAAATCAAGTTTTTTAAGTTCGTTAATACACCATTGTTTGGCTTGAATAAACGAGCTGGGATCGGCCATATCCAAGCGTTGATTTAATGATGCTTGAGTTAATATTAGCTGGGTGCTGGCTTGATTAAAATGCACTGGTACTTTGAGTAATGCGGAGTATTGCTGCCAATAGGCTGGTGCTGCGAACCCCAAATTAACCTGGCTTATTGCAGGTGACAACGGGGTGGTTTGTTGTAACAAATTGGCAATGGTGACGAGCAAAGCATCCATAAACGGTTGTTGAATCACGCCCAATGGTTGTATCGCTTGCAGTGTGATAACCATACTGCTGGCGGTTTCATGGGTATTAACATTAACCAATGGTGTGCGTGTATTGATAAATTGCTTCAATGTATCAACAGCTTGTTTAAGGGTACTGCTATTAAGGATGGCAAATCCCATCATGCCATGGGTGTTAATGCCTATTCGGCTGCCGACATGTAAGCCCAAGTCTGGCCGTGCCGATAGATGAATTGCAGACGTTATCAGTCGTTGATAATCATCAAAAGTCACTTGAAAGTGTGGGTCTTGTAGTTGTTCAAGCATAAGGCCGTTATGGGCTAGCCATATATCGACATTGCATTCCCACAGGCGCAGCTGTTGATACACTTGGTTTAAGTAAAATACAGGAAGCAGCTGCATAGCAATCTTATTAATGGCTTTGAGTTAGTTGTAACGGATTTTGCTGTGCTTGTCTATTAATGACCCCTTAATGTCCATTCTTCCCTCTTTGTTATATTTCTGGTTGGCGTACAGTAAACCTTTAATCACCAAGGAATGTGTATGTTGTCTATGTTTACTGCCAAACCGGTTAGCCTAACCATTAATGATGAAATAGTGATAGCGCAAACTAGCGTTAAACACTCTATTTTAACCGCCGCGTTGGCCGCCAACATTGCCTTTCCGCATCATTGCCGAGTAGGCAGTTGCGGTGCTTGTCGATGCAAGTTGGTTGCGGGCGAAGTGAAACAATTAACCGACAGCGCATATGTTTTATCAGCTGAAGCCATCGCTCAAGGAATGATTTTGGCCTGTCAGAGTCTGCCTAAAACTGATGTGAACATTCACGTTAATTTACGCCAGCGTCCTTTAGCTGACGAACCGCAAGCATAAGGACGTGGCCATGTTTAAATACCTTAAATTTATGTCGTTTCATCTTATGGCGGTGATCGCTATTATCAGCATCACTTTGGGTGGAACCTATATCAGCATTGGCTTTGCTATTTGGGTTGCGGTGTATTTGGGTGGTGACATCGTGTTTGGTGATGATACCGCGACGCCACAATATCGCTATCCGGCTTTGCTTACGTGGCAATTGTGGTTGGCACTGCCATTGACTGTGATATTAGTGTTTGTGTGTTGCTGGCAATTTGCCAGCCAAGATATTGGCCAATATGGCGCATGGGTCACTCGTTTTACGGGGTATGACGCCCTGTTAGCAAGGCAAAACACCAGCATGATTCAATATGGGGTGATGGTGATTTATTTGGGCTTAGTGGTTGGCGTAATGGCGACGATTACAGGCCATGAGCTAACCCATCGTACTTGGCAGCCGGTGTCATTATTGATTGGACGCTGGTTA
Organism: Shewanella sp. AC34-MNA-CIBAN-0136; assembly: GCF_040309945.1. Lineage (NCBI taxonomy): Bacteria > Pseudomonadati > Pseudomonadota > Gammaproteobacteria > Alteromonadales > Shewanellaceae > Shewanella > Shewanella sp. AC34-MNA-CIBAN-0136. Next base: position 24,596 of record NZ_JBEOPJ010000027.1, on the reverse strand, counting down.
TTGGCATTTAGCTTTGATGCTAACTTTGCCATTGAACATGTATATGGCCACCATAAATACGTTAGTACCTTGAACGATCCTGCTACCGCTCCGCGTGGTCGTGGTGTTTATGCACATATTATTATTTCGACCATTAAGGGCAATATTAGTGCGTGGCATATTGAGCAACAAAGGCTGGTGCGTAAACAGTTAGCTGTGTGGAGTTGGCACAATAAAGCGTTACGAGGTTACGCTATGAGTGTCGCTATTATGGTGTGGGTATTTTGGCTTGCTGGTTGGCAGGGGTTAAGCTTTTTTGTATTAATGGCGTTATGGGCTAAAGCGACTTTAGAGATAGTCAATTACATGGAGCATTATGGTTTGGTTCGCGAACTTAACTCGCCAGTAAAACCTCATCATTCTTGGAATACCAATAAGCGGGTAAGCTCGTGGGCAATGTTTAACTTAACCCGACATTCACATCATCACGCTCAAGGGCAGTTACCTTACCATCAGTTATCGCCTTATCCCGATGCACCGCAAATGATTGGCGGTTACCTTAGTACCTTTGTATTGACCCTCATTCCGCCTTTATGGCATCGACTTATGCTGCCCAAATTACAACATTGGGATGCACATTTTGCCACGCCAGCTGAATATAATATGGCCCAGCAGGCAAATCAACAAAGTGGCATTGCAACTTATCAAGCGTGTTGTTAACCCTTTGATTGTTTGATTGTTTAGACGCTAATAGATATTAGCTACTCATATTAATGCGGTTACGGCCTGTTGATTTGGCGCGGTAAAGTGCTGTGTCTGCGGCGCAAACCAGTGCGGTTGGCGTGCGGTATTGACCACTGCGTTCACAGGCAATGCCCTGGCTGACACTGATTTTGGTTTGTGCAGGTAACCCTATATCGGTAAAGCTTAACTGGTTAATACGACGTTGAATATTTTTGGCAATGTATTCTGCAGTTAACGGATTACTGTTGGGCAAAATGACCACAAACTCTTCACCACCATAACGGGCAGCCATCGCATTGTTAGAGGGGAGCACCTCTGCCAGTACTTGGGCAATTTTTTGCAAACATTTATCACCGTTAACATGACCATACTGGTCATTAAACATTTTAAAATAATCGACATCGATAATGATTAAACACAGCGGTTGGTCGTGGTTAATGCTGTCGTTCCAGTTTGTTTGCAAGGCATCATCAAAAGCGTGACGATTGGCAAGGCCGGTTAATTTGTCGGTATGGGCTAAGTGGCGCAGTTTATTGTATTCGGCTTTATGCGAAGTCAGGTTATGCATAATGCCAATAAATAATGGCTCCGACCCTATCTGTATTGACGGTAAACATGACAATGATAAATCGGCTTCGAGCAACGTGCTGTCGGCGCGGTTAATGATAATTTCTTTAGGCCCATGATTAAACTGAGTTACTTTGTTGCTTTGATCGCTGGCGTTGTTCCACAGGTCAAATAAAGATTGATACTCATCTTTAAAAGGACTTTGTAGATAATCGGTCCAGGTTTGACCAATTAACATTTCGGCTGGGGCACCGAATAATTTAGCGCCTAACGGATTAATCATCTCAATAACGCCAGCGGAGTTAATCACAAATATCGCTTCTGAAATCGCGTTAATCACATTGAGTAAGGTGCGAATTTGTAAGTTATCTACTACAGCCATTTTGCCATTCTGGTTTGCTGAAGTGGCATCAAAAGTGGCATCAAACATCACCGCTGTCGATGACGAGTCGGCTAGGGTTTCAGCTTCAACACGCAGTGGTATTTTTACCGCGTTAGGATATTTAGACAATGAGTCTGTTAATTTAGTCACACGAGAAATCGTGTCATTGAGTTCAGTTAATTTATCATTGGTAAACATGGTGCATTTCCTCAAGCGTTTGGTGTTGGTAACCCCTTGTTGATGACAAACACTCTATTAGGAATGGGAGTTTTTAACCTTTCGGTAATCTTCTGATTTTAACTTATTGATTTTTATTTAATTAAATTATGATTTTTGGTATAAAAAAGATTGATTTTAGTTGCAGCTTAAAATGTCTGCATCAATCTGGCTGCGACTTATAGGGTAAGTCATGGCAATTGTCATAGCCATTCATCGGCAAGTTTTAGAGTTTTTCGCGAATTGGTTAGCGAATGTTTTAGTGAAAATATTAGTAAACAACACAGTGTTATTGGCGATGATTAACAGAGGTTTTTGTCTGGATTTTAGCAGAGGATTGAGGACTAAAAATCTAACCTTGCAATGGGTTAGTGGGTAACACAAGTTGTTTTAGTCTTGGTTAAGCGATTAACTGCTTTGTAGTGTGGTTATCTTGTTCAAGATAAAAAGCTCAGGGTAGCCCTGAGCTTTTTATCTATTTTTTATTTATTATCGCGATTAATAACTTGAGGATCTGGGCTAAGTACTAGCAGGGTATTGGCACTGTTTGACAGCACAAATTGAAAGCTGGTGCTGCCTGGCACTTCATTTAAATCGGTTAATTGTATCAAGTTGCCATCGCTGCTGATGGTGGTGGCATCGATAATACCGTCAAACGTGGTAGTGAAAGCTGCGCCAACAAATTTAAGGCCCTTACCAGTCTTGTCAATCAACTGGTAAGAAATGACTCCGTATTGAGTTACGACCATATTGCCGGATACTGCAGAACCATCAATATTAGTATAGCTAAAGACGGGTTCATTGTTCGCGTTTAGGATTACTGTGACGTTAAACATGGTTGCTTGGCCTTGGACATTAGGCATTTTATTCTCCATACTTTCTTTTTGTTTAGGGTTTAGGGTTTAGGGTTAAACTTATAATCTGTGATGGCCGATTGTTGTAGCTGTTGCACTAAGTCATCGTGTTGATCTAGCTCTCCTAGACAATCGAGGGCCTTCGCGTAGGGCATAGTAAATCTCGGTTCTTTATTTTTATCAATAATATCGGCCAATTGATTTTTAGTTTGCTGACATAGGGAGTTAACTTGCTTAGGTTGACCTAGGGATGTCAATAATGAAGCCGTTAACATATTGCTTTGGGCTAAACTCGCGACATAAAGTGAACTTTGGTTAAATTCAGTGATTAATTGCTTAAATGAGGTAATGGCTCGCTGTGCATATACTAAGCTTTCTGACAATAGTCCCTTAGAGGCCAAATAGTTGGCGGCAGCCAATTGATATGTTGCCCAAACCTCTATTTTTTGGGCTGATTTGTTTAAGGTAATATCTTTCTCGAGCATGGTTGCTAATGAGTCAAGACTCTGCCCCATAGTCTGTTCAATCGGCTCAGTACTATAAGCCAACATCTTTAGGTAGGCGTAATATTGCTGGATTTTCCAAACATCATTTTCAGGGTCTTGTTTAAGGGCATTGGTGATGGTCACTAAACTGAGTTGTGCTTTCTCAAAAGCTTGTTGCTGATGGTTTTGGTAGCTTAATAATCTAGCCAGTAACGCATAACTGCTTGATAATCGTTCCAGTAAGTAGGGCTGCTTTTCTAAGGAGTTATTGTTAAATTGTTGCTGAATTTGCTGATGGATTTTAATTGCCGTGCTGATATCACCTTGGTCACTGGCGGCACTGGCAAGCCATGAGCGAGTGTCTGCAATATCGGCTATTAGCTGGTTGTTGGTTTGGTCTTTATCCCACAGTTGTAGTTTAAGTTGTAATGATTGCTCAAATGCCTCACGGGCATCGGTAAAGTTTTGCTGCTTCATGTATATGGAGCCAAGAGAATTTTGCGCATAGGACAACTCCATTAGCGCATCGTTATCGTCTGGCGCGTATTGATACATGGTTTGGCTGTATGTTAAATACTGTTCGAACCAAGGCTGTGCCGCTGTCCAATCATTTTGATCGTATTCAAGCTGGCCGAGCCAAAAAGCATTGGCACCTAAGGTTTTGAGTAAACTGAGGTGTTGAGGTTGCATTTCGAGTAACGGCAGCATGCGCTCACGGGCGGCGATTAAGGCGCTGTGGGCCTCGTCGTTATTGCCGCGAGAATAGGCCACTTCGCCCATGGCCTCTAAGGTTTGGCTGTGTTGAAAGCGCGCTTCAAAGCTTAAATAGCTGGCATCGTCGGCAGAAAAGTCGCTGAAATATTCCAATGCCTTGTTACTGATCCCATCGAGCAAGTCCATGCGGCCAATGCCGCGCATTTTGTCGGCGAACTCACCGACCATAAAACCAAGTAAGTTTTCTGCCGCTAGGCGTTTTTGTTGTGCCTGGGTTTCGGCCTCAATGCTGCGAACACTCATGGCGACAGAAATCAATGTCAGTGCCACAAGGGCTAGCATGACTGCACGGCGGCGCCAGCGGCCGATGTTGGCTTGTTTGGTTGAGGCTTGAATGAGTGCCAGTTCTTGAGGCTCTAAACTAAACAATTGGTTATCGAGCAATGTGCTTGCTTCTACTAATGGTTTGCCTTCTGCCAGTAAATAAGCATTACTCTTTGACTCGGCCAGCCAGCGGTTAGATTGATGCTGTAAACGGCTTTTAATGGCTAAACTGTCCTTGTGCTCGGTTATCCATTGGGTGGCGCGGGGCCAGCGCCTTAATAGCGCTTCGTGAGCAATACTAAAGCAGGGTTGATCTTGTTGCAGATGCGAAACAAACAAACGGTTATCAACCATGGCTTTGACGAGGTTTATTTCGGCATCACTACTGAGATCGCTCCAGCGGGCGGTGCTGCTGGTGATTGATTTTTCATCTTCGGTTAGGGTGACTAACATCGACAGTATTTTAGGCAGTGCGGCGCGTTCGCTGTTGTTTAATTGGTTGAGCACTTCTTCGGCATTTTTACCGATGGCGCCTTCAATCCCCCCAAGCGAATGGTATACCGACACCAATAATTGGTTGTTGTCATCTTTGTGCAAATACAGTGATTGCAAGGTGTATTGCAACATGGGCAGAGCATCGGGGTTTGAGGCGGCTTCACTGCAAAGTATTTCGTCCAACGGCATTGCCGTATCGGGATCGAGTGTCCATGTGAGGTTAGCTGCATTGGCCGGCAAGCGGATCATTTGCATCAGCTCTGATCGGGTTGGCGCCGATAAATCGAAATGTGAGCCATTAGCTTTGCCTGCCATTAGGCTTGGGTGGCTAACAACCTGAGGGTAAAAGTCATTGCGGCAAGCACTAATTATTAATACTGCCCCTGAAACCGCAAGGGTTTCGAGGATATCTAATACATTGTTGCGTTCGGATTCGGTAAATAATGGCGACGCTAATAAGATTTCTAAACGGTCGATAAACAATGAAAAATGGGGCCGACTGTATTTTGGGGCATTGTCATCATTGATTGATGAGTATTTGGCTAAAGCTAGCTGACAATATTCAATAACGGCGTTGATGTCGTTTTGCAGTTTGTTTGCCAGCATATCGGCACTACAGTCGGTAAACACCGCTTGGTCTTTGATTTCCCAGTCGAGCATCGCACTGGCGATATCGATAATTAAGCGTCCTTTAGTGACATCGGCTAAATCTAGGTTAGCATTATCGATTACGCCAACCCCGTTAAAGCCATTTTTGGACATTAAATTAGGCATGATGCCGGCATTAATTAACGATGATTTACCTGTACCGCTGGGGCCGAGGATTAAGCAAAAGGCACGGCCAAATTCAACTTGTTTTGTGATGCGATTTAATAAAGTGTCAACTTGCTCACTTCGGCCAAAAAATACATTGGAGTCGTTGGTGTCAAATGCGCGTAAACCTGGAAACGGCGAGGCGCCTTGCCATTGTTGGGTAGTGACTTTGGCATGATGACCAATAGGGAATTCAACACTGGCGATGGTGCGATAACCGCGTTTGCGGATGGTTTCTATGTACTGCGGATTAGATGCTTGATCGCCTAATGCTTTACGCAGCTGGGTAATGACTTTATGCAGCGGATTATCGCCAATGGCGATGCTGTTCCAGCAGTGGTTAATAATATCGTCTGCTGCTAGCACTTCCCCTTGGTGTTGGCACAGTAAACGCAACACATCCATGGCTTTGGGTTCAAGACTGCGAATAACATCGCCAGACTGAATGCTATTGCTGTGTGGATTAATTTGCCAATCGCCAAAAAAGAAAGTGCTGTCGTTCATCTGTAATTAATTTCCGATTGGTTAATCGCGTTAAGTTATAAGCAATAAAGATTACGTCACGATGACTCTTATTGAGAGTCATCTTTAGGCGTACTACTTCTGCTTGTTTGATTGTATCGTGCGACTACGTCAATTGTATTTTTTTGCAATATTTTACAATAGATTTACTTTTTTCTCGACAACGATATCGCGTACGGCATTTGGTTAATGTCGTTGTTCTAGCTGCTTTATTTGTTCTACTATCGCTTGATTCTCCGGTGTTTTTATACCGTGTTTTTTCCCAATGCTGACCACCGCGCCATTGATGTAATCGACTTCTGTTTTTCGTTTCGCTTGAATGTCTTCCCACATTGATGATCGTGCTTTGGGATCGATGTCGAGCATCTGTTTAGCGACCAGATTAAACAACCCATTTGGCAACGATAAAATGGTGGGTAACCAGGAGGGTTTAACCTTGGTGTATTGATGCAATGTAATGTTTGCCGCTTCGCATACTGCTAGCCATTCTTTCATTGCTTTGGCTAAAACTCGGCGATTTTTGTAGTCACTTAATTGCTGTTTAATCGGTAAATCGGTGACCGCATTTAATGCATTATTGAGATTTAATAATAATTTACCGTAAATCATTGGGGTAAAGTCTGCTTCAATGTCGCAACCAAATCCGTGGTTAACCAGTGCGGATTGAATTGCGATGGTATGAGGGTTTTCTTGTAAGGTAAACACACCCTCTGTGCCTTTATGAAATACGCCATTGGGCAGTTGCAGCACATTAAATGGCGTGATCCCTTGGAGTAAGCGGTAATGATCGAGCGAGTCTTTAATGCTGTCAAAACTGCCTAAGCCATTTTGCATAAATATAATGCTGCTGTTGTCGTGAGTAATCGCCATTAATTGATTGGCAATACTGCTAACTTGATGACATTTTAAGGTGACAAATACTACATCAAATTTGCCATTGATTGATGATTCTTGGTCGATATCGGTGATCAACGCTTGCGGCATAATCGTTTGTTTTAAGCCGTTATAATCGGTCAAGGTAATGCCGTTATTGGCAATGATTTTTTGCTTAATTGCTGGGCGACAAATTAAGCTGACTTGTAACCCCGAAATACATAACTGACCCGCTAAATAACAGCCTGTTGAACCCGCGCCAAAAATTGCAATATTCATTTTTTATTCATTCACTGTTTGTTAATGACGAAACGATTTTTCTAATACAATATTTTACTCTCTTGTAACATAACAGCATTTTTGGCAGTGTAGAAACTTAACCTCTTTCTCGTTATCAACAGTGAGCGTCTATGAATAATAATACTATTACCACCATCGCCTTAGCGGTGTTCGGATTAACGATGGCATCGACGGTGGTTGAGGCTGCCGATATTAACGTTATTTATGCTGGCACATTATTAACTACGCCAGGCGAGTCACCTTTAACTCAGCAAACTGTGGTGATAAAAGATGGGGTAATCACTTCTATCACTTCAGGTTATCAGTCTGCACCGGTGGTGGACGAGCATGACAATGTTGAGATGATTGATTTAAAAAATAGCTTTGTTATGCCTGGCATGATGGATATGCATGTTCATTTACAAGGCGAGTTAGGGCCGAATAATGATAGCGAAGCTTTGCGAATGTCGGATGCTGACGTGGCAATGCGCAGTGCTTATTTTGCTAAAAAGACCTTATTAGCAGGCTTTACTACGGTGCGAGACTTAGGCGCGAAACCGGAACAGATTTATGCCTTACGCGACGGCATTAATAAAGGCTGGATTGATGGCCCGAGAATTATTGCATCTGGTGGCGTGTCGGTTACCGGAGGCCATGGTGATGTTGACGGTATGAGTCCTGATTTACTTGATAAGTTTACCTCTAAAACCATTTGTGACGGACCTTATGATTGCCGCCGCGCGACTCGTCGGGCGATAAAGTTTGGCGCTGATGTGATTAAAATCACCTCTACCGGAGGAGTGTTATCGGACACTAATACGGGTACTGGCCAGCAAATGGATGATGATGAGCTTAAAGAGGTGATTGATACTGCGCATGCCTTAGGTCGTAAAGTGGCCAGCCATGCCCATGCTGCTCAAGGTATTAATGCAGCGTTGCGCGCCGGTGTCGACAGTATTGAACATGGCAGTTACGCCGATAAAGAAAGTATTAAATTAATGAAAAAAAGTGGCGCGTTTTTAGTGCCAACATTGTTGGCGGGCGACACGGTAGTGAAAATGGCCAATACCGCAGGGGCTGACTTTATGTCTCCTGCCATAAAAGCCAAGGCAATACGTGTTGGTGGCGACATGATGCAAAACTTTAGTGCGGCTTATAAAGCTGGGGTTAATATTGCTTATGGCACCGACAGTGGGGTGTCACATCATGGTGATAATGCTAAAGAAGCTGTATTGATGAGCAAAGCGGGTATGAGTAATGAGGATATTATAATCAGTGCGACGATTAATTCGGCAAAACTGATTGATATGTCAGATAAACTTGGCACTTTGGAGGTTGGCAAATATGCCGACATCATCGCAACGCATAAAAGTCCTCTTGAGCAAATTGAAGCGTTATTAGATGTGTCATTTGTGATGAAGAGCGGAGTTATTTATAAGCGTTAATGTTATTTATTATTGTAGGTCAATAGTATCGACAATAACTAACCTTAACGCTTGTTTTGTTTTGAGTTGAGGTTAGTTAGCAAAACAGTAGACAGTTTAATCACCGTTTATTAGCGGAAGCTAAGGTTAACTTGACTTGAGCCCCAATATTGTCGATTTCAACACGATAATCAGAATCTATATTGCGATATTTCAATAATATGCAACGCATTTCGGCGTTGAATCCAGGCATTCATTATTTGATTGTCACAATAGATCTTTTTATACTTGACCCTGTTTACTATACGGTATGGTTAACCGTAAGTAATAAGAGTATATTGTTGGATCTGCGTCATTAACATCATCAATGACGTATATGGATATAGATGGTAGCTAAGGAATGCTCATGTCGCTTGAAATCGTTGGATTATTGATTTTCATCTTATTGTTAATCATTGCTTTTTTGCTGTTTTTTAACCTAAACCGATACCGTCAGCAGCAAGCAAAAAAGATGATATTAGATACCTATGAGCTTATCCTTGATCAAGTTGATGCTTATATTTATTTAAAAGACACTCAATGCAAATATGTTTATGCGAATCAACTAACGCTTGACTACTTTGGTGTGACGCTTGAAAAGCTAAAGGGCACTTCCGATAGCGATTACTTTCCCGCGAATGTTGTAGATATTTTGCACGTGAATGACACTAAAGTGCTTAACTCGCAAAGTAAACTCTCTGACGATATTATTGTTGATACCCCAGCCTCGCTCATTGTATATCACGAAGTTAAACAACCCTTATATAACCATAAAGGCACATTAATTGGCCTCATCGGTATTTCTACCGATATTACCGCTGCTTATCATTTACGTTCAAAACTAGAGCGACTTGCTAATACCGATCCGTTAACGGGTTTGTTTAATCGTCGTTCATTTACGTCTTTTTGCGAACATGAGTTTTTTCGTGCTACTCGCTATTTTCAACCATTCTCGTTAATGATCATTGATATTGATTTATTCAAAAATGTGAATGATACCTATGGCCATTTAGTGGGTGATGAAGTGATTAAGCGCGTTGCCAATATATGCAATGAACATATTAGGGAGGCCGATGTATTGGCTCGAATTGGCGGTGAAGAGTTTGCTATTTTATTACCCGATACTGATATTGACTCTGCTTATATCTTGGCTGAACGGTTAAGAGAAGCTCAACAACAGTACGACGAACAAAAAGCTCCTTCGATAACCATTAGTATTGGCGTTGCAACCTTACGTTCTCAGGATAAAGCATTTTTAGAGATATTTAAGCGGGCAGATAAAGCGTTGTACTCATCAAAAAATATCGGTCGCAATAGTGTCAATGTCGCGTAATGGCAAGTGCTTGATAACCATTTCAGTCAGATGGCAAAGTGGGATTTCATCGCGTTTTATTCTCTTCAAACAATGCGGCGGCATCACGTAATCGTTTATAGACCTTAAAAATTGTTAATTTAAGTTGCGCGCAATTAGTTATCGTGATTATCATATAGCTAAGCAAAACAAATTAAACTCAAAATTTTGAGTCATTTTGTGCGTTAGAACTCAATATGACTAGGCAGTTTTAGCCTAAATTGATCCAGCTGTCGTTTTAGATCGGTGATTTCAGACATTTCGATACCGCATTGTTCAAGAATACATAGGTGGATTTGTTCTGCTTGGGGCTGCAGTTGATGACCTTTTTCAGTTAATTGCATGCACAAGGTCCGTTCATCTAAGGGCTCGCGAATGCGCTTTAGCAGGCCATCAGTTTCGAGACGTTTTATGACCGGTGTTAATGCACCCGATTGCTGCCCGAGTTTGCTGGCCAAGGTTTTTAAACTTAGACCATCTTGCTCCCAGAGGACTAACATCGCCAAATATTGAGTGTAAGTTAGCCCAATAGAGTCTAGTAACGGTTTGTACAGTTGGGTAATAGCCAATGACGTTGAATAAACAGCAAAACACAACTGATTTTCGAGTAATAGATGTTTGTTTTTATTCATATCAATCGCTTAGCTCGCAAAGTTGTTGATCATATTTGAATTGATCAACTTAAGTAAAAAGATCGTATTATTTGGCCTCGGTTGTTTATTGTACCAGTGTTTGGTTGATATCAGTATTACAGCGGTAATCAACTTTTAACAACCGAGGTCATATTGTCTTCTCAAGTACCACTTTATGGTGCTTATGTTATTTAAAGGACACAAGATGAACACTCAAAATCGTCGTATAGTACTTGCCAGCCGTCCACAAGGTGAGCCAGTGGCTAATAATTTCCGTTTAGAAACCGTCAACAAACCTGTACCAGCAGAAGGTGAGGTGTTATTGCGCGCGGTGTATTTATCGCTTGATCCTTACATGCGTGGCCGTATGAATGACGCCAAATCATATGCAGATCCAGTAGCAATTGACGATGTGATGGTGGGCGCGGCGGTATCACAAGTGGAAGAGTCTAATCATCCTGATTATAAAGTGGGTGAGTGGGTGTTAGCGTTTGGTGGTTGGCAAGATTATTTGGTCTCTAATGGTGAAGGACTGATGAAATTGGGCGATAACCCAAGCCATCCTTCTTATGCGTTGGGTATTATGGGCATGCCAGGCTTTACTGCGTATATGGGGCTATTAGACATTGGCGCGCCTAAAGCGGGCGAAACCGTTGTGGTTGCTGCAGCTACTGGGCCTGTTGGCGCAACGGTTGGCCAAATTGCTAAGTTGAAAGGCTGTCGAGTTGTTGGTATCGCCGGTGGCGCAGAAAAATGTCGCTACGCAAAAGAAGTATTAGGCTTTGATGAATGTATTGACCATAAAGCGGCTGATTTTGCGCAGCAACTGGCAACGCATTGTGATAACGGCATTGATGTGTATTTTGAAAACGTTGGCGGCAAGGTGTTTGATGCGGTAATGCCATTACTCAACACTGGTGCTCGAGTGCCAGTGTGTGGCTTAATTTCTCAGTACAACGCGACCTCGTTACCGGATGGTCCTGATCGTTTGTCATTACTGATGGGCACTTTGCTGGTTAAGCGCATTAAGATGCAAGGCTTTATTATTTTTGACGATTATGGCGACCGCTATCCAGAGTTTGCCAAAGATATGGGCCAATGGCTTGGTGAAGGTAAGATTCAATATCGTGAACAAATTGTCGATGGTCTTGAAAATATGACTACAGCCTTTATCGGGCTATTAAAAGGCGAAAACTTCGGCAAGGTTGTCATTAAAGTAAACAATCCTCTGTAATCTAAGTGATTACAACTAAACATACAGTATTTAAGGAATCACTATGAAAGTATTAATGGTATTAACTTCGCACGATAAATTAGGCGATACTGGCGAGAAAACCGGTTTTTGGTTAGAAGAATTAGCGGCTCCATACTACGCATTTACCGATAAAGGTGTTGAGGTAGTGCTAACATCTCCTAAAGGTGGTTTACCGCCATTGGATCCTACAAGTGATAAAGTTGATTTTCAAACTGACTCTACGCGTCGTTTTACAGCCGATACTAAAGCGCAAGCATTACTAGCCAATACACTCACATTGGCATCAATTGACGTAGCAGATTATGACGCGGTATTTTATCCAGGCGGTCATGGTCCATTATGGGATTTAACCAATGACAAAGACTCTATTGCATTAATTGAACAGTGCTACAAAACAGATAAACTTTTAGGTTTAGTATGTCACGCACCGGCTGCACTTAAGTACCCTAAAAAGCCAGACGGAACGCCACTCGTTGCCGGTAAAAATGTCACTGGTTTTACTAATGGTGAAGAAGAAGCTGTACAGTTAACTAACGTTGTACCGTTTTTAGTTGAAGATATGCTGCAGCAAAATGGCGCGACTTATTCTAAGGGTGACGACTGGCATCCATATGCAGTAGTTGACGGTAAACTCGTTACCGGTCAGAACCCTGCATCGTCTGAATTAGTGGCAGAGAAAATGTTAGCTTTACTAAGCTAATCTGCTGTTTAGTTTAGTGGTTACAGTTAACTGTAACTCGAAATAACAGAATACGTAGATTGATAGAAGCAAACCCAGTGAGTTGTTCATTGGGTTTATTTTTTATCACTAACAATACAAGGATGGCTTAATGATTAAACTACATCATTTAAATAAATCACGTTCAAAACGCATTATTTGGTTATTAGAAGAATTGGGAGTGGACTATGAGCTGGTTGCTTATCAGCGTGATACAACCACATTTTTAGCGCCAGAGTCGTTAAAAGCGGTTCATCCATTAGGTAAATCACCAGTATTAGAAGCGAGCGGTTATACCATTGCTGAGTCGGGCGCGATTACCGAGTATTTAATTCATACCTATGGCGCTGATAAACTGATGCCAGCACTCGGCACAGCAGATTATATCGATTACTTACAATGGATGCATTTTGCTGAAAGCTCAGCTGCTTTGCCACTATTGCTGAAAATTTTTGTTAAAATGGATGGCGCAGAAACCCGTTTTATCGGTGGATATGCCGATGCAGAAACGGCAAAAGTCATCAGCTATGTTAACGACCGCTTAGATGGTAAGTCATACCTAGTTGGTAACCGTCTTAGCGGTGCAGATATTATGATGTCGTTTATTGCAGAGCTTGTTGGCCAAAACGGTGAGTTTGACAAGTATCCTAATATTGCTAAGTACTATCAACAACTAATGAGCCATGCATCGTTTAAAAAAGCGATGCAAATAGAAGCTGAACACGATCGTTAATGATTTAATTGTATCGGCACTAAAAAGACGAACTGAGTTCGTCTTTTTTCATTTAGGTGTGAGTGCTGTTAATTCACATCGACTTATCTTTTATGATGTTTTTTACGTTGTTCGGTAAGCCTGATACATTATAAGTAGTGGTATCTTTTGGTTAAAGTTTGTTCGTTATCATACTAAGGTGTTAGTATGGTGATCGTGTTTTTGTGTAAAAAAAAGGCTAGATTATGTCGACTTTATCTGATGAAGAGCTCGCTTATTTTAGCGGTGTATTTTCGCCAGAAGATGACAGTACCGATAATGCTTTATCGAGACATTCATTAAGTGTTGCGACTGAAATACCGCAAGTGCTTGCTCATATTTTGGGGAATGCCAAATTAACCTTATTGGCAGAAATTAGTTATTACCGTTTATGGTTTCCGTTAACCTTAAAGCAAGATGAGCTTGGGCAATTTTTGCCGGAGTTGGGTATTCCTGAAGTGATTGATATGCGCGGCGGTGAACGTAGCTGGCGGCTCAATAATGTCAAAAATATAAAAGTCATTGATAACGATACGGCTAAATTTGTTGAGGTACTCTCTTTATCGAGTTCAGGCATGACCATTAAAGTGCCGCAAGAGCTTAACGATAAAGTGCCACGCTTAACACAGCTAATTTTACCTAATGGTGTGCACCTCGATATGGTGTTTGAACCGGTACGAACTGAAAATGGGGTAATGGCAGCAAAAATTAGTGCTGAAGGCGAATCCCGTGAAATATTGCGTCAATTTTTGTTTAGCGAACATAAGGCTAAGTATTCGCACCTTTACAAAAATATTAACCGCTAACCATAAAATCTTTGGCTAACATGGTTTTAACGGCATTGATAAATTCATCATCACTTTTTGCCTGAATTAATTGGCACAACTCATCACCTACAGTGGTAAATCGATAATACGTAAATAATAAGTGCTGATGCTTAGGTTTGAGCGACAAAGTGGCATTACACATAGTTAACTGAATATGTTCACTACTGCTTAATAGTCCGGTTTCAAACTCGCTTTTATGTAAAATTCCCGCATCGACTAAGGTAAGAATACTCGAATAAGGTAAGCCGAATTGGGACAGGCCGAAGTTAGTGTGAGTATGCTTACGAAAATATTGTTTCATCCCACCATTAATACGGTAACTACTGAGTAATTTAAATCTGGGCTCGGTATTAATTTTAACTGACATGCCTAAGGCTTTTTCAAATATCAGTGCTTCTCGAAACGTCAGTTGCAGTAATACCGCTAAAGTTCTAAGGCTAAAGTTACCTGGATTAACGACTTCACTGGCTAAAATTCTGGCCCACAAATCCTGCATTTTACGGTTATGAATTTGTTCAGCCATTTGAAAAAATTGATAGCGCCAATCTGGATCTAATTCGACTCCTGTTACATCGGATGGGGTGTAATTGAGTGCTAAGGCAAAAATGCTTTCAAGGTTGGTCTGATGCTGGCTGAGTTGCTTGCGTTGACGGTGCTCAGCACGCTCGGCAACGGAGGCTGTTGAAGGGCGATAATCTTCCTCGCTGGCTAAGCCGATAATGCGCCCGAGTAATAAGGTTTTTTTGCGTGCGGACACTTGAGTATTGTCATCTTGTGTTGCCGTCACATCAATATCAGTCATCATTAACTCCCTTTATGCATTACACTTTCGCCATGTTTGTATGGTATGACATCTGTGCTAAATCTTTTAGTGTTTTGTCATTAACGGTGACCATAAGGCTTCTTTACCAGGCTCCGGATGACGCGGCACATTGAATGCTAGTGCGAGTGAGCATACGGCAAACCCAGTGCCTATGAAGAATACTGCTTTAGGCGAACTGAGCCATAAAATGCCTAATAAAACAGGGATAATTACCGCGGCAATATGGTTAATGGTAAAGCTGACCGACATGGTTGAAGCAATATCTTGTTTATCGGAAATTTTTTGAAAATAGGTTTTCATCGCAATCGCCATAGCAAAAAGCAGGTGATCAATCACATACAATCCAGCCGCAATATTAGCGTCGCTGACATAAGCGTAACTACTGAAAATAATCACTAAGCCAACGTATTCGATAATTAACGCGTTACGTTCCCCCATTTGGCCAATAAAGCGACCAATGGTAGGGGCAAAGAGTAAGTTAACGACATAGTTAATTAAGAATAAAGCGGTGATTTCAGACACCGAATAGCCAAATTTTTCAACCATCATGAAGCCAGCAAACACCATAAAAATTTGCTTGCGCGCTCCAGAGAAAAAGGTTAGTAAATAATAAAGCCAGTAGCGTTTTCTCAGTATTAAGTGTTTGTGTTGAATGGAGCCTATGGCAAAACGAGGAAAATACACTGCCATAATGAACACCATAACTAATCCACATCCGCCAATAATGCTATACATCCAGATGTAATCTAGACTCAGCCAGTTCATTATTAACCAAATTGACCCATAGCCGACAAGTGCTGCAGCGGAGCGCCACGCTAACGCTTTGCCCATAAAGCCAGGTGCATCGGCTTTATCTACCCACTGTAACGTAAGCGATTGATTTATTGTCTCAAAATAATGAAATCCAATCGACATGAGTATCGTTGTTAAATACAACCCTATGACATCAGGAAACCAGCCGGTAATTCCCACTCCAACGCACAATAGTGCCAAGGATGATAAGGCAAAAGTTTGCTCTTTGATCAGCAGCAATACAAACACCGCGGTAAAAGCTAAAAATCCAGGTACCTCTCTTAAACTCTGCAGTAATCCAATCTCAGCGCCAGTGAATGCGGCGCGTTCAATAACAAAGTTATTTAACAAAGCCTGCCAAACTGCAAACACCATGGACATTACAAAGGTCATCCATAGCAGCAAATGTTGTGGATTAGTGCGCTCAATACGGGCCGATTTACCACTAAAGAGGGCAGTATTACTGATGTTTGACATTGAAAGTACTCGGTTTATAGGAGGTTTTTTTGATTGTTGTTTTCCATAGTGACATAAAACGGTTTGTTAAGTGAAATGTAATTTAGTGTAAATAAAATTGCTAATCTTAATGTAAATTATAATGCGAATGGTTATCGTTTGGTGTATGGTTGTTGCGTTTTTTGAGGGAGTATTAACGTGACGTGTCGGAGAAACAGATGAATAGAAAGTTAACCTTGTTGGCAGTATCTGTGGCAAGTGTATTGGGTTTGAGTGGGATGCCTAATGCTCAAGCTGCAACGAATACCGAAACATTAGCCAAAGCCATTGCCAAGCAAGAAGCTGAAATTACGATATTGAAACAGCAGCTTGCTACATTAGCAGCCGAACAAAAACAACAACAGCAGCAAAACAAACAAGTGGCGACTCAAGTTGACACTGTGGTGCAACAGGCCACTAAAGCGCAAGACCGATTGAGCCGTTTTAGCTTTAACTCATATGGCAGCGCTGTTTACACCAGTGATGAATATTTCGATAACGTACAAGATACATCCGCAGAGCGACGTAGTCGTACTGATTTAGAGCGGATTGTGACCGAGTTTGGTTATCAGTTCACTGATGATTGGAGTATGGAAGTTGAAATTGAATATGAGCATGGTGGCACTGGCACCTCACTAGAATATGACGGCTTTGATGAATTTGGTGAGTTTGAATCCGAAGTTGAAGCGGGTGGCGAAGTGGTGGTTGAAAAAGCGGAAATTCGTTACCGTCCATCAAAAGCCTTTGGGGTGAAATTCGGTAACATTCACTTGCCTATTGGCTTATCGAGCATGTTACACAAACCTAATCAATATCTTACAGTGCAACGTCACAAGAGTGAAGCTGCGATGATGCCAACCGTTTGGAACGAAAATGGTATTGGTGTTTACGGAGAGGTTGCCGATTTTCATTATCAGGCACAAGTTGTCAGTGGGTTAAACTCTGAGTATTTTCGCACTTATGATTGGGTGGCATCAGGCCATCAAAAACGCTTTGAAGAGGTGAATGCTGACGACTTGGCATTTGCTGGCCGTATTGATTATGGCAATTTCAAAACCGGCAGTGCAGTCGGCGTGGCTTATTACTACGGTAATACCAGTGGTAATCGCCATAAGAGTAACAAACTCGATGTTGATGGTGCTCTTAGCATTGTGTCTGTTGCCGGAGCCTTTGTTGAAGGTCCATGGATCCTCCGCGGTCAATATTTATATGGCTCGTTAGACAATGCTGACGCTATTACCCAAGCTAATAAAACCACCCCAGGTTTACGTCCAGGTAATTTTGCCCAACTGGGTTCAGAGTCGCAGTCGTTCTTTGTTGAGGCGGGCGTCAAACTTGATGAATGGTTTGATATTCCGATGACCGTGTTTGCCAATATCGATTATTCCAATCCACTTATGGCCGTTGAAACGGGCACCGCAACCAAGCGTTATGAAAATACTTGGAGCAGTGTGGGTATTAACTATTTCCCGATACCTGAAATTGTGATTAAAGCCGAAGGTGGTCTTCATCAAGTGGCTGTTGCCAGTATTCCTGACACCAATTTCTTTGCTTTAGGTGTGGGATATCAGTTCTCGCTATAAGCAAATTTAATTTTTCGACCTATTTTTTGATCTGTTTTTTTACATGGAGTTTTATTATGCGTTTTAACTACACTGCAATCTCACTAGCACTAGTGGCAACATTATCCGCGTGTGGCGGTTCAGGCTCGGATGACACTAGCACCCCGACAACCCCAACTACACCACCAACCGGTTTTAGTTTTGTCGCGACAGAAATGATCACTAACTTAACCGATGATGTGATTGTGGCTGGTTATGCTGATTTAGCGGCAAAAGGGGATGCCTTATTATTGGCAACCCAAACCTTACTTACCTCAACGGTACAAGCCGATTTAGTGGCTGCACAAAATGCGTGGAAGTCGGCTCGTCAACCTTGGGAGCAAGGGGAGTCGCATATCTTTGGCCCAGTCGACTCATTGAGTATCGACCCGCATTTAGACAGCTGGCCGTTAAACACCACTGACTTACAAACCCAGTTAGCCAACAGCAATGGTTTTGATGCCGACACCATTAAAGGTTGGAATGATGATGTTCAAGGTTTTCATACCATGGAATATCTGTTGTTTGGCGATGGTGTTAACAGCAACACAAAGTTGATTGCAGATCTTAGCACCAAAGAGCGTGAGTATTTAATCGCCTTAGCGGAAGTGTTCCGCGATTACACCGCGCAATTAGACGATGCTTGGCAAGTGAGCCATAACCCACAAGATGCTAACGCCAAACCTTATGCCGAGTTGCTTAAAACTCCTGGCGATGCCACTAACACTATTTACTCTTCTCAGTTGGCGGTTATTGAAGAATTGATCAACGGCATGATTGGTATTGTCGATGAAGTGGGTAACGGTAAAATTGCCGATCCATTCGGAGAGTCATTAACCACGGCAGACACCTCTAAGGTGGAGTCGCAGTATTCGTGGAACTCACTAACCGACTTTTCAAATAACATCATTGGTGTACGTAACGTTTATCAAGGTGAGTTTACGGGTGGTGCTGATAAGCAAGGTTTAATTGATTTTGTAACAGCAGCTGATGCGACTTTAGCTACGCGTGTCGCCAGCGAAATTGATGATGCCATTTTAAAAATTCAAGCCATTTCGGGTAGCACTAGCATGCCGTTCCGCCAAGCGATTCTCGATGCTGATGGCCGAGCTAGAACCCAAGTCGCCGTGGATGCATTAACAAAGTTACAAACGACGCTGCAGTCAGATGTGCTGCCTTTATTATCTGATTGGAACTCATAATTTAACTGTTACCGTCTCAATAAGGCCATGGAACGACCTTATTGAGAGGGTAAGTGTGACCCAAAAAATAGAGACTCAACTCATAACAAGGTCGCATTACTGCTACATAAACTCAATT
Organism: Shewanella sp. AC34-MNA-CIBAN-0136; assembly: GCF_040309945.1. Taxonomy (NCBI): domain Bacteria; kingdom Pseudomonadati; phylum Pseudomonadota; class Gammaproteobacteria; order Alteromonadales; family Shewanellaceae; genus Shewanella; species Shewanella sp. AC34-MNA-CIBAN-0136. The sequence goes on along the minus strand of NZ_JBEOPJ010000027.1, from coordinate 5,321 downwards.
TTAGTGTGAATGTGTGAGACAAAGATGAACAAATTATTACGACAACCTTATTGGTTTGTAGCATTACTGGGGCTTAGCCTAAGTGCTTGCGGTGGCAGCGGCGATGATGAAACCTCGCCAGACCCCATTGATCCGGTAGTGACTTATCCTAGCTATACCTTAATTGTTGCTTTAGGCGGTGACACCACAACATTCGATGCCAGTAACTCTGGCCATGGCTTTTCAACGCCATCGTTAAATTTAACGGCAGATGAACTCGCGTTACATTTACGAGGTGATACCAACTTTGAAGTCTCGTTTACTACAGCGCCGAATGATCAACACCCTGAGCTTGATGGTTTAGGCCCTGTATTTAATAATGCTGACTGTAATTCTTGCCATCAACGCGATGGTCGAAATTCCACTCCCTTTTTGGCCGCAGATGAAACTCGGGTAAAACTGGGTTCGGCAGCGGGTATTTTCTTACGTATCAGCAAAGCTCCCGCTGAGCCTTGTAGTGTAGGAACTGCAGATAATAATTACTGTGCGCCGATTAAAGTGCCAGATTTTGGTGACCAGCTATTTCATCGCGGAGTATTAAAAGCGCGCCCTGATTGGCAAGACAATGCATTTGTTGGTCAAGCAGATGTGTATTTGTCTTATGAGCGACATGATGAAGTGTATGCCGATGGACGCACCATTAGTTTGAAGAAGCCTATTTTCGCGGTCGAAAATCCATATGATGCACCAGGCGAAACCAAACAAAGTGCCAATGTAACTTCAAATCTATTACAAGATGATGTGTTAATGGGTTGGCGTAACGGCATGCCTGTGTTTGGTTTAGGGTTGCTAGAAGCAATACCTGAGGCAAGCATTCTCGCCAATGTTGATGCTGATGACAGTAACAAAGATGATATTTCTGGACGGGCTAATTGGGTATTTGATGCCATAAAAGCACAAAATGGTGACAGTACACCCGTGTCTTTAGGTCGCTTTGGTTGGAAAGCGAATACTCCAAGTGTGCGAGTACAATCATTAGGTGCATTACGTGGCGACATTGGTATTACTAACCCGTTATTTCCTGATGAAAGTATTGTTGGCACCAGCTTACATGATTCATATTTAACACGAACTGGGTTTGTTGATACTGGTGAAGATGTTAATGGTGCGCCTGAGGCCAGTGCAGAGTTCAGTGATTCTGTGGTATTTTATGCCGAAACATTAGCGGTGCCAGCCAGACGTAACGTTGATAAAACGGCAGTGCGCGAAGGCGCTCGGTTATTTGAACAACTCAATTGCAGCAGTTGTCATACGCCGTCGTTTGTGACCAAAACTTCAGGTGATATTGGCGGATTACCGATGAGCGAAAGCTTAAAAGGCCAAACTATTTATCCCTTTAGTGACCTGTTGTTGCACGATATGGGTGAAGGACTGGCAGATGGTCGTCCAGACTTTTTAGCCGACGGTAACGAATGGCGTACTCGACCATTGTGGGGCATAGGCTTAACCCAAACGGTTAATCCACAAGCCGGATTTTTGCATGACGGCCGCGCAGCAACCTTGGAAGAAGCCATTTTGTGGCATGACGGAGAATCTAAAACGTCTAAGCAAGACTTTATGGCATTAACTCAAACAGAGCGTGATCAGGTAATCGCCTTTTTACAGTCGTTATAAATTGCTGTAGAGCTCAAATACCTTAGGGTCTGTAGATCTTTCAAGGTTTTTTTGCAGCGAATTGTTGGTCATTACTTACACATGAGCTACAAGGCAGAGGCTTTGTAGTGTAGTTATTCTACATTAAGAGCTGATAACGCAGTAGAAATGACCAACAAACGCTGCCCGAAGGGTTCGGCTAAAAACGTTTTACTCTTTGTTGAGCGAATTTTGCTTAGATTGCTAGGCAGCAATCCACTCGCCTCGATTAAAATATTTTTATCTCGAACGAAATTTAACCAGCAAAGTTCAGCAGACCCTAGACATTTATGCCTAGGGTATTTTTTTGCGCGGCTGTTCACATTGCATTACGGTAGTTCATATTGAAGTAATTGTGGATGATGATGACGTGATCTGTTTCATGTAAATTTTCGCGCCAGTGGTCTAAGATACTGTATTACTTTTAAATGATTTCATTCGAGGTCAGCATGAGCCAAATTTTACTGATCCATTCAAGTGTCCATGGTTACACTCAAAAAATATGTGAATATTTACAGCGTCAACTGGTTGAGCAAGGCGAGCTGGTCACGGTCGTATCCTTAGCGGAAGCTCCCGATTTAGCCCTATTTGATAAAGTGTACATTGGCGCCAGTATTCGTCATGGCAAACATCGCCCAGCCCTGTATCAATTTATTGAAGATCATCGAGCGGAATTGGACGGCAAACCCAGTGGTTTTTTCTCGGTGAGTTTAGTGGCGCGCAAACCCAATAAAAACACGCCGCAAACTAACAGCTATATGCAACAGTTTTTAAGTCAAAGCCCTTGGCAGCCAAGGTTATTACAGGTGTTTGGCGGTAATTTAGATTACCAAGGTTATGGTGCCATGGACCGGAATATTATTCGGTTTATTATGTGGCTAACCAAAGGGCCGACAGACCCTAATACCAAAGTTGAGTTTACCGATTGGCAAAAAGTTGATGAGTTTGCTCAGCAAATAATAGAGGCATAATTAATGGTACTAAAGCCGTTATGGCAGCGTATTGAAGCAGTATTGCATCCATTGATGATATTGATGTCGTTGTTATTAATTTGCACCAGCCCATGGATATTAATTGGACGTCAATTAAGTCCTCGCGCCAGTGTTTGGGATGTATTTCATGTTTATGGTGGCTTGTTTACCACATTGTTAGCATTGATGTTTACTTATAAAGTGTGTGCGGCCGGGCAGTGGCGGCAGTTTTTTCCTTGGCTTACCTTTGAGTTAACGCCATTGCTTGCAGATGTGCGAGGGTTAGTGCACGGTCAATTGCCACATTCTGGTGGTAAAGGTTTAATCAGTGTCATTGAAGGCATTGGGGTTATTTTGTTACTGCTGGTGGTGTGTAGCGGAGCCGGTTGGTACATAGCAGATCCTAGTAATGCTTTAGCATGGCGCGGTTATCATATTGTGTTTGCTCAGGGGTTTATTGGCTTTATTGTGCTTCATTGTTTATTGGCTCTTTTACATCTTCGCGATTTTTTTAATTAACTGTGCCTGAGTCGCTGGCAAACCGGCATTGTCATCAGCATTGTCATTAGCATTGTCATTAGCATTGTCACCAGAAGAATGGCTTAGTTCAAATCGACTCATTATTGGGTATTCAATTGCTGAAACCAATTTAACGTAAACTGAATAAAACTGCTTAGCCTTGCGGATTGTTGTACCAACTGTGGGTGAATTAAATAAGTGGTCGATGCGTTCATGGTTTCTGTGGTTAAGATTGCCTGTAATGTGCCTGCTTGTATTTCTTTATCGACTAAATACTCTGGTCCGACAATAATTCCTCGACCCAATAATGCCAGCTGTTTAAGCATATGATTATCGTTAACACTCAAGTAGCTATTGATTAATATCGGCTGAGCATTGAAGGTCCAGTGAGTTTGTTCTGTTGCCGTTAGGCATTGGTGATGTTGCAAATCCTCAATCGAATTGGGCGTGCCGTGTTGTTGAAGATATGCAGGGGCCGCACAACAGATTTGCTGATAATCAAATAATTTTTTAGCGACCATGTTTTGCGGTGGTGTTGCGGTAGCCCTAAATGCGAGATCAAAATCGTTACGGGTTAAGTCGTGCAGGGTATAGCTGCAATCAATACTAAAATGTACCTGCGGATGCAATTGCGTAAACTCATGGCAAATATTAAGCAAATGCCGTTGAGTGAGTTGGCTGGGCGCTGTAATGCGGATCCGCCCTGAGATATCGTCGTTGTCGTGACGAATTCTTTTGTCTAGCATGAGTAAGTCGGCTTTCACTTGTCCCATGCTCGATAAAATCATCTCACCTTGTGGCGTTAGCCTTACACTGCGTGTTGTGCGTATGAGTAATGGTCGGCCTACTTCTTTTTCGAGTTGCCTAATCTGCTCAGATAAATATCCTCTCGATATCCCTAATGAGGCAGCCGCTTCGGTAAAGCTAAGTTGTTTGGCGACTTCGCTGAATAAGAATAATCGCTCAAATTTTTTGTGTTCACGGCTCATGATTATAACCATCAATAATATTTTATAGAGAACTGTAATCTGTTATTGGTAGATATACCAAATAATGATTTTGCTTTTTACGGTTCATTTTTATGCAGGATCCAATACACTCATATTCATTACCATTATAAAAAGAGCATCAATATGACGGGTTTACCCTTAACTGAATTTTTACCAAACGTTAGCCCTATTGTTTATGGCTGTATGGGACTGGGTGGCGGTTGGAATAATAATGCGATTACTCAAGCGGATATTCAGCAAGCCCATAAGGTCATTGATACTGCGCTGGATAACCAAATAAACTATTTTGATCACGCAGACATTTATACTTTTGGCAAAGCAGAGTCCGTTTTTGGCAAGATATTAGCTCAGCGCCCTGAGTTGCGTGAAAAAATATACCTGCAAACCAAGTGCGGTATTCGATTTGAAGACAGCAAGGGCCCTAAGCGTTACGACTTATCAGCAGAGTGGATTAAGTATTCTGTTGATAACAGCCTCAAGCAACTCAATGCCGAATACCTTGATGTATTAGTGCTTCATCGCCCAGACCCGTTAATGCGACCAGCAGAAATTGCCGAAACATTTCAACAGCTAAAGTCTGCTGGTAAGGTACGCTTTCTGGGTGTTTCGAATATGCAGCAACATCAAATTAGCGCGCTGCAGCGTATGCTTGGTGAGCCATTAGTGGTAAACCAAATTGAAATGAGTTTGCAAAAACACGCATGGGTAGACGAAACCATTTATGCGGGTAATCAAGACGGCAAAGACATCAACTTTACCCCTGGTACGTTAGAGTACTGCAATCAACATAATATACAAATTCAGGCGTGGGGCAGCTTATGTCAAGGGATTTACAGTGGCATAGCAACAGCGGAGCAGTCGACAGCCGTGCAGCAAACCAGCCAGCTTGTTGCTACGTTAGCCGCTGAATATCACACTAGCCCAGAAGCCGTGTTATTAAGTTGGTTAATGCAGCATCCTAGCCAAATTCAACCTGTTATTGGCACCACCAACCTTGAGCGTATTAAGGCTTGTGCAAAAGCCACTAACGTCTCGTTAAGTCGCGAGCACTGGTATGCATTGTATGTAAGCGCTAAAGGACATGAGTTACCTTAATCATCACTACAGCATGTTTGAGCAATACCCGAGCATTTCTCGATGCCATTCAATT
>NZ_JBEOPJ010000026.1:0-46437 GCF_040309945.1 Shewanella sp. AC34-MNA-CIBAN-0136 | reverse complement strand
TCGCCTTGAACTCAGTGTTTTGAAGCACTTAATTCAACCTGACTCAGTAACCGCTTGCGCTGTCTGCCGTGTCAGTGAATGCGCATTATAGGCAGCTCACGTTTTTGCGCAAGGCCTTTTTTAATAAAAAAGGATCGCTTGGCGATCTTTTCACCAAAAGCGATCCTTTTTCGTATTTTAAGCGACTTTATGACGGTTTATTGTACTTCTTTAGCGTTCTGGCGGAACTGTTCAAGGAAAGTCACCACATTTGAATCGTCCCAATCGACATACGAACGAACATAAGCCACCAGCTCACCTTGTTCATTTAAGATAAATGTTGCAGGTATCGTATCAAGCGGGAAGACATCACGTAGTTGTTGTTGCGGATCGAAATACGAATTAAACCGGCCTAATCCAAGAGACTCTAAAAATGGTTGCACAATAGTCACAGCTTCAGCATCAATAGAAATAGGCAGTAGTGCAAAATGTTGTGCATTTAGAGTTTGATTTAATCGATCGAGTGCTGGAAGTTCTCTAACACAAGGTGGACACCAAGTAGCCCAAAGATTCACAACAACCACTTTACCTTTATATTGTTCAAAGTTAACCGACTGACCAACAAGATCAGTAAAATCGACTAGCGCAATTGGGAATGGTTGCGGCAATATGTTTATGCGATCGAGTGTTGATTCAGTGGTTTGCTTGGCCGCTGCTTGCATGCCTGGGTATGCATTTACCGGACCTGCTGTCCCCATAAGAATGAGACTAGTGAAAATAAACGCAAACCACTGTTTCAAAGTTAATACTCCAATCGGTTACTTAGTTGTCTTACTACGATTTAATAACGCATCTAACTCAGCTTGTTGCTCTGTTGACAAGGTTGTCGATTCAGATGCCTGTATACGTTGCTTACGCACAAAGATAAAACCAATAAAGAGACCTAAAACAAGTAACCCAAATGGACCAAGCCATAGAATATAAGTTTTCGAGTCTAACTTTGGATTGTATAAAACAAAATCGCCATAGCGGCTGGTCATAAATTCAATAATCTCTGAATCTGACTTACCATTATCGACCATCGTATACACTTCAAGACGTAAATCTTGCGCAACTGGAGAGTTTGAATCGACTAAGTTTTGATTCTGACACTGTGGGCAACGCAATTGGTGTGCTAGTGACAATGCTCTTTGTTGATTATCTACCGATTGAAATTCATAAGTATCAACAGGTGTCGCCATTACCGTCAGAGTAAAAAGTAAACTCGTACAAGCCACCATCATTTTAAATATGAATTTCATTACGATGCTCCATCGACTTTAGCTTCAGCTTGTAATTGCTGGATCATTGGATACAAGGTTTGTGTCCATACCGTTTGATCTATAGGACCGGCATAGCGATAACGAATAATACCGTTATGGTCGACTATAAAAGTTTCCGGTGCTCCATATACGCCAAGATCAAGACCTAAGCGGCCATCTTTGTCAAAGATGTTCACTGTGTATGGATCACCTTGAGTAGTTAACTCCTTAACAGCTAATGCTCTCTCGTCACGATAGTTGATACCATATATAGGTAACAAGTTACGTTTAGACAGCATCATCAAATAAGGATGCTCATACTTACATGCTGGACACCAAGTTGCCCAAAAGTTCAACATAGACACTTTTGCTGGAAGATCTTTCTCAGTTAACACTTCACTAGGCACTTCTAAGCGCTCAAGTTGGAAAGCCGGAACTGGCTTTCCTTCTAATGCAGAATCAAGCACCTTAGGATTGAGAAATAATCCTTTGTATAAAAACACGCCCATACCCAAAAATATAACCAAAGGTATAAACAGTACAAACTTCTTCATAATGTCTCCGAGTATATTAAGCAGTCGCTAATTTTGCTTTTACTGCTTCATCTGTCGCAGCTTGCTTTACACGATAACGCTTATCGGATGCTGCCAGGAAGCCACCAATCATCATAAAGATTGATCCAAACCACAACCAACGTACAAACGGTTTGTAATTAAGACGCACCGCAAACTCGGTTAAACTAATGGGATCACCCATAGTGACATATAAATCGCGGAATAATCCCCAATCAATACCCGCTTCAGTCATATCCATAGTCCGTACATTGTATTGACGACGGTCAGGTTTGAGTAAAGTGATAAATTCATCATCTTTGTAAATCTCAATCTGACCTTGTTGAGCGGTATAGTTAGGACCGACAACATTTTTAGTTTCTAAATACTTAAATGTGTAACCTGCTAGTTCTTGGCTGATACCTGGGCCCATACGGACGCTTTTTTCAATCGAATAGTTAGAGACAATAGTAGCCCCCATTACCGACACAGCAATACCAAAGTGAGCGAAGAGCATTCCCAATTGACTACGGCCAATTCGATTAAGACTAATACCACCTTCTTTATCGCTCACCATATTATAAGCAGCGCGAAAAGTGGATAGCATGATCCATGCTGTAGCAGCCACACCACACATCACCCAAGCATTAAATTGGCCACCAGCAATAAATGGAGCAGCGACACCGGTAACTAATGCAATAATAGCTGGAATAAGTAACTGTTTTTTAATTTCGCCTGCTTTAGATTTCTTCCAGCGAATAATTGGACCAATACCCATAAAGCCAAATAGCACTAATACGATAGGTACAAATACAGCATTAAAATATGGAGGTCCGACGGAAATCTTGCCCATGCCTAATGCATCTATCAATAAAGGATAAAGCGTACCCAGCAACACAGTACCTGCAGCAACAGTGAGTAACACATTACAGATTAGCAACATGGTTTCTTTCGATTTAAGCTCAAATCGTGCTGGACTGCTCATTTCACTGGCTCGGAAAGCAAACAGAGTTAACGAACCACCAATGGCAATACCTAACAACAGCAAGATAAACAAACCACGACTTGGATCTGCTGCAAATGAATGCACTGACGTAAGCACACCAGAACGTACAATAAAGGTGCCGAGTAAACTTAATGAGAAGGCAAAGATAGACAGCAATACAGTCCAGTTACGGAATGCCCCACGCTTTTCCGTCACAATTAATGAGTGCACTAAAGCAGTACCGACTAACCAAGGCATAAATGATGCATTTTCAACTGGGTCCCAGAACCACCAGCCGCCCCAACCTAATTCGTAGTAAGCCCACCAAGAACCAAGTGAAATACCGCCAGTTAGAAATATCCATGCCGCTAATGTCCATGGACGACTCCAGCGTGCCCAAGCAGAATCAAGTCTGCCACTCATGAGGGCTGCAATAGCAAAGGCAAAACAGACTGAAAAACCCACATACCCTAGATACAACATTGGTGGGTGGAAGATTAAGCCAACATCTTGCAACATTGGATTTAAATCTCGCCCTTCTAGAGGAATAGGAAATATCCGTTCAAATGGACTTGATGTAAGGATCATAAATAAACTGAAGCCAACAACAATCATCGCTAAAACAGATAACACCCTTGCGGTAAAGACTTCTTCTAAGCCCTTACTAAATAGTGCTACTGATGCAGTCCATACAGACAACGCGAATACCCAGAATAATAATGAACCTTCATGACCACCCCATACCGCCGCAATTTTAAAGAATATTGGTAGTTGAGAATTAGAGTGATGGGCGACATAAGCCACAGAGAAATCATCAACAGCAAAGCTGTACCCTAGTGCTATAACGGAGAGACTGATGAAAAAAAACATTCCGTATGTCAGTGGCCAGGCATATCGAACAAGATACTGGTCTTTACGTGCGGAACCATATAACGGCACGCTAGCTAGCAGTAAGGCAAAAGCCAAACCGAGAATTAGCGAGAAATGTCCAAGTTCTGGAATCATGGGTATTCCTTAGTCTAAAAAAATTAGCGGATCTGAAACAAACAAATCACGACAGTACTAATTAATGCGATGAAACTAATATACGCACATTAGCTTAAACGAATTTTAACGCATTTTAGAACTTGCTATGACATATGTCTGCCATTTTCGTACAAAATTGGGTCACCAGTCTCATTATGAACACCGATTCAACCAAAACGAATTTTTTTGGCAACTTGTCTGACAGTATTACTGATATAAAGTTTCGCTATTAGTTAGTCAAACCATTCAATCTGTGAACCAGTACGCAACTATCAGGATTTGGATTCATATCTTCCTTATATTACTATTCAATTAATAATCTTTACGTATAATCGAAGTTCCAAGCACTGCGGTAAATGCCGCTTTCTCTGTTAACCTAAAAGTGAATATTGACATAATGACCACATTTTGGATTTTTATTGCGCTTGTCGTACTCATCGGCCTAATCATGATTTGGGTTCCACACTTTCGCCAAACAAAACTGTTACAAGCCGAAGAGTCTGGCGTTCGTAGACAAACTAACCTTGAACTTTTTGCTGAGCGGTTAACAATTCTTGAAAAAGAATTACATGACGAGCTTTTGGATCAAGTCGAATTCGAAGCATTAAAGAAAGAATTAGAGATAAATCTACTTCAGGACATGCAACAAAAAGGTGATGACTCCCTTGATGTAGAAATTAAATCAAAAAACGCATTATGGCCTGCTTTTATGACCTTGTGCTTATTGGCTGTTTCCGGTTACCTATATCAACACTTAGGTGCTTATAACGAATTAGCCAATCCTCCTCAAGCAAGCAATCCTCATCAAGGCATGGATCCGGCGCAAATAATGTCGCAACGGGTACAAATGATGGAAGCAAAAGTGCAGGCACAGCCAGACGATAGCCAAGCTTGGTTTAGCCTTGGTCATGCTTATATATCTGCCAACCAATATGATAAAGCCATTGGCGCATTTGATAAGGTAATGGAACTCGTCGGCACGCAAGCTGAACTCCTTGGGCCTAAAGCGACTGCGCTATACTATAAAGCAAATCAGCAGATGTCGCCGGCGATTCAAGCTGTGATTGATCAATCTTTAGCGTTAGACCCACAAGACCCCTCTACACTACTTCTTGTTGGCATGGATGCATTCTTTACCGCTGACTACAACAAAGCTATCAATGCTTGGCAGATGATCTTAGACAGCGATCGAGATGATGTTGATAGAACAGCATTAATGAATGCAATTGAATCTGCAAACATGCGCCTTAATGAAGGTTCGGCAATGCCTAATGGTGATTCAACTCAAAAGCCAGTAGTTACGAGCAATGCGAAGACAGTCGCAATTGAAGTTTCTATTGCTCCAGAATTAGCAGACAAAGTGGCCGATAGCGATACTGTGTTTATTTTCGCACGAGCAACGCAAGGTCCAAAAGTACCGTTAGCGGCAACTAAAATCAGTGCTAGCAGTTTACCTGCAACAATCACATTAGATGATAGTACTTCAATGGGTGGCGATGTCACACTGAGCTCAGTACAAGAAGTCGAAATAATTGCGGTACTGTCAAAAAATGGCAGCGTGAAACCGCAACCTGGAGACCTAAAGGGTACCATTAAAGCCATTAAAGTGGGTGATAATGCTGCACTAACTCTGGATACCTTAGTGCAATAGCATTGTGTAATATTAGTGATGTTCTCAGTTAGCATCACTGAAATTAACCCATAAAAAAACCGGCTATAAAAGCCGGTTTTTTGATTTAGTTGAAAACTACTTAGACATAAACTGAATTGCGTTTTTGTAATCTTCATCGGTACAGTCAGTACACATACCACCTGGTGGCATTGCGTTTAAACCAGACTTAACCGAACCAACTAAGGCATCTAAACCTTTTGCTAGACGTGGTTCCCATGCCGCAGCGTCATGAACTTTAGGCGCTCCGGCCACACCCATGCTGTGACATACTTGACACGCTTTATTGTAAATAGCTTCACCTTCTTGAGCAAATACATTTGCAGACAAAGTTAAGGCAGCTACTGCAGTCATTGCTAACAATTTTTTCATATTCATCGTTCCTAATTGCAAATATACAAAGCTTAACGCTGCCCTTTGATTTAGAAGGCAGACTCATTTTTAGCAACGATAGATTACTACAATTAGCAAAAAAACTCATCTTTTTGTGATAACAATCTCAGCTTAGCCTCTAAATCGAGACAATCTGTGTAGTTCAGGTAATATATTAGTAATCGATGAAAAAGTTCAAACTAAATTCATAATTTTGGAACCATATCAAATTGCTAGCACTTAATCAGTGACAAAGCTAAACCGATAAAAGTGTTTGTGTTAATATCTTTTCGAATTCATCCTCAAGTAAAATAAGAGGGATAAGTGACCATATCAAACCAATCACAAGTGCTATTAAGTGCCAACGAATTAACCTGTATTAGGGAAGAGCGCATTCTATTTGATGGACTGAGTTTTAATATCAATGCAGGGGATATTGTCCAGGTTGAAGGTCCTAATGGTGCCGGTAAAACCAGTCTTTTACGTATTATTGCTGGTTTGTCACGTCCCTATGCCGGTGAAGTTGAATATAATGGTGAAAACATCAATCGCTGTAGAGACGAATTTAATCACGACTTACTCTATCTCGGGCATTTAGCGGGTGTGAAAAGCGAGCTAACAGCAGAAGAAAATCTTAACTTCAATTTAAGAATTAGTGGCTATGATAATTTCGATACCACTGAAATTTTGGCGAAAGTCAATTTAACCGGTTTTGAAGAAGCACTAGCAGGTCATTTATCTGCGGGACAACATCGACGTACTGCATTAGCAAGATTACAACACAGTAATTGTAAAATATGGATCCTCGACGAACCTTTTACCGCAATTGATAAAAAAGGTGTAGAAGAATTAGAACAACTTTTTATTCAACATGCTGAATCGGGTGGATGTGTAATATTAACCACACATCAGGATATGAGCATTATTAGTGATGCCATACTACGTAAAATCACTCTCGACTATCGCTTTGTATAAGGTATTTGAATGAAACGAGGAATCAGTTACACCACAGCATTCATGACGCTTTTGCAACGTGATTTAAGAATTGCCATTAGACATCGAGGTGATATTTTTAACCCGCTGTTATTCTTTATTTTAGTGGTCACTCTTTTTCCTTTAGGAATTGGACCAGAACCTCAAGTGTTGACTAGAGTAGCACCTGGTATTATCTGGGTAGCAGCCTTACTTGCATCTATGCTGTCATTAGAACGTTTATTTAAAGCAGATTACAACGATGGCAGCTTAGAACAAATGCTACTGAGCCCACAACCGTTAGCATTAATGGTTCTGGCCAAAGTTCTAGCACATTGGATACTTACTGGTGTGCCATTAATTCTAGTCGCACCATTACTCGCTGTACTGTTGCATTTAGAAGACAATAGTTACGGTGCATTGATGTCGACTTTAGCATTAGGTACACCGATATTGTCGTTACTTGGTGCGATAGGTGTTGCACTGACTGTAGGACTTCGAAAAGGAGGAGTCCTGCTAAGTTTACTTATTCTACCTTTATATATACCTGTACTTATTTTTGCCACTAGTGCGATTGATGCTGCAGGACTGAATATGGCTTATGATGGTCAACTTGCGATTCTTGCCGCAATGTTGGTCGGTTCTTTAATCTTGGCACCTTTCGCAATTGGCGCCTCTTTACGTGTGAGCACAAACTAATGTGGAAATGGTTACATTCTTACGCAGACCCTGAACGGGCATATAAACTGTCAGGCACTTTGTTGCCTTGGTTTAGTATTCTAGCAATATTACTCGTTGGAACAGGCAGTATTTGGGGTTTATTATTTGCCCCGACAGATTACCAACAAGGTGACAGTTACCGAATCATCTTTATCCATGTACCTGCTGCATCGATGTCAATGGCTGCATATATGGGTATGGCAGTGGCTTCATTTATTGGCTTAGTTTGGCAAATAAAATCGGCAGACTGGGCCGCGGCAGCTATCGCACCTATTGGTGCAGTCATTACCTTTATTGCCTTACTAACAGGTGCTGCATGGGGTAAACCTATGTGGGGAACTTGGTGGGTATGGGATGCACGCTTAACCTCTGAACTGGTATTACTGTTTCTCTACCTTGGGGTTATATCACTGTATGCATCATTTGAAGATAAAGTCCTCGCGGCTAGAGCTTCTGGAATTCTGGCGATTGTCGGCGTAATTAATATACCCATTATTAAATATTCCGTTGATTGGTGGAGTAGTTTACATCAGCCATCAACCATTAGAATCACAGAAAAATCGACGATGTCGACCGATATGTTATACCCACTGTTAATTAATATTTTCGGGTTTGGGATGATGATTGGAGCGATAACCTTGATCCGCTATAGAACAGAGATCCTTGCTCGCAATGGCATGCGCCCTTGGGTGAGAGACTTAGCAACAGCAGAGGAGGCAAAATAATGCAATTTGATTCATTTAAAGATTTTCTTGATATGGGCGGTTACGCATTTTATGTTTGGCTATCCTATGGTGTAACGTTCGGCTGTCTAGCCACATTAATAACCCTGAGTATCAGACAAAAACGTAAAGTCCTGATCGAAATTGCTAAAAAGATAACGCGTGAACAACGCCTGAAAGAAACAAGAGGTAATAACCGTGAATCCAAGACGTAAAAAGAGATTAACCCTTGCCGTTGCATTGATTGCGGGCGTTGCTGCTGTTGCATCATTACTATTGTACGCACTAAATTCAAATTTGAATTTATTCTATACACCGTATGAAATTACCCACGGTAAAAACGATACGGGTGTAAAGCCAGAGCTTGGACAACGTATCCGAATCGGTGGCATGGTAACAATGGGATCGATGAAACGCGATCCAGACAGCTTACACGTTGAATTTGCTGTACATGATTCAGCGGGTGGGACTGTATCCGTTACATACGACGATTTATTACCAGACTTATTTAGAGAAGGTCAAGGTATCGTTGCCCAGGGTGTACTGGTTGAGTCAGGAAAACTAGAGGCCACTGAAGTACTCGCTAAGCATGATGAAAATTACATGCCACCTGAAGTTGCTGAAGCTATGGGTCAAACGCATGAAAAACCGACCTATAATCAAAAAGCTCTTGAAGAAAAATAAAGTCTATTTGTAATAAAAAGCCTCTTCGGAGGCTTTTTTTATGAATGAAATTTCAATTGTTATCGACAAATAGTTGCTATTATTTTAGCTACTCATTACGGAGAGGATAGTTTGAACATAGGTTTGTAACCTATTGTCAGTTTTACATTAAGATTTTCAGCAAGGATAAGAAACAATGGTGTGACGGTGCAAAAACCATTATATCCATTTAAGGTAAAATACTGCTTAACTGAAAATGTTGTGTCTCTATTAAAAGTCTGCTTATTTTCCGCGTACTGAACAATGCCAGTCACAGTAAGTCATACCTATAATGAAAGCCTATCGAATTATGAACAACTCTGGTTTCAATAAAACCCTTCTATTTATTGTGATTCCAGTTTTGATTCAATGATTTTGAACCACAGCACAACGGCTTTAACCTATAGACTAATCCATATTTTCTATTTTTGGCATCAGCTCAATAATGCTAAATAACCTCAATTCAGGTTAATAAGTGAGATAGGTAAGGCAAAATGACAATATTCGGCCTATTTCATATCAAACTTGTCATTTTTTTTAACTAAGCGCAGCGGTGCGTCATTACTAGCCTATTGCAAGTAATGCAATACAGTTGGCAATACAAAAGAGAATTTGATGACCATTTATGATTCCAAGCTGAGGCCAAATAGATAATAGTTAGTTATGGTAAGACCTATGTAGCATGTCTACACGCCACGGTTAACAATAATGGCATCATATAACCTAGTCATTGAGTATAACTTCAAAGTACGTTAATCAAGTCGAATACGCAGCCTTAACGTGATGTTAAGTAACAGATCCAGTATTGCATTCCCGCCGTCAGCCATATTCCTACATCAGTAAAATATTACACATACAGTAAGTGGTTTCGACCAACTCTGTTGAAGGTTCGTTTGCAGCTCAAAACCTGTGAACATTGGCTTAAACGGAATAGCCATTGTTGCAAACATAAGAACAACTTTAGCGTCTTGTACTTGGTATTATCGACTTAAGCTTAGACATGGTTAACGTTGCTAATATGTCCTTAATACAAACACAATAATACGATTTTACTAAACAGAGTTGTACGACACATATCGGATCAGAGAATCAAGAAAATGAGTATTGGGTTCATCTCGTTGACCGAGCTGAGAGCGATTGTGAAAATAATCAGATAGAAGATTACGCATAAATAGTAGACATTTACCAAGTTGTACAATAAATGGATATGGATTGCAGCTAAAAAGATATGATGTTTGAAACAAAGTCGAAGTTAAAAAAAGATAAAAAAAAACCGAGCCTAGGCTCGGTTTTTCGGTGAGTAATTAATTACTCAGCAGCTTCAACTTCAACAGCTTCAGCAGCTTCAGGACGACCTACTAACTCGATGTAAGCCATTGGGGCTTTATCACCGGTACGTAGACCGCACTTAAGAATACGAGTGTAACCACCAGGACGTTCCTGGAAGCGTGGACCCAATTCAGTAAATAACTTACCTACAACTTCAGCGTCGCGGGTACGAGCGAAAGCTAAACGGCGATTTGCAACGCTGTCAACTTTAGCAAGTGTTATTAGAGGTTCAACAACGCGACGCAGTTCTTTCGCTTTAGCTACAGTTGTCTTGATAATCTCATGACGAACTATTGAACAAGCCATGTTACGGAACATAGCTTGGCGATGACTGCTGTTGCGGTTTAGTTGACGACCACTCTTACGATGGCGCATGACCTAATCCTTATAACCTAAATCTGTACTAACCTGAGACTTATAGGTCGTCAGCTAAACTAGCCGGAGGCCAGTTTTCTAGACGCATACCTAACGACAGTCCGCGAGACGCTAAAACATCCTTAATTTCAGTAAGAGATTTCTTACCTAAGTTAGGGGTCTTAAGCAACTCAACTTCAGTGCGTTGTACCAGATCTCCGATGTAATGAATCGCTTCGGCTTTTAAACAGTTAGCCGAACGTACAGTTAGCTCTAAATCGTCGACAGGACGCAGCAAAATCGGATCAAACTCCGGTTTCTCTTCTACAACAGCCTGCTCAGTAACATCACGTAGTTCAACAAACGCATCTAGCTGTTCAGCTAAAATTGTTGCAGAACGACGAATTGCTTCCTCAGGATCGATAGTACCGTTTGTGGTCATATCTATCACAAGTTTGTCTAAGTCAGTACGCTGTTCAACACGAGCGGCTTCAACATTATAAGCAATGCGAGCAACAGGTGAAAAAGAAGCATCAACCAGCAAACGACCGATTGGGCGATCATCGTCTTCAGTCTGTGCACGAGCCGAAGCTGGCACATAACCACGCTCAACGCGGATACGCATGCTGATATCATTGTTACCAGTCAAGTGACAGATAACATGATCAGGATTCACGATGGTAACATCACCATCATGTGTGATATCTGCTGCTGTAACAGGGCCTGTGCCGGACTTGCTTAATGTAAGCAAAGCCTCGTCTTTACCCTCGATGGTCACTGCTAATCCCTTAAGATTAAGCAATATCTCAAGGATATCTTCTTGTACGCCTTCCTTACTGCTGTATTCATGCAGTACGCCGTCAATTTCGACTTCAGTAACTGCACAGCCAGGCATAGACGACAATAGGATGCGACGCAACGCGTTACCTAAGGTATGGCCAAAACCACGTTCTAGTGGCTCTAGTGTAACTTTGGCGCGAGTTGAATTAACCTGCTCAATATCAACGAGACGCGGTTTAAGAAATTCTGTAACAGAACCCTGCATTGTGTCCTCTCTTGTTTGTTAGCTTTACTTAGAGTAAAGCTCGACGATCAGCTGTTCGTTAATATCCGCAGACAAATCGCTACGTTCTGGAACGCGCTTGAAAGCACCTTCCATTTTCGCATTGTCGACTTCTACCCATGTAGGCTTTTCGCGTTGACCAGCCACTTCTAAAGCCGCTTTAATACGAGCTTGAGTACGTGACTTTTCACGGATGCTTACAACATCATTCGCAGACACTTTGAATGACGGAATGTTAACAACACGACCGTTAACCATAACAGATTTATGGCTTACTAGCTGACGTGATTCTGCACGAGTAGAACCGAAACCCATACGATAAACGACGTTATCTAGGCGGACTTCTAAAAGTTGCAAAAGGTTTTCACCAGTATTGCCTTTTAGACGTGCAGCTTCTTTGTAGTAGTTACGGAATTGCTTTTCTAGCACACCATAAATACGACGAACTTTTTGTTTCTCGCGTAACTGAATACCATACTCAGACAAACGTGGCTTACGTGCGCCATGTTGTCCAGGTGCAGTTTCTAGCTTACACTTCGAATCGATTGCTCTCACACCGCTTTTTAGGAAAAGGTCTGTACCTTCTCTGCGGCTGAGCTTGAGCTTGGGACCCAAGTATCTTGCCATGATCTTTCTCCAACTATCCTATATACGCAGTGTTATACACGACGCTTTTTAGGTGGACGACAGCCATTATGAGGGATAGGCGTCACATCGGTAATGTTGGTAATTTTATAACCAACAGCGTTCAGCGCACGAATGGCTGATTCACGACCTGGACCAGGACCCTTCACGAAAACTTCAAGGTTTTTAACACCGTAGTCTTGAGCAGCAATACCTGCACGCTCAGCAGCAACCTGCGCAGCGAATGGTGTTGATTTACGTGAACCACGGAAACCAGAACCACCTGAGGTAGCCCATGACAACGCATTACCTTGACGATCCGTAATGGTGACAATTGTGTTGTTGAAAGACGCATGGATATGAGCCATGCCATCTGCAACCTGTTTACGTACGCGCTTACGCGGAGAACGTGACGGAACTTTAGCCATTTTGGTTTACCTTCCCGTTACTTTCTTATTGGCTTACGTGGACCTTTACGCGTACGCGCATTGGTCTTAGTACGTTGCCCACGAAGGGGCAGGCTACGACGATGGCGGAGACCACGATAACAACCAAGATCCATAAGACGCTTGATGTTCATTGAAATCTCACGACGCAAGTCACCTTCTACAGTGTATTTGGCGACTTCTTCGCGTAGGATATCTATTTGAGCTTCGCTCAATTCCTTGATCTTAGCATCTTCAGCAATTGAAGTAGATGCGCAGATTGCTCTAGCGCGTGTACGTCCAATACCAAAAATAGCAGTCAACGCAATGACTGTATGCTTTTGATCAGGAATGTTAATGCCAGCGATACGGGCCACTATGCACTCCTTAAAGTTAAAGGCCATCTGCGAAAAGCCCGAAAGGATACTCGACAGACGACAGATTTGCAAACAATATTTTGGTCAGCCCATTATTGAGCTGACCAAACTTCTTTCTTAGCCTTGACGCTGTTTGTGTTTTGGTTCAACACATATAACGCGTACAACACCACTACGCTTGACGATCTTGCAATTACGGCAGATCTTCTTCACGGAAGCTCGAACTTTCATTTCATCACTCCGTAAAAGCAATCTTATTTTCCAAAGCGGTCTAAATTGGCTTTGTTAACAAGATTAGCTTTCTTCATCACAGACTCATATTGATGGGACATCATATGGGTCTGAACCTGAGCCATGAAGTCCATGATTACGACTACTATAATTAGTAGCGAAGTACCGCCAAAATAGAACTGTACTTTCCACGCAATTAACATGAACTCCGGAATTAAGCAGATAAAGGTAATATACAACGCACCCGCTAAGGTTAAACGTGTCATTACTTTATCAATGTAACGCGAAGTCTGTTCTCCGGGACGGATCCCAGGAATGAATGCACCACTCTTTTTCAAGTTATCTGCTGTTTCACGAGGGTTAAAAACCAACGCAGTATAGAAGAAACAGAAAAAGATGATTGCTGTCGCATACAATAATGAATACAGCGGTTGTCCTGGTGACACAGCTAAAGCGAAATCGCTTAACCATGACATAGACTCATTTTGTCCAAACCACTGAGCCAGTGTACCTGGAAACAAAATAATGCTGGAAGCAAAGATTGGTGGAATCACACCTGCCATATTTATTTTTAATGGTAAATGTGTGCTTTGCGCTGCAAAGACCTTACGGCCTTGTTGACGTTTAGCGTAGTTAACGACGATACGACGTTGACCACGTTCCACAAATACCACTAAATAAGTTACAGCAAATACAATCACTGCGAGCAACAGTAGTACTAATACATTCATGTCACCTTGACGCGCCTGCTCAGCCGTTGAGCCGATGGCCGATGGTAGACCAGCAACAATACCTGCGAAAATTAAAATCGAGATACCATTACCAATACCACGTTCGGTAATTTGCTCACCTAGCCACATAAGGAACATTGTTCCTGTTACTAAGCTCACAACTGCAACAAAGTAGAAACCAAATCCAGGATTGGCCACAAGACCAGGCATCAGATTTGGTAAACCCGTTGCAATACCGACAGATTGCAGCGTACCCAACACGAGTGTGCCATATCTAGTATATTGACTGATTTTCTTACGTCCTGATTCGCCTTCCTTTTTCAATTCAGCGAGTGCAGGATGCACAACAGTCAATAACTGCATAATGATAGATGCCGAAATATACGGCATAATACCCAATGCGAAGATAGAAGCACGCTCTAAGGCACCACCCGAGAACATGTTAAACATGCCAAGGATGGTATCTTTTTGCTGAGCAAATAGCTCTGCCAATACAGCTGCGTCAATACCAGGAATTGGCACGAACGAACCGGCTCTAAAGACGATAATCGCACCAATCACGAACAGAAGACGAGTTTTCAGTTCAGATAAACCGCCTTTCGCGCTTTTTAAATCAAGTCCTGGTTTTGCCATCGACGTATTATTCCTCGATCTTGCCACCGGCAGCTTCAATAGCTGCACGAGCACCTTTGGTTACCTTGAGACCTTTTACAGTCACTGGGCGGTCAATGGTACCTGAAAGAACGATTTTCGCAAACTGGATGTTGCGAGTAATAACGTTCGCATCTTTCAGTGCATTCAAATCGACAACATCACCGTTAACTTTTGCTAGTTCGAGTAAACGAACTTCAGCTGTTACCAAAGCGCGACGCGAAGTAAAGCCAAACTTAGGTAAACGAATCTTAAGTGGCATTTGACCACCTTCGAAACCGACGCGAACACCGCCGCCTGAACGAGACTTCTGACCTTTATGGCCACGTCCCGCTGTTTTACCTAAACCTGAACCGATACCACGGCCTACACGCTTAGGAGCAGATTTAGAACCTGCTGCTGGAGATAGAGTATTTAGACGCATTATCCTAATTCCTCCACCGAAACCATGTAGTACACCTTGTTAATCATACCGCGAACTGAAGGTGTATCTTCAACTTCAACAGTGTGATTAATGCGGCGTAGGCCTAAACCGGTTAAGGTTGCACGGTGTTTTGGTAAACGACCAATGCTGCTTTTAGTCTGTGTGACTTTTAAAGTTTTAGTAGCCATGGTGCATTACCCCCGAATCTCATCAACATTCAGGCCACGTTTTGCTGCGATTTGAGCTGGTGACTTCATGTGCACCAACGCATCGACAGTTGCGCGAACGATGTTGATCGGGTTAGTAGAACCGTATGCTTTTGACAGAACGTTATGAACGCCTGCTACTTCCAATACGGCACGCATTGCGCCACCGGCAATAATACCGGTACCCTGTGATGCTGGTTGCATATAAACTTTTGAACCAGTATGGCGACCTTTAACTGGGTGATGCAAAGTACCTGCATTCAACTCCACTGTTACCATATTACGACGGGCTTTTTCCATTGCTTTTTGAATAGCAGCTGGAACTTCACGCGCTTTACCATAGCCATAGCCAATCTTACCGTTACCGTCACCCACTACTGTTAGTGCTGTGAAGCTAAAGATACGACCGCCCTTAACTACTTTAGAAACACGATTAACTGCAATCAATTTCTCTTGCAGATCGTCTTTTTGCTGAGCTTCTAATTTAGCCATTTTTATAACCCCTTAGAACTTCAGGCCAGCTTCACGAGCGGCATCTGCTAGTGCAGCTACACGACCATGATACTTGAAACCAGAACGGTCGAACGCAACTGTTGCTACGCCCTTCTCGATCGCACGCTCAGCAACAATTTTACCTACTGCTTTAGCCGCATCAACGTTACCGGTACTCTTTAGTAGCTCTTTAACCGCTTTTTCAACGGTTGAAGCAACTGCCAACACCTGAGCTTCAGGATTGATCACCTGAGCATAAATGTGACGCGGTGTACGATGTACAACCAGACGATTCACGCCCAGCTCTTGGATCTTCTTACGTGCACGTAACGCGCGACGTAAGCGAGATGTTTTCTTATCCATATCGCGTTACCTACTTCTTCTTAGCCTCTTTACGGCGTACTATTTCGTCATCATAACGAACACCTTTGCCTTTATAAGGCTCTGGTGGACGATATCCGCGAATTTCAGCAGCAACCTGACCAACAACTTGTTTATCAACGCCCGAAAGCACGATTTCAGTTTGGCTAGGACACTCTGCAGTAACGCCTGCGGGCAGTTTGTGTACTAATGGATGTGAGAAACCTAATGTTAAATCTAAGTCACTACCAGCAATCTTTGCACGGTAACCTACACCAACTAATTTAAGTTTTTTCACAAAACCTTGAGATACACCAACAACCATGTTGTTTACTAGTGCACGTGCAGTACCAGCCTGAGCCCAAGCGTTAGAAACGCCATCGACAGGAAGAAACTTTACTTGTGCATCTTCGATAACAACATTTACCGCATTGTTGATTACTCGAGTCAGACTTCCTTTACTGCCTTTAACAGTTAAGGTCTGTTCGTTTAAAGTCACCTCTACGCCAGCAGGAACAGTGACTGGTGCTTTTGCAACACGAGACATTTCTAGCTCCTTACGCTACGTAGCAGATAACCTCGCCACCCGTGCCATTTTGGCGGGCGGCGCGATCAGTCATCAAGCCTTTAGAAGTGGACACAATTGCGATACCCAGACCGCCCATCACCTTTGGTAACTCGTCTTTACCTTTGTAAATACGAAGACCAGGGCGACTTACACGCTGGATAGTCTCAACGACTGGTTTGCCTTGAAAGTACTTTAACGTAATTTCTAATTCAGGCTTAGCTTCATCTGCTACGGCGTATTCAGTAATGAAACCTTCATCTTTAAGTAATTTCGCAATTGCTACTTTTAACTTAGCTGAAGGCATCTTAACAGATACGTGGTTAGCAGCTTGGCCGTTACGAATACGGGTTAACATATCCGCAATAGGATCTTGCATGCTCATATTAGCTTACTCCGTGACAAGTGCTTACCAGCTGGCCTTACGCAGACCAGGAACTTCACCACGCATGGTTGCTTCACGTAATTTAATACGGCTTAAGCCGAATTTACGTAGAAAACCATGTGGGCGACCAGTTTGATTACAGCGGTTGCGTTGACGCGCAGCGCTAGAATCACGTGGTAGAGCTTGTAACTTAAGTACGGCATCCCAGCGATCTTCTTCAGAAGTTGCAGGGCTGCTGATTATAGCCTTAAGTGCTAAACGCTTTTCAGCATATTTAGCTACGAGCTGCGCACGTTTTGCTTCACGTGCTTTCATAGATGTTTTTGCCATTATGCTACCCTTATTTCTTGAATGGGAAGTTAAAAGCGTCTAACAAAGCACGACCTTCTTCATCATTCTTCGCAGTAGTAGTGATAACAATATCCATACCACGAATTTTATCGATTTTATCATAATCGATTTCTGGGAAGATGATCTGCTCACGCACGCCCATTGCGTAATTACCACGGCCGTCAAACGCTTTAGCGCTTAAGCCTCGGAAATCACGAATACGTGGTATTGCAATGTCAACTAAACGCTCTAAAAATTCCCACATACGCTCACCGCGTAGGGTAACTTTACAGCCAATAGGGTAGCCTTCACGGATTTTAAAACCAGCAACTGATTTACGAGCAACAGTTACAATTGGCTTCTGGCCAGCGATTGCAGTCATGTCACGGAGCGCATGCTCCATAACTTTCTTATCTGCAACAGCTTCGCCCACACCCATGTTTAGGGTGATTTTTTCAATCCGAGGGACTTGCATGACACTGCTGTAGCCGAACTTTTTAGCTAGTTCAGCAACTACAGTCTCTTGATATTTATCATGCAGTTTCGCCATCGTTTACTCCAAATTACTTAACGAGTTCGCTGTTCGATTTAAAGAAACGGACTTTTTTGCCGTCTTCAAATCGGAAACCAACACGATCTGCCTTGCCTGTGGCTTGGTTAAAGATCGCAACGTTTGATGCTTGCATCGGTGCTTCTTTCTCGATAACGCCGCCAGTCACACCCAATTGAGGGTTAGGTTTCTGGTGCTTTTTAACAAGATTAAAGCCTTCAACAATTAACTTACCAGTAGGTAGAACTTGAGAAACCTTACCGCGGCTACCCTTGTCTTTACCTGCTAATATAATTACTTCGTCTTCACGACGGATTTTAGCTGCCATTTGAAGCTCCTTACAGTACTTCTGGTGCCAGCGAGACAATTTTCATGAATTTATCATTACGCAATTCACGTGTCACTGGGCCAAAGATACGAGTACCAATCGGTGCAAGGTTTGCGTTAAGCAATACCGCTGCATTCCGATCGAAGCGAATGACAGAACCGTCTGGACGACGTACGCCTTTCTTAGTACGGACTACCACCGCGTTATATACATCACCTTTCTTCGCTTTAGCGCGAGGAATCGCTTCTTTAACAGAAACTTTGATAATGTCGCCGATACCGGCATAACGACGATGAGAGCCACCCAAGACCTTAATACACTGAACTCTGCGTGCGCCGCTGTTACATGCGACGTCTAGAGTCGATTGCATTTGGATCATTTCAAGTGCTCCGCTATCGTTACTACACAATCCCACTATGGGAGTATATTTGAACCAAATTCAAGTAATAATTTACTCAAAATTGGCGCGCAAGTATAACACACATTTTTGGAATGCATAGCAAAAAAAACAAACGGCCCCAAATACTGGGGCCGTTTACGTTAACCTAATCGAGATTAGGCTTTTGTTACTACTTCAGCTAGTGTCCAAGACTTAGTCTTAGATAGAGGACGACACTGGCTAATAGCCACGAAATCCCCTTCATTACACTGATTAGTTTCGTCATGTGCATGGATCTTAGTTGTACGCTTAATGTACTTCCCATAAATAGGATGTTTCACTTGGCGCTCAATAGCAACAGTAATAGACTTATCCATTTTGTTGCTAATTACTTTACCTTGCAAAGTACGGGCTTTATCAGACATTACACACCTGCCTTAGAAGTAATAATGGTCTTAACACGTGCAATGTTACGACGCACTAGTTTCAACTGATTCGTTTGAGTCAACTGACCAGTAGCGTGTTGCATACGCAGGTTAAACTGCTCACGCAGCAGACCAAGTAATTCAGCGTTAAGTTCTTCAACGCTCTTTTCTCTTAGTTCGCTCGCTTTCATTACATCACCGTCTTAGTTACGAAGGTAGTCTTCAGAGGAAGTTTGGCAGAAGCCAAAGCGAAGGCTTCACGAGCCAACGACTCAGGAACACCATCCATCTCGTAAAGAACCTTACCAGGTTGAATCTGACATACCCAGTATTCAACGTTACCTTTACCTTTACCCATACGCACTTCAAGAGGCTTAGAGGTAATTGGCTTGTCAGGGAAAACTCGAATCCAAATTTGTCCTTGACGTTTAACATGACGTGTCATGGCACGACGTGCAGATTCAATTTGACGTGCAGTTAAACGGCCACGGCCGACTGCTTTCAAACCGAAAGTACCAAAGCTAACTTCAGTACCGTTCGCTAGACCACGGTTGCGGCCCTTGAACATCTTGCGAAACTTCATACGTTTAGGTTGCAGCATAAAAGTTTCTCCTATTTACCACGAGGCTTACGCTTAGGTTGCTGCTTAGGCTCTTCAATAGCAGGTACTAAACCGTCTAGAACTTCGCCTTTGAAGATCCAAACTTTAATACCAATCACACCGTATTGAGTGTGACTTTCTGCGGTTGAATAGTCGATATCAGCACGCAAAGTATGCAAAGGTACACGACCTTCACGATACCATTCTGCACGCGCAATTTCAGCGCCGCCTAAACGGCCGCTCACTTGAACTTTGATACCTTGAGCACCAATGCGCATTGCGTTTTGTACAGCGCGCTTCATAGCACGACGGAACATAACACGACGCTCTAACTGCTGAGCAATAGAGTCAGCAACGAGCTTAGCGTCTAATTCAGGCTTACGGATCTCAGCGATGTTGATTTGAGCAGTAGTACCAGTGATTTTAGACACATAGGCACGTAATACTTCAACGTCTTCACCTTTCTTACCAATCACAATACCTGGACGGGCAGTGTGAATAGTAACGCGGATGCTTTTCGCTGGGCGTTCAATAACAATCTTAGATACTGATGCGGCCTTTAACTTTTCAGTTAAATATTGACGCACTTCCCAGTCGCTGTTCAGATTATTTGCATAGTCTGACTTATCTGCGTACCAGGTAGAGATCCAAGGCTTAGTGATACCCAGACGGATACCATTAGGATGTACTTTCTGTCCCATTGCTCTCTTCTCCTAGCGATCTGCTACAACCACAGTGATGTGACTGGTACGCTTCATGATACGATCAGCGCGGCCTTTAGCACGTGGCATGATACGCTTCATTGTTGGGCCTTCATCTACGAAGACGGCTCCAACTTTAAGCTCATCAATGTCAGCACCTTCGTTGTGTTCGGCGTTTGCGATAGCTGAGTCAAGTACTTTTTTTACTAGTACGGCGGCTTTCTTGGGGCTGAATGTCAAAATCTCGAGTGCCTTAGAAACAGGCAATCCGCGAATTTGATCAGCAACTAGACGGGCCTTCTGCGCAGACGTACGAGCAAAACGATGTTTAGCTAAAACTTCCATCTTATTCCTCCCGTATTAACGCTTCTTCGCTTTCTTATCTGCAGCATGGCCGCGATAAGTGCGAGTTGGTGAAAATTCACCAAGCTTGTGGCCGATCATTTCGTCAGTTACGAACACAGGTACGTGCTGACGACCATTATGGACAGCGATGGTCAACCCAATCATATTAGGGATGATCATTGAGCGACGAGACCAAGTCTTAATTGGCTTTTTGTCTCCCGCTTCCATCGCTTTCTCTACCTTCTTCAGCAAGTGCAGGTCAATGAAGGGACCTTTCTTGAGAGAACGTGGCATGGCGAATCCTCTTACTATTTATTACGACGACGTACGATGTACTTATCAGTGCGCTTGTTGCTACGAGTTTTATAACCCTTAGTCGGCACACCCCATGGACTCACTGGATGACGTCCACCAGAAGTACGGCCTTCACCACCACCATGTGGATGGTCTACTGGGTTCATTGCAACACCTCGAACTGTAGGGCGTACGCCTCTCCAGCGCTTAGCACCTGCTTTGCCTAACTGGCGTAGCATGTGCTCGGCATTACCAACTTCACCAAATGTCGCGCGGCAATCTACTGGAACTTTACGCATTTCGCCAGAGCGAAGACGTAGAGTTGCATAAGCACCATCACGAGCAACAACTTGTACATAAGCACCAGCTGAACGTGCGATTTGAGCGCCTTTACCAGGCTTCATTTCGACAGCGTGTACAACACTACCTACTGGAATGTTGCGTAACGGTCTAGCGTTACCAGTCTTGATTTCTGCATCCAAGCCAGATTGGATTGGGTCGCCAGCTTTCATGCCTTTTGCAGCAAGAATATAACGACGCTCACCATCTGCATACAGTACTAGCGCGATGTGCGCTGTACGGTTTGGATCGTATTCAAGACGTTCAACTTTCGCAGGGATACCATCTTTGTTGCGTTTGAAGTCAACAATACGATAGTGCTGCTTATGTCCACCACCTACGTGGCGTACAGTGATACGGCCAGTATTATTACGGCCACCACTTTTAGTTTTTTTCGCCAACAGGCCAGCAAAAGGTTTACCCTTATGCAGGTCCGTATTCACCACTTTAACTACGTGGCGACGACCTGGAGAGGTTGGCTTACACTTAATAACTGCCATGATAATTCTCCTTTGCTTATTCAGCGCCGCCGACGAAATCGATTTCAGCACCAGCAGCTAAAGTAACATAAGCTTTTTTCCAATCGATACGACGACCTACACGGCCACCGGTACGCTTGGTTTTGCCTTTATTAACTAAAGTGCGAACAGAATCAACTTCAACTTCAAATAGCTTCGCTACTGCAGCTTTAATCTCTGCTTTAGTTGCATCGATGGCTACGCGGAAAACTACAGTGTTGTTTTTCTCAGCAAGCACAGTACTCTTTTCAGAGATATGTGGACCAAGAATAACTTTTAGCAAACGTTCTTCGCGGATCATGCTAGCATCTCCTCGATTTGCTTCACTGCATCAGCAGTAACAAGAACAGTGTTGAACGCAATTAGACTAACTGGGTCAAGACCCGCTACGTCACGCACGTCAACTTTGTATAAGTTGCGAGCTGCTAAGAATAAATTCTCATCAACTTCAGCTGTAACAATTAGAACATCTTCTAAGTTCATTGCTTTTAATTTAGCTTTCAGCTCTTTAGTTTTAGGAGCTTCAACACCAAACGATTCAACAACAACTAGACGCTCTTGACGTACCAATTCAGAGAATATGCTCTTTAGAGCACCACGGTACATCTTCTTGTTAACTTTTTGGCTGTGATCTTGTGTTTTAGCAGCGAATGTTACGCCACCGCCACGCCAGATTGGGCCTTTAACACTACCGGCACGAGCGCGGCCTGTGCCTTTCTGGCGCCAAGGCTTTTTGCCTGAGCCAGTTACTTCCGCACGAGTCTTTTGAGCACGAGTGCCCTGACGCGCGTTTGCAGCATATGCTACAACTACCTGATGAACCAATGCCTCGTTAAAGTCACGGCCGAAGGTAGTTTCGGAAACTTCAAGAGCGCTCTGGGCGTCTTTCAATACCAATTCCATTACTATCTCCTCAGACCTTAAGCTTTAACTGCTGGCTTGATAATCAAGTCACCATTGGTAGCGCCTGGAACTGCGCCGCGTACTAACAACAAGTTACGCTCTGCATCAACACGTACTACGTGTAGATTTTGAGTTGTTACTTGCTCAGCACCCATATGGCCTGACATTTTCTTGCCTTTGAATACACGACCAGGCGTTTGGTTCTGACCGATAGAACCATTCGAACGGTGTGCCAAAGAGTTACCATGTGTCATATCTTGAGTACGGAAGTTCCAACGCTTAACGCCGCCTTGGAAACCTTTACCCTTTGATTGACCAGTAACATCTACTTTCACTGTCTCAGCGAAAATATCAACATTAATTTCAGCACCAACTTCAATGCCTTCGCCTTCACCATCTGCTAAACGCATTTCCCACAAACCACGACCAGCTTCTACGCCGCCCTTGGCAAAGTGACCTGCTTCTGCTTTAGTGATGCGATTGGCTTTTTTGGTACCAGTAGTCACTTGAAGTGCACGATAACCGTCTGTTTCTAAAGTTTTCACTTGAGTAACGCGGTTGCCTGCAATCTCGATTACTGTTACAGGGATTGACGTACCATCTTCAGTGAAGATGCGAGTCATACCCACTTTACGACCAATAAGACCGATAGCCATCTCTCAAACCTCTTCTAAGGATCTCAATTAACCTAAGCTAATCTGAACGTCGACACCAGCCGCAAGATCTAAACGCATTAATGCGTCTACAGTCTTTTCTGTTGGCTCTACGATGTCAACTAAACGCTTGTGGGTACGAATTTCGTACTGATCACGAGCATCTTTATTAACGTGCGGAGAGATCAAAACGGTATAACGCTCTTTGCGAGTAGGTAGTGGAATTGGACCACGAACCTGCGCGCCTGTACGCTTAGCAGTTTCAACGATTTCCGCTGTAGACTGATCAATTAAACGATGATCAAAGCCTTTCAAGCGGATACGGATTCTTTGGTTCTGCATTGACCAGAGCTCCTAAAATGGACATATAAAAAATCACCCTCTAGCTTCTTCCTAATGGAAAAGCAGAGCGAGATGATTTAACCGTTCGACTCCCAATCGGAGTCGCTGTGAAAATGAGTAACCTACTTGGTTAAACATTATAATTTACGCTGCACTAGTCAGCGAGTGGGCAATTATACAGATCTTCTTTCTAAGATCAAGCCCATTGTGTAAATAGTCTTCTAAAAGTCTTCTTACAATCAACTGCCGCGCATTTTACACATTTTATGTGTTAATGCTACTAATGATTGCTACTTTTTGGAAATAAAAAAGGAAGCCTAAGCTTCCTTTTTCAGTGTTCACTAAACTCGCTATTACGCGATAATTTTAGCTACAACACCTGCACCAACTGTACGGCCACCTTCACGGATAGCGAAACGTAAACCGTCGTCCATCGCGATTGGGTAAATCAGAGTAACGACCATCTTGATGTTATCACCAGGCATAACCATTTCTACGCCTTCTGGTAACTCAATTGTGCCTGTTACGTCTGTTGTACGGAAGAAGAACTGTGGACGGTAGCCTTTGAAGAATGGAGTATGACGTCCGCCTTCTTCTTTTGACAACACGTAAACTTCTGATTCGAAAGTTGTGTGTGGGTTAATTGAACCAGGCTTAGCTAGTACTTGACCACGTTCTACGTCATCACGCTTAGTACCACGTAATAACACACCACAGTTTTCGCCAGCACGACCTTCGTCAAGTAGCTTGCGGAACATTTCTACACCAGTACACGTTGTTTTAGTTGTTGGACGAACACCAACAATTTCAACTTCGTCTGATACGCGAACGATACCACGTTCAACACGACCTGTTACCACTGTACCACGACCTGAAATCGAGAATACATCTTCGATTGGTAGTAGGAATGGCTTATCGATGTCACGAGCTGGTTCTGGAATATAAGTATCTAGTGCTTCTGCAAGCTCAAGAATTTTTGCTTCCCACTCTGGCTGGCCTTCTAGTGCCTTAAGAGCTGAACCTTGAATTACTGGTAAATCATCACCTGGGAAGTCGTATTCTGAAAGAAGCTCACGCACTTCCATTTCTACTAATTCTAGTAATTCTTCGTCATCTACCATGTCACATTTGTTCATGAATACGATGATGAAAGGTACGCCTACTTGACGTGAAAGCAAGATGTGCTCACGTGTCTGTGGCATTGGGCCGTCTGTAGCAGCAACTACTAAGATTGCGCCGTCCATCTGTGCAGCACCGGTAATCATGTTTTTAACATAATCCGCGTGACCTGGACAATCTACGTGTGCGTAGTGACGAATTGGTGTGTCATATTCGATGTGAGAAGTATTAATTGTAATACCGCGCTCACGCTCTTCTGGAGCGTTATCGATTTGAGCGAAGTTTTTAACTTCACCACCATAAGTTTTAGACAAAACGGCAGAGATTGCTGCTGTTAAAGTTGTTTTACCATGGTCAACGTGACCAATGGTGCCCACGTTTACGTGAGGCTTAATACGTTCAAATTTAGCTTTTGCCACGATATATTCCTTTCTTTTCAGAAGTGCTCGATTAATTCGAGCAATATAACATTGATGCCGTAACCAATATTAGTTACGAGATTCTATAATCGCTTTTGCAATGTTTTGCGGTGCATCTGCGTACTTCAAAAACTCCATAGAGTATGAGGCACGACCCTGAGATGCAGAGCGCAAATCAGTCGCATAACCAAACATTTCAGATAGAGGCACTACTGCATGGACAAGTTTAACACCTGCGATGCCATCGTCCATACCTTCAATTATGCCACGACGGCGGTTTAAATCACCCACAACATCGCCCATATAATCTTCAGGTGTAGTTACTTCTACTTTCATACAAGGTTCGAGCAACACAGGGGTCGCTTCTAGCGCACCCTTTTTGAAGCCCATAGAACCTGCAATTTTGAACGCCATTTCGTTCGAGTCCACATCATGATATGAACCATCAAACAAACTGACTCTCACATCAAGTACAGGATAGCCGGCTAATACGCCATTCTTCATCTGTTCTTGAATACCTTTGTCAACGGCAGGAATGAATTCACGAGGAACTACACCACCTACAATCTCGTTAACAAATTCGTAGCCCGCACCCTCTTCGAGTGGTTCAATTCTTAACCAAACATGACCAAATTGGCCACGTCCGCCAGATTGACGTACGAATTTACCTTCCACTTCTACTTTAGAACGAATTGTTTCACGGTAAGCAACCTGAGGTTTACCTACGTTACACTCTACACCAAATTCGCGACGCATACGGTCAACGATAATGTCTAGATGCAATTCGCCCATACCAGATATTAGTGTTTGTGCCGACTCTTCATCAGTCTCAACTTTGAATGATGGATCTTCTGCTGCTAATTTTTGCAGCGCAATTCCCATTTTATCTTGGTCTGCTTTTGAACGTGGCTCAACGGCTATGGTAATTACGGGTTCAGGGAAATCCATGCGCTCAAGAATCACTCTGTGATTATTATCGCAAAGAGTATCACCGGTTGTTACATCTTTAAGACCGATAGCAGCTGCAATATCGCCAGCACGTACTTCTTTCAGTTCTGTTCGGTCATTTGCGTGCATTTGCACAATTCGACCTACTCGTTCACGTTTCTGTTTAACAGAATTATAAACACCAGCACCTGATTCAAGTACACCTGAATACACGCGGATAAAGGTCAGTGTACCAACAAATGGATCAGTCGCAATTTTAAATGCTAAAGCCGCAAAAGGGGCATTGTCATCTGGTGGGCGTTTTACTTCATTTTCGCTTTCATCGATACCTGTAATTGCAGGAACATCAATAGGCGCGGGTAAGAAGTCAACTACCGCATCGAGTACCGCTTGCACACCTTTGTTCTTAAATGCAGAACCGCAAGTGGCTAACACGATCTCATTGTTAATTGTGCGCTGACGCAACGCTGTTTTGATCTCGACTTCTGACAACTCACCTTCTTCAAGGTATTTGTTCATCAGTTCATCTGAGGCTTCAGCTGCTGCTTCCACGAGATACTCATGCATTTCTGCAGCTTTTGCCGCTAGATTTGCAGGAATGTCTTCATAAGTGAAGGTCATACCCTGATCTGTTTCAGACCAGTTAATGGCTTTCATCTTAATTAAATCAATAACACCCTTGAAGTTTTCTTCTGTACCAATGTTCAATTGAATCGGCACACAAGTCGCGCCAAGGCGGTTACGAATTTGATTTATTACACGGTCAAAATCTGCACCTGCACGGTCCATCTTATTAACAAACACCAAACGCGGAACGTGGTATTTGTCAGCTTGACGCCATACTGTTTCAGATTGTGGTTCAACGCCTGACGAGCCGCAAAAAACTACTACAGCGCCATCGAGTACGCGTAATGAACGCTCGACTTCAATAGTGAAGTCTACGTGACCTGGGGTATCGATGATATTAATTCGGTGTTCAGCGAATTGAGCCTCCATTCCGCGCCAAAATGTGGTTACAGCAGCTGAGGTGATAGTAATACCACGCTCTTGCTCTTGTACCATCCAATCTGTCGTGGCGGCGCCGTCATGCACCTCACCGATTTTATGAGACATACCGGTATAGAACAGAACACGTTCTGTTGTGGTAGTTTTACCTGCATCCACATGAGCTACAATACCGATATTACGATAACGCTCAATTGGGGTTGTACGAGCCACTATTTATACCCTCTCAACTAAAGCTTTTGGCTTTAGCAATATCAACAATATGGAGCGGACCGAAGTCCGCTCCATCATATTACCAACGGTAATGGGCAAAGGCTTTGTTAGCTTCAGCCATGCGATGCACGTCTTCACGCTTCTTAA
This sequence comes from Shewanella sp. AC34-MNA-CIBAN-0136, assembly GCF_040309945.1. Classification (NCBI taxonomy): domain Bacteria; kingdom Pseudomonadati; phylum Pseudomonadota; class Gammaproteobacteria; order Alteromonadales; family Shewanellaceae; genus Shewanella; species Shewanella sp. AC34-MNA-CIBAN-0136. The sequence continues at coordinate 18,662 of NZ_JBEOPJ010000026.1, read as the reverse complement.
CCGCAGTACCTTTGTTTTCAGACGCATCTAGCATTTCACCTGCTAGACGTAGAGCCATAGATTTTTCACCACGCTTGCGAGCAGCTTCAACTAACCAGCGCATCGCTAGTGCGTTACGACGCACTGGACGAACTTCACATGGTACTTGATAAGTAGAACCACCAACACGACGAGATTTAACTTCGACTGATGGGCGAACGTTATCAAGGGCTGCTTCAAGGATACTTAAATGATTTTCGCTTTTCTTTTCAGCGACAACATCTAGTGCCTTGTAGATAATTTTTTCTGCAGTCGACTTTTTGCCGTCCTGCATAATGACGTTGATGAACTTAGCCAACAACTCACTGTGAAACTTTGGATCTGGTAGGATTTTACGTTGTCCTACAACGCGACGTCTTGGCATATTAATTCTCCGTATGCTTCAGGTATTTCCAAAACTGGAATGTCAAATAAATACTAGCTTGGCCTTACTTAAACGGGATACGTTAAGACTTAGGACGCTTAGCACCGTACTTAGAACGGCCTTGGCGACGTGAAGTCACGCCAGCACAGTCTAATGCGCCACGAACAGTGTGGTAACGCACACCAGGTAAGTCTTTAACACGACCACCACGGATTAGGATTACACTGTGCTCTTGCAAGTTATGGCCTTCACCACCGATATACGAAGTTACTTCGAAACCGTTAGTTAGACGCACACGAGCTACTTTACGTAGTGCAGAGTTAGGTTTTTTAGGTGTTGTAGTGTACACACGAGTACAAACACCACGTTTTTGTGGACACGCATTCAACGCAGGCACATTAGTCTTTTCGACTTTTGGCGAGCGTGGCTTACGTACCAACTGGTTAACAGTTGCCATGTATAGCTCCGAAAGTTGATTTAAGCTCAACAATTAGGTGTGAAAAATCTATATCCCACAATGGTGGGACGCGGAATTTTAGAAAGGTAATGGCTGCCTGTCAAGAAATAGACAACTTTTCGTGCAAATTCCAATAAAAAAGGCGCCATTGGCGCCTTTTTTTAACAAAATACTAACTTAATCTTGGCTACCGGCCAGATTTAGTAGATCTGCTAGGTTCTTTTCAGCTTCGCTTGCGGTTACTGTAGTAGTTTCCACTTTGCCACGAGAGCTTAATACTTTAGCACGTTCTTCGTTACGGGTTTTGTGATAAGCATAACCTGTACCTGCTGGGATCAAACGACCTACGATTACGTTTTCTTTCAAACCACGTAGTGGATCGCTCTTACCGCCAACGGCCGCTTCAGTTAACACACGAGTGGTTTCCTGGAACGATGCAGCAGAGATGAATGATTCAGTTGCCAAAGAAGCTTTGGTAATACCGAGTAATTCACGTTCAAACGTTGCAGGTGTTTTACCTTGAGCGATTAGCTCACGGTTAGCAATCTTCACGCGTGATACTTCTGCTTGCTCACCTTCTAAGAACTCAGTGTCGCCTGTTGAAGTGATTAGACACTTACGTAACATTTGACGAATGATAACTTCGATGTGCTTATCGTTGATCTTAACGCCCTGTAGACGGTAAACGTCCTGTACTTCGTTCACAATGTAGTTTGCTACGTTGTGGATACCACGAAGACGCAAGATATCATGAGCCGCTTCTGGACCGTCTGCAATAACTTCACCACGTTCGACTTTTTCACCTTCGAACACGTTCAAGTTACGCCACTTAGGGATCATCTCTTCATAATGTTCACTACCATCTGCAGGAGTGATCACTAGACGACGTTTACCCTTAGTTTCCTTACCGAACGAGATAGTACCAGAGATTTCTGCAAGAATTGCAGGCTCTTTTGGTTTACGCGCTTCGAATAGGTCAGCAACACGTGGTAGACCACCGGTGATGTCGCGAGTTTTAGACGATTCTTGTGGAATACGTGCTAATGGGTCACCAACGTTGATTTTCGCGTTATCATCTTTCGATACAATCGCGTTACCCGGTAAGAAGTATTGAGCTGGTACTTCAGTACCAGGGATCATTAAGTCATTACCATCGGCATCAACTAAGCGAATTGCTGGACGCAATTCTTTACCGGCTGAAGTACGCGCACCAACATCGAGCACAACGACAGAAGATAGACCCGTTAACTCATCTGTTTGACGCGTCATAGTGACACCGTCAATCATGTCAACGAACTTCACACTACCAGCAACTTCAGAAATAATTGGGTGAGTATGTGGATCCCAGTTAGCGATGATTTCGCCAGCTGCAACTTCACTCTCTTCCAACTTCTCTAAAACTGTACCGTAAGGCACTTTATAACGCTCTTTCTCACGACCTAGCTCATCGATGATGGCTAACTCAGAAGAACGCGATACGATAACGAGCTTACCGTCGATGTTAGAAACATGCTTAGCATTGTGTAACTTCAGAGAACCGGCGTTCTTAACTTGAACGTTGTTTTCTGCAGAAGCTCGAGATGCCGCACCACCAATGTGGAAGGTACGCATGGTTAACTGTGTACCAGGCTCACCGATAGACTGTGCTGCAACAACACCAATAGCTTCACCGTGGTTAATAATATGACCACGCGCCAAGTCACGACCATAACACGCTGCACACACACCGAAGTCTGTGTCACAGGTAATTACAGAACGTACAATCACTTCATCAATACTGTGTTCTTCTAACGTATTACACCATGCTTCATCAAGAAGTGTGTTGCGTGGAGCAAGCACTTCATCAGTACCAGGCTTCATTACGTCAAGAGCAACCACACGACCTAGAACACGTTCACGTAATGGCTCAACAACATCACCACCTTCAATAAGCGGTTTCATTGTAAGACCATGCTCAACACCACAGTCATCTTCGATAACCACTAAGTCTTGTGCAACGTCTACTAAACGACGAGTTAGATAACCCGAGTTAGCTGTCTTCAATGCTGTATCGGCAAGACCTTTACGCGCACCGTGAGTAGAAATAAAGTACTGAAGTACGTTTAGACCTTCACGGAAGTTAGCCGTAATTGGGGTTTCGATGATTGAGCCATCTGGCTTAGCCATCAAACCACGCATACCCGCTAACTGACGGATCTGTGCAGCACTACCACGAGCGCCCGAGTCAGCCATCATATAGATGCTGTTAAACGAAGCTTGTTGCTCAGGTACGCCATCACGGTTAATCACTGTCTCAGTTGACAGGTTTTCCATCATCGCTTTTGAAACTTTTTCGTTCGCGCTTGCCCAGATATCGATAACTTTGTTGTAACGCTCACCGGCAGTAACAAGACCTGACTGGAACTGCTCTTGAATTTCAAGTACTTCAGCTTCAGCGTCTGCTACTAAGGTGTATTTCTCGTCTGGAATAACCATGTCATCGATACCAACAGAGGCACCAGAAATGGTTGCAAAACGGAAACCTGTATACATCAATTGGTCAGCAAAGATAACGGTATCTTTAAGACCTAGTTGACGATAACAAGTGTTCAACAGCTTAGAAATCTGTTTCTTACCCATGTTTTGGTTAACCAAATCATACGATAAGCCTTCAGGCAAAATTAATGATAAAAGAGCACGACCCACAGTCGTATCAATGATACGAGTTGCTTTCGTTCTTTCGCCATCTTCTGCGATGTTCGTTTCAGTAATACGCACTTTAACGCGAGCATGTAGTTCAGCAACACCAGTAGCGTAAGCTTTTTCTACTTCTGACACATCAGCGAATGCCATACCTTCACCGCGACCGTTAATACATTCACGGCTGGTGTAGTACAAGCCTAATACAACGTCCTGAGACGGAGTAATTACTGGCTCACCGTTAGCTGGTGACAAAATGTTGTTGGTAGACATCATTAGCGCACGAGCTTCTAACTGAGCTTCAAGCGTTAATGGTACGTGAACCGCCATTTGGTCACCGTCGAAGTCGGCGTTGTATGCCGCACAAACTAACGGATGCAATTGAATTGCTTTACCTTCAATCAGTACAGGTTCAAATGCTTGAATACCCAGTCTGTGAAGTGTTGGTGCACGGTTAAGCATGACTGGATGTTCACGAATTACTTCGTCTAACACATCCCATACTTCAGCCTGTTCGCGTTCAACCATTTTCTTAGCAGCTTTAATAGTAGTCGCTAAACCACGCGCTTCTAATTTACCGTAAATGAATGGTTTGAATAGCTCAAGCGCCATCTTCTTAGGAAGACCACACTGATGCAGACGTAAAGTAGGACCTACGGTAATTACCGAACGGCCTGAATAGTCAACACGCTTACCAAGTAAGTTCTGACGGAAACGACCTTGCTTACCCTTGATCATATCAGCAAGAGATTTAAGCGGACGCTTGTTAGAACCGGTAATAGCACGACCGCGACGACCGTTGTCTAATAGCGCATCAACTGACTCTTGTAACATACGTTTTTCGTTACGTACGATAATGTCAGGCGCAGCTAAATCTAACAGACGCTTTAAGCGGTTGTTACGGTTAATCACACGACGATAAAGATCGTTAAGATCAGATGTCGCGAAACGACCACCATCTAACGGCACTAATGGACGTAGATCAGGTGGAAGAACCGGTAATACTTTTAAGATCATCCACTCTGGCTTGTTGCCAGATGTGAAGAATGCTTCCATCAGCTTAAGGCGCTTAGTGACCTTCTTGCGACGGGTTTCAGAGTTAATTGAAGGCAACTCTTCACGCATTTGCTCGATCTGTTCAGCTAAGTTGATAGCACGTAGCAATTCAAGAACTGCTTCAGCACCCATCTTAGCTTCAAACTCGTCACCGTATTCTTCTAACGCATCAAGATACGTTTCTTCGGTTAGCATTTGGCCGCGTTCAAGCGTGGTCATGCCAGGCTCGATCACAACAAATGATTCGAAATACAGTACGCGTTCAATATCACGTAACGTCATATCTAGCATTAAGCCGATACGTGACGGAAGTGATTTTAAGAACCAAATGTGGGCAACTGGGCTAGCCAGATCAATGTGACCCATGCGCTCACGACGCACTTTAGTCTGGGTAACTTCTACGCCACACTTTTCACAAATAACACCACGATGCTTCAAACGCTTGTATTTACCACACAAACATTCGTAATCTTTAACTGGACCAAAGATACGCGCACAGAACAAACCTTCACGTTCAGGCTTGAATGTACGGTAGTTAATGGTTTCTGGCTTCTTTACTTCACCAAAAGACCAAGAACGGATTAGGTCTGGCGAGGCCAAACCAATTTTTATACCGTTAAATTCTTCAGTCTTACTTTGCTGTTTAAGAAACTTTAATAAGTCTTTCACGTTTCTCTCCTGAAGGAGTTAAACCAGGTGCTTTGCTGCTGCAAAGCACCCTTGGTTACCAAACATTGCTTAAGTGCGATGCTTACTCTTGGTCCAACTCGATATTAATACCAAGTGAACGAATTTCCTTCAACAATACGTTGAAAGACTCAGGCATGCCTGGTTGCATCTGATGGTTACCGTCGACGATGTTTTTATACATCTGAGTACGACCGTTAACGTCATCTGACTTAACTGTTAGCATTTCTTGTAGAGTATAAGCAGCACCATATGCTTCAAGTGCCCACACTTCCATCTCACCGAAACGCTGACCACCGAATTGAGCTTTACCGCCCAATGGTTGTTGAGTCACTAAGCTGTATGAACCCGTAGAACGAGCATGCATCTTGTCATCAACTAAGTGGTTCAATTTAAGCATATACATGTAACCAACGGTTACTTTACGCTCAAATTCGTTACCGGTACGGCCGTCACATAATGTCAACTGACCAGACTCAGGTAAGCCTGCAAGAGCAAGCATTTGCTTGATCTCTTTCTCTTTAGCACCGTCGAATGCTGGTGTAGCAATTGGAATACCACCTTTAAGGTTGGTCGCCAAGCGCACAACTTCATCATCAGTAAACGAATCGATATCAACGCGCTGAAGCACGTCATCACCTAATTCGTACACTTGCTTGATGTAACCACGAAGTTCGGCAATTTCACGCTGCTCTTCAAGCATAGCAGTAATCTTATTACCGATACCCTTAGCTGCTGCGCCCATGTGGACTTCAAGTACCTGACCGATGTTCATACGCGATGGTACGCCCAATGGGTTAAGTACGATGTCTACAGGGTTACCTTCTTCATCGTATGGCATGTCTTCAACAGGACAAATCTTCGAGATAACACCTTTGTTACCATGACGACCTGCCATCTTGTCACCAGGCTGGATAGTACGTTTAACTGCAAGGTAAACCTTAACAATCTTCAATACACCAGGAGCCAAGTCATCACCTTGGGTGATCTTACGACGCTTGATTTCAAATGTCTTATCAAAGTCAGCTTTTAGCTCTTCGTGCTGTTCAGCTAACTGCTCTAATTCAGTTTGTTTGGTTTCATCGTCGATAACTTGAATCAATACGTCTTTACGTGGTATCTCAGCTAACTTAGCTTCAGAATAACCCACAGACAGTAACAAGTTACGTGCACGGCCCAATACGCCTTCTTCAAGGATCTTGAACTCTTCGCCTAAGTCTTTACGAGCTTGGCGAACATGCATGTCTTCAATTTCAAGCGCACGTTTGTCTTTCTCAACGCCGTCACGGGTAAATACCTGTACGTCGATGATGGTGCCTTTAACTGAGTTAGGAACACGTAATGAGCTGTCCTTAACGTCAGACGCTTTTTCACCAAAAATAGCTCGGAGTAGTTTCTCTTCAGGGGTTAACTGTGTTTCACCCTTAGGTGTCACTTTACCCACTAGAATGTCGCCACCCTTCACTTCTGCACCAATATAAACGATACCTGATTCATCTAATTTAGATAAAGCAGACTCACCTACGTTTGGAATATCAGCAGTGATTTCTTCGCTACCCAATTTAGTATCACGAGCAATACAAGAAAGCTCTTGGATATGGATAGTAGTGAAACGATCTTCTTGCGCTACGCGCTCAGAAATTAAGATCGAATCTTCGAAGTTATAACCGTTCCAAGGCATGAACGCGATACGCATGTTCTGACCAAGAGCCAAATCACCTAAATCGGTAGATGGACCATCTGCCAATACGTCACCACGAACCACTGGCTCACCAACAGAACAACAAGGACGTTGGTTAATACAAGTGTTTTGGTTTGAACGGGTATATTTAGTTAGGTTATAAATGTCGATGCCGGCTTCACCTGCGTGTAGCTCATCTTCATTTACTTTAACTACGATACGGCTAGCATCAACATAATCAACCACACCGCCACGTTTAGCAGCTACAACCACACCAGAGTCAACAGCAAGAGTACGTTCAATACCCGTTCCGACTAACGGCTTATCAGCACGTAAAGTTGGTACTGCTTGACGTTGCATGTTTGCACCCATCAATGCGCGGTTAGCATCATCGTGTTCTAAGAACGGAATTAATGATGCTGCAACAGAAATAATCTGTTGTGGAGATACGTCCATATACTGAACATCAGCTGCGCGCATAAAGGTAGATTCACCTTTGTGACGACAAGCAATTTGTTCTTCTGCCATACGGCCATCAGCATCAACTTCGATGTTAGCCTGAGCAATAACGTAACGACCTTCTTCGATTGCTGATAAGTATTCAACATCATCAGTAATCACACCATCAACCACTTTGCGGTAAGGTGTTTCTAAGAAGCCGTAAGAGTTAGTACGTGCAAAACTTGCTAACGAGTTGATTAGACCAATGTTTGGACCTTCAGGGGTCTCAATTGGACATAAACGACCGTAGTGAGTTGGATGTACGTCACGAACTTCGAAACCAGCACGCTCACGAGTCAAACCACCTGGGCCAAGCGCAGAAATACGACGCTTATGCGTTACTTCTGATAGCGGGTTGTTTTGATCCATAAACTGTGACAACTGTGAAGAACCAAAGAATTCTTTCACTGCCGCAGAAATTGGCTTAGCGTTAATTAAGTCTTGTGGCATAAGCTCGTTTAAATCGCCTAAAGATAGACGTTCACGAACAGCACGCTCAACACGGACTAAACCAACACGGAACTGGTTTTCAGCCATTTCACCAACGCTACGAATACGACGGTTACCTAAGTGGTCAATATCGTCGACTTCATCATAACCGTTACGGATTTCGATGATTTTCTTCATAACAGATACGATGTCTTCTTTAGACAACACACCGTTACCTTCGTCTTCAGCAATCTCAAGACGACGGTTGAACTTCATACGACCTACTTTAGATAAGTCATAACGTTCTTCACTAAAGAATAGGTTTTGGAATAAACCTTCAGCTGCATCTTTGGTTGGTGGCTCACCAGGACGCATCATACGATAGATTTCAACTAGCGCTTCTAAGCGGTTAGTTGTTGAATCAATTCGTAATGTGTCAGCAATGTAAGCACCGTGATCAAGATCATTGATAAATAATGTATCAATATTCTTAATACCAGCAAGTGATAGCTTAGCTAAATCTTCTAAGGTAATCTCGCTGTTTGCAGTCACTAACACTTCACCGGTATCTTCATCGATGTAGTCTTGAGCAGCATACTTACCAACAATATAATCTACTGGCACTTCTAGTTCAGTAGTGTTGGTTTTTTCAAGTTGCTTAATGTGACGTGCAGTAATGCGACGACCAGCTTCAACCAATAAAGCGCCTTCAGCATCTTTAATGTCATAGCCAGCAGTTTCACCACGTAGGCGGTCAGGCACAAGTGCCATGACTAATGATTCTTTTTTAATCTTAAACTCAATACGCTCGAAGAATAAATCGAGGATATCTTGAGTAGAATATTCAAGCGCACGTAAAATGATCGTTGCCGGTAATTTACGACGACGGTCGATACGAACGAATAGAGCATCTTTAGGATCAAATTCAAAGTCAAGCCATGAACCACGGTAAGGAATAATACGTGCGTTATACAGCACCTTACCAGAAGAGTGGGTTTTACCACGGTCATGATCAAAGAACACACCTGGAGAACGGTGTAACTGAGACACGATTACACGCTCAGTACCGTTAATAACGAAAGTACCGTTATTCGTCATCATAGGAATATCACCCATGTAGACTTCTTGCTCTTTAATGTCTTTAACAGTGCCAGCAGCAGCTTCACGGTCAAACAACACCATGCGTAATTTAACGCGTAGTGGTGCCGAATAAGTTACACCGCGGATCTGACATTCTTTCACATCAAAAACTGGCTCACCTAGCTTGTAGCTGACATATTGCAGCTCAGAATAGCCAGAAAAGCTCTTGATAGGAAAAACGCTACGGAATGCGGCTTCTAAGCCACGCTCACCCGTAGGGTCATGATCGGTGAACTTCTTAAAAGAGTCTAACTGGATAGACAATAAATAAGGGATGTCCAAAACTTTTGGACGCTTACCAAAGTCTTTGCGAATACGCTTCTTTTCAGAATAGGAGTAAACCATGGGTTTCCTCTGCTTACGAGATGTGACCAAGACTGAAATTAATATTAATTAAATCAGCACGTTTGCCTATCACCCTTGTTGACAAGAACCTAACCAGTAATCTCTGCTAGGGACTGTTAAAACTGGCGACAAAAGGTGAAAAAAATCGCCTGCGCATAAAGCGCAAAAAAGGCCAACGGTTAAAAAACCGTCAGCCTTCACCCAATCACTTGGGTGATGCAAGCTAAATTATAGCTTACTTAACTTCAACAGAAGCACCAGCGGCTTCTAGATCAGCTTTAAGAGTTGCAGCTTCTTCTTTAGACACAGCTTCTTTAACTGCGATTGGAGAAGATTCAGCCATAGTCTTAGCTTCTTTCAGGCCTAAACCTGTAGCGCTACGAAGAGCTTTAATAACAGCTACTTTGTTTTCGCCGAATGAAGTAAGTACTACGTCAAATTCTGTTTGCTCTTCAGCAACAACAGCATCGCCGCCGCCTGAAACTACTGCAGCAGCAGCAGAAACGCCGAATTTCTCTTCCATAGCTTCGATTAGTTCAACTACTTCCATTACAGACATTGCTGCAAAAGCTTCTAACATTTGGTCTTTAGTGATAGACATTAGAAATATTTCCTATTGTTCTGAATTCAATTTTATTAAGCTGCCAGCCTAAAATTAAGCGGCGTCTTGTTTTTGATCGCGAAGGGCGGCCAATGTACGAACGAACTTGCCAGCAGATGCTTCTTTCATAGTCATCATCAACTGAGCTAGTGCTTCTTCGTATGTTGGTAGTTTCGCTAAACGATCAATATCAGCTGCAGGGATAAACATCCCTTCGAAAGCTGCACCTTTAACTTCAAATTTTGCTTGACCCTTAGCGAAGTCTTTTAAAAGACGCGCTGCAGCACCTGGGTGCTCGTTAGAGAAAGCTATTAAAGTTGGGCCAGTGAACGTTTCTGCTAGGCACTCAAAAGCTGTACCTTGAACTGCACGACGAGCAAGGGTGTTACGTACTACACGTACAAACACACCATTTTCGCGAGCAGCTTTACGCAGACCGGTCATAGCACCTACAGTTACGCCACGTGAATCGGCAACAACTGCAGAAAGTGCACCTTTGGCAGCTTCGTTGACTTCAGCAACAATTGCCTGTTTGTCTTCGAGTCTTAATGCCATTGGCTTTACTCCTGGATTCTACCTAGGGAATTTTCCCTAGTATTTACCAAATTAAACACTTATGTGTTTAATTACTTACGGTGCAGATTTTCCAGTAAAAAAATTTAGCTGGGGCCTGACACCGTCTACGCTGGAAATTAAGTTAATCTTACGATTAACACCTGCGGTCTTGGACGGAAACCGACTCTAATATGCAAAAATTTAAAAACTAATGCATAAAAGCGGCTTCAACCCACAAAGTGCGCGCATTATAGACTAATACGCGCGCTTTGTATATTACTTCGCTTCTTCCAGAGAACTCTGGTCGATAGCAACACCTGCACCCATAGTGGTAGAGATGCTAATCTTTTTCACGTAAATGCCTTTAGCAACTGCAGGCTTAGCCTTTTTCAGTGCTGACACTAACGATTCTAAGTTTTCTCTCAACTGCTCAGTTGTAAAAGTTACTTTACCGATAGTTGTATGAATAATACCGTTTTTGTCGTTTCTGTAACGAACTTGACCCGCTTTGGCATTCTTAACTGCTTCAGCAACGTTTGGCGTTACTGTACCAGTTTTAGGGTTAGGCATTAAACCACGTGGGCCTAAGATTTGACCTAACATACCAACAACGCGCATTGCATCTGGAGATGCGATAACAACGTCAAAGTTCATTTCGCCAGCTTTAACTTTTTCAGCTAAATCTTCCATACCCACTAGTTCAGCGCCAGCAGCGATAGCAGCTTCAGCGTTTGCACCTTGTGTGAATACAGCAACACGAACATCACGACCAGTACCATGTGGAAGTACAGTAGCACCACGCACGTTTTGATCTGATTTACGAGGATCGATACCTAGATTAACAGCTACGTCAACACTCTCAACAAATTTAGCAGTCGCTAATTCTTGTAAAAGTACTACGGCTTCGTTGATGTCATACAATTTTGTTGCATCAACTTTTTCGCGGATAACGCGAGCACGCTTAGTTAGCTTTGCCATTATATTAATCCTCTACTACCAAACCCATTGAACGTGCAGTACCTTCAATTGAGCGAGTCATCGCTTCAATATCAGCACCAGTCATATCAGCAGCTTTAGTTTCAGCAATTTCCTGAACTGCGCTACGCTTGATAGTACCTACTTTTTGAGTATTAGGACGGCCAGAACCTGATTTCAGACCAACTGCTTTAAGCAGTAAGAAAGATGCAGGTGGAGTCTTAGTTTCAAAAGTGAAAGAACGGTCATTATATACAGTGATAACAACAGGAATTGGCATACCTTTTTCGAACTTTTCAGTACGAGCGTTGAATGCTTTACAGAATTCCATGATGTTCACACCTTTTTGACCTAAAGCAGGTCCAACTGGTGGAGACGGGTTTGCAGCGCCAGCTGCTACTTGTAGCTTAATATAAGCTTCAATTTTCTTTGCCATGTCGACATTTCCTCAATTTGGGTTCAAACGCATGTTGGCGACATGCCAATACGCTCCCCTGAAAACAACGGGTGCGAATTATATAAAAATACGCACCCGCAAACAATGTTTATTTTGTAGTTATTTTAATCAGCTTTTTTCAACTTGATTAAAATCTAATTCTACTGGTGTTGAACGACCGAAAATCATCACCGAAACTTTAATACGGTTCTTTTCATAATCGACTTCTTCAATAGTACCGTTAAAGTCAGCAAATGGACCGTCACAAACACGGACAACTTCACCTGGCTCGTACATAATACGATGAGTTGGTGATTCAACAGTGTCTTGAAGGCGTTGAAGAATAGCGTCAGCTTCCTTGTCAGAAATCGGTGCAGGGCGATCTGATGTACCACCAATAAAGCCCATTACACGTGGAATACTTTTGACTAAGTGCCAGCTATCGTCGTTCATTTCCATCTGGACTAATACATAACCAGGGAAAAACTTACGCTCACTCTTACGACGTTGACCTGCACGCATTTCAACAACTTCTTCGGTAGGAACTAAAATCTCACCGAAGTATTCTTCCATATTGTGCATTTTGATATGTTCAAGCAGTGTTTTAAGTACACGGCCTTCATAGCCCGAAAAGGCTTGGATCACATACCATCTTTTTTTCGCTTCTGTAACTTCAGTCATTTTCAGATGCCTATACGCCAGTAATTAAATTGACTACTCGTAACAATATAGCATCTAATCCCCAAAGGATTAATGCCATTACTGCAGTAGCTGCAAGTACTATAAAGGTAGTGTTTAGCGCCTCTTGGCGAGTTGGCCAAACGACTTTACGCACTTCAATATGGGCTTCTCTAGCAAAAGATTGTGCCTGCTTACCCTTGCTTGTCTGCAGTGCAATGATGCCTGCAATAGCGAAGGCAATAATTACCCCAGCAACACGAGCTACAACATTAGCGTCTGCATAAAATTGATTGCCTATAACAGCAGTAGCAATTAGCAATGCAGCTATGCCCCACTTAACGATATCCAAAGAATTACTCTGGTTTTCAGTATTTGTTGTCATCGGTTAATTCCGTTACTCACTACGACCTGGGCTTAGCTTGGTAAACAACATATTTACCAAATCCGCATTTCCGAACTTTCCCAGAAAATGCATAAGCACAGGGTCAAAAATCGGCCATAGATTGTATTCTTATTCAGCTTTATTCGCAACAATACAGGCAAAGTAAGAGCAATAAATCAATCAAAAATCGATTTTTGTTACTAACCTCACCCTAAAAATAAAAAAGGAAGCCTAAGCTTCCTTTTTAAGTGTTCACTAAACTCGCTATTACGCGATAATTTTAGCTACAACACCTGCACCAACTGTACGGCCACCTTCACGGATAGCGAAACGTAAACCGTCGTCCATCGCGATTGGGTAAATCAGAGTAACGACCATCTTGATGTTATCACCAGGCATAACCATTTCTACGCCTTCTGGTAACTCAATTGTGCCTGTTACGTCTGTTGTACGGAAGAAGAACTGTGGACGGTAGCCTTTGAAGAATGGAGTATGACGTCCGCCTTCTTCTTTTGACAACACGTAAACTTCTGATTCGAAAGTTGTGTGTGGGTTAATTGAACCAGGCTTAGCTAGTACTTGACCACGTTCTACGTCATCACGCTTAGTACCACGTAATAACACACCACAGTTTTCGCCAGCACGACCTTCGTCAAGTAGCTTGCGGAACATTTCTACACCAGTACACGTTGTTTTAGTTGTTGGACGAACACCAACAATTTCAACTTCGTCTGATACGCGAACGATACCACGTTCAACACGACCTGTTACCACTGTACCACGACCTGAAATCGAGAATACATCTTCGATTGGTAGTAGGAATGGCTTATCGATGTCACGAGCTGGTTCTGGAATATAAGTATCTAGTGCTTCTGCAAGCTCAAGAATTTTTGCTTCCCACTCTGGCTGGCCTTCTAGTGCCTTAAGAGCTGAACCTTGAATTACTGGTAAATCATCACCTGGGAAGTCGTATTCTGAAAGAAGCTCACGCACTTCCATTTCTACTAATTCTAGTAATTCTTCGTCATCTACCATGTCACATTTGTTCATGAATACGATGATGAAAGGTACGCCTACTTGACGTGAAAGCAAGATGTGCTCACGTGTCTGTGGCATTGGGCCGTCTGTAGCAGCAACTACTAAGATTGCGCCGTCCATCTGTGCAGCACCGGTAATCATGTTTTTAACATAATCCGCGTGACCTGGACAATCTACGTGTGCGTAGTGACGAATTGGTGTGTCATATTCGATGTGAGAAGTATTAATTGTAATACCGCGCTCACGCTCTTCTGGAGCGTTATCGATTTGAGCGAAGTTTTTAACTTCACCACCATAAGTTTTAGACAAAACGGCAGAGATTGCTGCTGTTAAAGTTGTTTTACCATGGTCAACGTGACCGATGGTGCCCACGTTTACATGGGGCTTTTTACGTTCAAATTTAGCTTTTGCCATGGTATTGCCTCAGTCCAATTATCTTGGTGATGAAAACACATATAGTAAAAATCCGATGCATAAAAATGACATCGAATCGATTATTTAGGGTTAGGAAGTTTATTCATGACATGGGATGTTGATAGGCAGATTCGTACTGCCGACCTCACCCTCATTAAGGGTGCGCTCTACCAACTGAGCCATATCAGCGAACAAATTTGGAGCGGATGGCGGGAATCGAACCCGCGTTATCAGCTTGGAAGGCTGGAGTAATACCATTATACGACATCCGCGCAACCTATTTTAGGCTACCTAACTACCTAGAAAGTGGTGGAGGGAGAAGGATTCGAACCTTCGAAGGCTGAGCCGTCAGATTTACAGTCTGATCCCTTTGGCCACTCGGGAACCCCTCCAGAAAAATGGTGCCGGCACCAAGAGTCGAACTCGGGACCTACTGATTACAAGTCAGTTGCTCTACCAACTGAGCTATGCCGGCGTGTCATTTCGGGTTCGGATATTAGGTAAATGTGCCTCGGAGTGCAATAGGAAAATGATAAAAAACCAAAAAAAAGTTTCAAATGACGTTTTTTTACACTCGTTTCACTTAGAAAGTGTGATTTATAAGCAAATGTAATGGGCGATGAAGACAAATGAGGAGCAAACTATTGTCGCCATTTATTCGATAGTGTAATGTGCCTGACCAACCTAGAGGAATGGTTATGAATCCAATTAACTCAATACAAGATGCACTCTACTTTGCTTTTCAGCGCGAGCATTGGGCTGAATTACGTAAATCAGTGCCGCTCACATTGAGTCAGGCTGAATTAGAAAACCTGCGTGGTATGAATGAAAAGCTGTCTTTAGACGAAGTCACTGACATTTACCTTCCTCTCAGCCGTTTACTGAATTTATTTGTCGGCTCAAAACAACAGCGTGGACTTGTTCTTGATAAGTTTCTGGAGCAAAAAGCTTCCCCTGGTCCTTATATCATTAGTATCGCAGGAAGTGTCGCCGTTGGTAAGAGTACCACAGCGCGTATATTACAAACGTTATTGCAACGTTGGCCTGAGCATCCTAAAGTTGATTTAGTCACCACAGATGGTTTTTTATATCCCTTGGCAGACCTTAAACGTAAAGGGTTACTCCAACGTAAAGGTTTTCCTGAAAGTTACGACATGAAAATGTTGGTAGAATTCATTTCGGCAGTTAAAGCGGGACAGAAAGAGATTCTTGCACCGCTTTATTCACATGTTACATACGATAGATGTCACGACGAGCATCAAGCCATCCGTCAGCCTGATATTTTAATTTTAGAAGGGCTAAATGTGCTGCAAACGGGTTTAGATACCCCAATAGACACAAGAAGGCCATTTGTATCAGATTTTGTTGATTTTTCAATTTACGTCGATGCTGATGAGTCGTTGTTAAAAGATTGGTATAAACAGCGGTTTTTGCAATTTAGAACTGGTGCATTTAGTGATCCAAACTCATTTTTTCATCACTATTCATCTTTAACCGATGATGAGGCGAATGTGATTGCTGCTAATATTTGGGATACCATTAATGGCCCAAATTTATCATTAAACATTCAACCAACACGAGAGCGGGCCCACCTCATTTTGCAAAAAGGTCCCAACCATTTAATGGACCGAGTTTTACTTAGAAAATAATAACATATGAGCCTATTCCTAGGCTCATTTCTGGCATCTACATTACTGCTCTAAGGCTAATTTCACCGCCAAGATAACGTGTAAGCCCTTGCTCGTTTTCAAGCAATAAAGCCCCTTGCTCATCAATACCTCGACAAGTACCGTTAACTGAATTAGGTGCCATTAGCAGTGATACTTCACGGCCAATAAATAAATCAAATTCATTCCAACGTTCTAAGAATGCACCCAACCCTTTCAGCTCAAACAGCTGTAAATCACTCTTAAGGGTTTGATGTAATTTAATTAATAGCTCCGTTTTATCTGGCATATTCACCAAACTAGATAGATCGTTCCATGGCTGGTCTATTAGCTCCCCCTGCTCTACAGACATACTCATATTGATACCAAAACCAATGACTAATTCTGTTTTATTAGCGGATGAATTACAAACCTCAACTAAAATTCCAGCCAATTTTTTATGATCAAGGTAGATATCATTTGGCCATTTCAGCCCTAACCCCTCAACCCCAAAGTCAGCTAGAGATTTAACAATGGAACAACCAACAACTAAACTTAAACCACTGGCATGACTAATATCATTATTTAAACGCCAAAACATTGAAGCATAAATATGATGAGCATAAGGAGACAACCACTGACGCCCTCTTCGACCTCGACCAGCGGATTGATATTCAGCAATGCAAATATCTCCTGATTTTAATTCAGAGGCATGTCCAAGCATAAAAGCATTAGTACTGGTCGTTTCATCAAAATAAAAACAACGGCCATCAATTCCATTAACAAGATGAGACTCATTTATCAACGACACTGGATTTGCTAATTTGTAGCCTCTTCCTTTCACACTATAAATTTCGATACCATAATCTTTTAATGCATCTATATGCTGATTAATTGCCGCGCGAGTAAGCGATAAAGATTGCGCAATTACCTCACCAGAAACAAAACGTTCATGATGTAAACACGCTAAAATTTGGCGTTTACGTGACCAATGCTCATTCATTTTATTTCAATCTCCCCAACAGAGCCAATAATCCTAGGCTCAGGTTGTAATGTAACCGCAAATTTATCAAAAACCATCTGAATAATATGTTTCGCTAATTGGCATACTTCATTACCAGTTGCATAACCTAGGTTAACTAAAACCAAAGCTTGATCTTGATGGACTGCTGCACCACCGATATTAACGCCCTTCAAGCCAGCATGTTCAATTAGCCAACCTGCAGCAAGTTTGTAATGGTTATCAACCTGTCGATAACCCACTAAGGATCCATAACGACTTTTAAGTGAGTCATAGTCATCTATTGATACAACTGGGTTCTTAAAGAAACTTCCTACATTACCCAATATTTTAGGATCAGGCAGCTTGGATTGACGAACCATACAAACACAATCAAATATTTGTTGCGCCGATACATCTATAGCGTCTAAGTGTTGAAGAGGTCCATAACTTATCACCGGCACCCACTTTTTAGCCAATTTTAGGGTCACCTCAGTAATAACGACTAAGTTCATAAGTTGTTGTTTAAAAATGGATTCACGATAACCAAAGTGACATTGTTCGTTATTATAATGTACCAAGTTACCAGTATCGAGTTGTAAAAATTCAATCTTGTGACAATAACGATTAAACTCAACACCATAAGCACCGATATTTTGTATTGGCGCTGCGCCTACAGTTCCAGGGATCAGAGCCATATTTTCTAAACCATAAATATGTTTAGTTAAGCAATATTTAACTAATTGATGCCAATTTTCACCGGCTTGAACCGTGAGATAATAAAAATCATCATCTTCAATAATCGTAATGCCCTTGGTACTCACTTTAACCACAGTTCCCTGAAAATTGTCAGTAAATACGACGTTACTGCCTCCTCCGAGAATAAGCATGTTCTTTTGTTGTTGATACAACTCAAAACTTATCTTTATTAACTCCTCTTTGCTAGTCACTTCAACTAAAGAGTCGCAATACTGATTAAGGCCAAATGTGTTTAATGAAGTAAGCAAAATAGGCATAGATAGAAAGGCATCGTATTCAGAAATATATTGTTATTGTAGCAGGGAATAGCTAACAAATTAGCATGATTACCGCTAAAAAAGATCACAATCTAAAACGTTGTATCGATTAATGCCGCTACATACTCTGAGATACATCAGTCGAAATTAACTGATACAGTGCTAATTGCTTACGTAAAAATCCAGCTTATTTTATCAAGCCTCGCTCGACTGATTCTACCAATTTGGCCACAAATTATAGACGTAAAAAAAACCGTTACGTTAGTAACGGGCTTATCACTATTCTTTCGAGTCAATTAGGCGTCTGGAAATGACCTACTCTTGATTATCCCCGAAGGTGACGCATGGGTATATCGTTTGCATTATGATGGATGCTATCAATCACCATACCCTCAAATTTTGAACAAAAAAAACCGCTATATGATAACCGGCTGTTTCGCGACTATTGCAAGTCCATCAGGCCCCTGGAAATGACCTACTCTTTTATCCCCGAAGGGGACGCATGGGCATATTCGACAAACTGCTGTCATGTTTTGGCCA